>CBHCZH010000001.1:0-60289 GCA_965977975.1 uncultured bacterium
ACCGACTTCATTCTTTAAGCCATCAGAGGAACCAAGCGCATGACCGAACACCGCCGATCCGCTGGAGCCCCGCGTCGCCCCGGCGCGCCGCGCAAGCCATGGGTCCCGCCCGCCGTGACCGTGATCACCGCCGGCGCCGCCGAATTCGCAGGCGGGGGCAGCGACGACGGCGTCGACTTGTCCTGAGGGAAGCAGAGCGACTTCACACCGAAGCCAACTCCGCCCGCACGCCCATCTAGCAAATCGCCGCGCGAAGCCTTTCGCACCAAGCGGTCCGTCGCGTGCCACGCAGTTTTCGGCTGTCGGGCGTTCGCCGAGCACCAGCCTGACCGAACTTCATTTCGGCCACACGCACCTTCACGGGGACGCCGCCCGCCAGCTCCATCGGGACGGTGCCGGTCGGGATGGCCGCGAGCGACGCATAGCCTGCCAGCCTCGGTCCTCGCGGCCGAGGACCAGCCCAGCTCGCTCAACAACGCCTTCGTCGATCCGTCGCCGGCCTGGATCAGCGATCCGGACAGCGCCACCGTCACCATCAGACTGTCGGTAGCCGACAGCAGCTTGACCGTTTCGTCGCGCGACGGTGCACTCGTAACGGCGCCGACGTGACGCGTACCGCGACGAGCACACGCCTTACGTCCTCAGCCCAGCGGATTTCGGGCTTCAGCACCATCGGCGGCGACGGCTTCCCCGCCATCATCGTGGCTGCCCCGGAACGGAAATCGGCGCAGGCGAGACCATAGATTTCGATCTGTTGGCGGGCGGCTATATCCGCTACGTTCCACCGGCCGACGTCATCGGTCCGGCAGCTGACAGATTCGAATATCAGGTCATTGACGATAGCAAGGGAGGCGGATCCGGGCGGGGGCTCACGGATCCGACGCCGAACAGGCTGACGTTCGATATTGGGGGGGTGAAGGACGTGCCGACGGAGAACGCCAATACCGGAGTCACGCTTGCCGAAGGCGCGAGCGACGCGATCACGGCGGCTGAGCTCGACTTCGATGACGCCGAACAGGCGGATACCGAAATCACTTATACGATCACCACCGCCGCCACCTATGGCACACTGCTGCTCAACGGCACGGTGCTCAGCTTGAACGACACCTTCACCCAGGACGACATCAACAACGGCCGCATCACCTACGTCCACGACGGCAGCGAAACGACGAGCGCCAGCTTCGGCTTCTCGGTTTCCGACGGCGTCGACGCGCCGATCACCGGGCAGAGCTTCGCGATCACCATCACGCCGGTCAACGACGCGCCCGAGCTCGACCTCGACTTTTTGACCGCCGGGAACGATGCGACGGCTGTCTACCAGGCGGGCGACCCGCCGACCTATCTCGCCTTCGACGCCTACTTCGACGATGACAACGATGACTGGGACGGTGCAACGCTGACAGTTGCCATCAGTGGCGGAACTGCCGGCGACCAGCTCACCATCGAAAGCGTCGGCACCGGTCTCGGCGAGGTCAGCCTTTCCGGCTCCGACGTGCTCTACGAAGGCACCGTCGTCGGCACCTGGAGCGGCGGCGATGACGGCAATCCGTTGGCGATCATCTTCAATGCCGATGCCTGCCACTGCGCGATCGAGCTGATCACCGCGAGCATCCTTTACGAGAACGACGCGGCGAACCCGGCGCCGAGCACGCGCGACGTCACATTCACATTCGTTGACGGCGACGGTACCGCGCTCGGCGGCAGCGACACGGCGACCGCGATCGCGGAGCTGACGGTCACGCCGGCGCCAAGTCCTCCAGTGATCGACGAGGGCCCGGCCGCAAGCGGCAACGAAGACGCCGCGATCGGACTCACCGGCATCACGATCACCGATCTCGGTGATCCGGTGACCGGATTGCTCACCGTGCGCCTGAGCGTCGAGGAGGGCACGCTGAGCCTGCGCACCAACGTGGCTGGCGGGGTCACCGCGGGCCAGGTCAGCGGCGACGGCAGCGGAGCGATCACGATCGTCGCCACTCCTGGCGCGATCAACGCCACGCTCGCCGCGGCGGGCGGGCTGACCTATCTGGGCGGCGCGGACTTCTTCGGCGCGGACCAGCTGACAATCCCCGCGAGCGACGGCGTCGCTGCCTCGCCGCTGTTCCTCAGCTCGCTCGGCCCGATCGACTTCGGCACTGTCCCCAATGCCCTGGCATTCGCCGACCTCGATGGCGACGCGTTCGAGGACTATGTGATCGGGCTCGAGGATACGGGCGGAGGCGCGGGCGGAATCTTCATGATCGCCGGCGGGCCGGGATTGTTCCCGCTGATTACCGGGGCCCCCACCGCATTCGCCTTCGGCGATTTCGATGGCGACGGCCTCAGCGATATCGGCTTCGCGAGCTACACCCCCGCCGGCTCGGGCTATGTCGCCTATGTTTCGTCAATCGACGGCAGCATCGTGGGCGTTGAGAGCGTCGATTTTGCGGGCGATCTGATCGCGGGCGACTTCGACGGTAACGGGCTGACCGACCTCGCCGCCACGGATGTCGACAACGGCCGCGTCGCGACCATGTTGCAGACCGCGGCGGGCGTGTTCGCGCCGACGGGCTATTCGGCCACGACCAGCCAGTTCACGTCCTCGATCCGGGCGGCCGACTTCAACAGCGACGGCGTGCTCGACCTACTGACTGGCAATTACGGCGAGCTTCCCGGCCCCGTGGCGCCGGGATCCGTCGATCTTATGCTCGGCAACGGCGACGGTACGTTCGCTGCCGCGACCCAAGTGTTTGCCGGCCCCGAAAGCGTCTCCGGGCTGGCGGTCGGCGACTTCGACAACGACGGCGCGATGGACTTCGCCGTCGCGGCCGCCGACACGGGCGAGCCGGGCGCGGCGAACGGCGTGCGGGTCGTGCTCGGCAACGGCGACGGCACCTTCCAACCCTCGGCGGACTATGCCACCGCCGGCCAGGCGATGCGCGTCGTCGCCGGTGACCTGAACAACGACGGCAATGCCGATCTGGTGGTCACCAACTTCAATATCCCCGGGACCTTCTCAGTTCTCGTCGGCAACGGCGACGGCACTTTCCAGGCGGCAGTCGACTTCGGCACGGCCGACGAACCCTTCTCGGTGGCGATCGGCGATCCCGATGGCGACGGCGATCTCGATCTTCTGGTCGGCGGCGCCGACGGCAACGTCGAGGCGTTCAACAACGACGACTTCCATCGTGGCGCCACGGCTGTGAAGACCATCACGGTGAATCCGGTGGACGATGCGCCGGTAGCGCAGCCGGATGCGGTGACGACGGCGGAGAACGCGGTTGGGACGGGCGACGTGTTTGCGAGCAACGGCTCGGGCGTCGATGCCGACGTGGACGGTCCGGCGCTGTCGGTTTCGGCGGTCAACGGGGTGGGCGCCAATGTCGGCACGCAGATCACACTCGCTTCGGGCGCGCTGCTGACGCTCAACGCCGACGGCACTTACAGCTACGATCCCAACGGGGCTTTCGATTACCTGGTGTCGGCGGCGACGGCCACGGCGACCGGCGCCGTCAACGACACCGCGACCGACACGTTCACCTACACGCTCACCGGCGGCAACACGGTGACGGTGACGATGACCGTGACCGGTGTCGACGGCGCTGGCGACGAGCTGTGGGGCGATTCCGGGGTCAACACCATCGGCGGCACGGCGGGTAACGACTACTTCGACGTCAGCCAGGGCGGCGAGGACGCGATCAGCGGCCTCGGCGGCAGCGACCGGATCTACTACGGCGCGGCGTTCACGGCGGCGGACACGAACGACGGCGGCGGCAGCGATCGCGACGTAGTCATCCTGCAGGGCAACTACACGCTCACGCTGGGGGCGCTCAGCCTGGTCAATGTCGAGTACCTGTCGCTGCAGAGCGGCTCGATCACCCGGTGGGGCGATACCGCGGGCAACCTCTACAGCTACGACATCACCACGGTCGAGGCGAACGTCCTGCCGGGCCAGCAGCTGGTGGTGAACGGCCAGTCGCTGCTGGCGGGCGAGAACTTCACCTTCGACGGCTCGGCCGAGACCGACGGCGGGCGCTACCTGGTCTATGGCGGCCGCGGCACCGACGACCTTACCGGCGGCACGGGCAACGACATTTTCAGCTTCGAGGAGCCGCGCTGGAACGCCGCCGACACGATCGACGGCGGCGCCGGGACCGATGCGGTGGTGCTGAGCTTCGGCAGCGGGCTCAACACCATCGTGTTCGGCGCCGGCCAGTTCACCAGCATCGAGTCGATCTCGGTCAACAACCGCTTCGCCACCGATCCGAGCCAGGTGCCCTCGTACGCGCTGGTGCTCGACAACGGCAACGTCGCCGCGGGTGCGACGCTGATCGTCAACGGGCAGTCGCTGCTCGCCGGGCAGACGATCAGCATCGACGGCAGCGCGGTGGTGGACGGGCGGCTGCGCCTGTTCGGCGGCGCCGACGCCGACGTGCTGATCGGCGGGGCCAACGACGACGAGATGACCGGCAAGGGCGGCGCCGACACGTTCACTTACCTGAGCACGGCGGACTCCAAGGTCGCGCTCGCCGACGAGATCCTCGACTTCGAAGTCGGGATCGACACGATCGACCTCGGCCAGATCGATGCGATCGCCGGCGGCGCCGACGATGCCTTCACGTTCATCGGCAACACGGCGTTCAGCAGCACCGCCGGCGAGCTGCGCGCCGAGCTGGTGAGCGGCGTCTGGCAGGTCGCAGGCGACACCGATGGCAACGGCATCGCCGACTTCCTGATCCTGGTCACCGCGACCACCGCCGACCCGCTCGGCAGCACCGACTTCATTCTTTAAGCCATCAGAGGAACCAAGCGCATGACCGAACACCGCCAATCCGCTGGCTGCAGTCTCAGCACAGACTCGTTCAGAGCAGGTTGCAGCTGGCGGAATAGTTCGCGTAAAGCGGCCTGTTCTGCAGCGTAACGAGGACGTCCGAACAAACGGAGAAAAAGGCCAGGACTAGACGGAGCGGAAGGAATTCGAACTCAGGCGCTAAGCAGTTGTCTTATGACAGCCAGAATTCGTCCTCGTCCGCCAGTTACCACGAAACGTACCAAAGGACCTTTTCGTCCGAAACCAATGCCTCGTAGGCTCAGTTCGACTCCCGGCGTGGTAATCGAACCCACGCTACGATTGCAAGGCCCCTTCACGTCCGTAGAAGAACGCCAGAGCCGCGTCCTCACCGCGAAACGCCCGTCAGTTTCAACTCGGTTTGCCCCAGCGCATGCGACGACGCGACATTGGTTTGTGCAGATGTCGGACGAATCTGCACCACCACTCTCTTCTGTTTGTTGACGGATAGTATCTAATTCCGATCGGCTATGAAGGTGCGCTCTCTCCTGACTAAGCGTTCGACGCTGGCATCGCGCAAGATTCTTCCGATGCAGTTCTATTGGCAAACACCAGCCCCGTTGCCGACATATATGGCGCACCGTCGCGTCGCGCGAAATCTCGAATCCTCTGAGTATCTTCCTCCAAGAGAACAGCTCCCCGCGCCGTCATGAGTTCAATCCAATATTCAGGGCCTTGAAGGTTCACGTGGTGATATCCTCCCTGACCGGGGAGCGCGTGAGTCATCACGATGATTTGGCCGCAAAGGAGTGAATCGATCAGATTATCTACGAAGGCTTGATCAATATGTTCCGCGACCTCCTGACAGTGAACGAGGTCTACCCGCGTTACCATCGGCCCCTTTGTCAGGTCGTGGCAAACCGTGGGAAACACTGCCTTGTCAACGTTGGCGCGAAGGCCATCGACGGCCACGACAGCCAATCCCAGCCGATGGAAGAAAAGGCTGGCGTTCCCGCACCCACTTCCGAGATCGAGTACACTCTTGATACCGAACCGATCGACAATATAGCGCCAGGCCAAAGGGCAAAACGTAAAAGGATCCCCAACGGCTATATTGCCCCCGAGGTGTGGCTCCAACTCGTCTCCCATGCCGTCCAGCCCAGTGTAGTTGTTCACAGTTGCCTCCGCTTAGCCAATCGAAGTACGCTTCAGTAGATCCAGTTGCATCAGCGGTGCAAACGATCTCACATGTCGAGCTCCGCTTTATGAAACTACCTATTTCGAGGGCAGAGTCGCAGCATCACCCATTCAAGCCATTGGCTTCAGCGCTAGTACGATGCCAGCGTGCAAGCTGCTGCATGCCAATCGCAGATAATGGCATTTTCCATATTGGGACTCCGATACGCCCCAAAACTCCCACTGAAAATGGCGTCGCCTCGGTCTATCAAACCCCCACGGCCCCTCATTGGAACGCAGCGAGGCGATACAGCTTCAGGCTCCGCCTTGCCGCTCATGCGATTGGCCGGAATGAAGCGAAGACGGACGGAAAATGAAACGAATATTGATAATATCGGATTATTTCGGAGAATGGCCTAAGTGGTTTAGTATTTTTCTGCTAAGCTGTTCTAGAAATTGCACAATAGACTGGCTTATTAACACAGATTGTGTTATCCCAGATAATCACCCAAGTAACGTAAAATTCGTCTCCATCTCTAAAGATGAATATAATTCTCGTGTAAGCGATCTTTTAGGGGTACAATTCCGACCATTTAGCATGTATAATATCTGCAACTTGCGACCGATGTATGGACTTCTCTATGAAGATCATTTAGATGGCTACGACTATTTCGGCTGGTGCGACATTGACGTCATATTCGGAGATATAAGGAAGTTTTACGACCAACATGTCCTTAGTCATAACGTGATTAGCGCAAGCTCAAGCATATGCACTGGGCACTTGATGCTAATCAAGAACGAGCCATGGCTAAAGGAAGCCTTCCACCTCATAAGCGGCTGGAAAGAAAGATTGAACGATCCGGGGTCGTGCCCTTGGGAAGAAAGCCTCGACGAAGCGAAACTTAGTGCAGTTTTCAGCCCGCACGACGAGCGCCGCCGGCGCGTCAATTTGTCTCCGCATATGGAAGTCGAATCTAGGTACTGGAACAATAACTACTTTAAGGAGCAATGGGCCACTGTCTTCACTCCTTGGCCTTGGCTTGATGGTAATCCACTACATCCGGCAATATGGTTTTGGAAGGACGGCGTCCTTTGGAACGAGCGAGATGCCCCTAGAGAGTTTCTTTATCTTCACTTGATGAACTTCAAGGCGGCCAGGTATGTAAATCAGGCGCTGTACAAGAATGCGAAAACTTGGGATACATTACCGCGGATTATCCATTTCAATGACAGGGAGATTGGGACGCGCACTGTCAGAATAGATAGATCGGGATTTCACTTGGTCGAGTCCTAGCGTCAACCAAGGGTTACGGAACGCTTACTTGGCCACACGTGCAAGGGCTATTCGGTGGAACCGAGATAGATCGAGGGTTTCACCATGATCGCCTGAACTCGAGAAGTCGCTAGGCGTCGGGATTCAGCTCCATCCCCGGTGGTGCGCGAGCGGCGACAACCCGGGTTTACGATGAGCCAATGTTTACCCGCCATGTTTCAGATGTTTTCCGGGTGCCCGCCAAAGGACTCCCGCAGTTGGTGAAAAAGCCGCTGGGAGGCATTGGGTGCCGCGAAGACGCTTTCCCAGACATACCAATATTATCAATCTCGCGCTCTCATTGCAGATGCTCGCATGGCTTGCAACTTTCGCGCGAGGCCGCTCGTTGGATCAAGAGTCCGGTAATAGCTCCAGAGCTTTTGCTTCGGCAATATGTTCCCCTCGTGGCGAAGAGGCAGAATTCCTAACCTTTGGGCCCATCGATCGAGTCTCGGCCACCGCGGAGGCGTTCCCCGAAGGCCGGCCCAATGAACAAAAAGGACGTCATCAAGGTCATCATGAAAAGGCTTGCAATCTTTGGGCAAGTCGGTTGCGCCAGCCCATATTTCCATCGGTATCGAGGTTAGATCAAATTCCCTCCTCAATTTTCCAAGACTCGTATAGGCCTTTCCGGACGTCACAACCAAATAGTTTAGAAAGGGCTGCTCCATACAAAGGAGCTCCATATGATCCGAGATCTTTACCGCTTCGGCCAGCTTAGTCTCCGCTGCCGAGACGGTAAGCGTTCCTCGACAAGAGCAGAAGAACCCAGTGTTGGCGGAAAAGGCTATTTGTCCATCGCCTAAAACACCTAGATCTGCAATCGAGTCTTTCCATACACCAGGACGAAGGGAAGGAAGGTCAGAGCTAGCGAATATATAATCGAAATACTTCAATAGTTGGAACGTCGGATATATATCTTTAAGCACGACTGTGTCTGAGTCTATATATATAAACTCGTCGTACATTCCTTCAAAGGCGGCAAGCTTTCTAAATTGCCCATAAACCTGTCCGCTAAAAAAGGCTTTTGAGATACTGTCACACCTCGTGAGAGTTTGCAGGTCATCATAAACCGAGAATCCATATACATCCTGCAGTCCTATAACTTTATCGCATGAGTCGTCATAGGGGATTAAGCAAAGATCAAGCCACGGATTGTGTATTCTGAAACTGTTGAGAAATGAAATCGTCATTTCGTAGAACCTGTCGTTGGACAGGAAATATGCTCCTCTGGGAATGCCCCCGTACTTTGTCAAACCTTACCTCCGCCATAGATCCCTTTTCGAATTCGTTTCTCCACGACACTTCCAGACCACGGTGCAAGGGAAAAACACCATATCTGTCGATCTTGCTGCGGAAGCCCCAAAGCGACTGCTTCCGTGGCGGCATAACGAAGTTGGATAGGTGCGCGCAATGGCGCACCCATTCCCGTGTCTGTGGCGGCGACCAGGGATCAGACGGTGGCTGACCTGAAAGGTCCAATGTCCTTGAAACCAAGAATTGGTCTTCACTCGGCTAAGTGCTTGACGGTATGGGCAACGCTGTTGTTGATCGCGACTTGAACGAATGACCGGACACGTGGGAAAATTGGCCTTCACTATGGACGAAAATGTTCCTGACGGAGTCAGCCGCCTGCACAACCAGGTTGCCAGCGGCGAGTTGGCGATCATCTCCGCCGGATTTCGGTGCTTCACCAAAACCGAGATCACAAAGCAGTTGGGCATTGCACAGGAAACTCTGGCCTTCGATTGGGGCTTCTTTCCGCCGTCAGCCGTCGCCAGGATGCTGGAAAGCGACACCATAGATTTGCAGCAAGGCCATACCGCGTGCATGAAATTCGAGAACTTTGAACATGACCGTTTTGGCAAAGGACTTCGATTCACGTCATCAAGCTACGACGAGATAGACCGCTTAGCATCGTCTCCAATCGTTCCGGACTTGAATCAGTTGCTGGACAGCACTTTCGGATACTACACACTTGACGTCACGAACCGCTTTGTACTGGCGCACTACAACTGGCACAAGTTCGCGTCCGGCAAGATTGGCCGGGTTTGGGACGTGCCTGCAAATGTCCGATCTGCTGGTGAACTCCTGACCAATCGCCTGAAGCGCTTGAAACAGAAAGGCATGAACGCGAGGGCGGTTTTGTTGGTGCTCGGCGAAACCCAGGGATACAAATATATGATGATTGACGATGATGTGCTCTTTCTCGACGATTATAGCGCCGTCACTGACGCCGCTATCGGGTTGTTCGGCCGTAAGTGCCAAATAGTGACACTGGACGACATCTCTACGCCAGAGAAAACCTTAGAGCTGGTTCGAATCCGCTAGCCGTATTCGGCGAAGTGGCGAGTATCCAGTAGACGGCTCGGACGCCTGAAGAGGTGATTGCACTCTCCAAAGTGCCCCGAACTCAATCGATCTCTTACAGCCTTCTTCAAGTATGACCAACATTCGGTTGACTGACCCATGTGGCGCTTAGAAGCTAAATCTGCTCGCTAGGCTGCACCAGCTTACGCCATCTCGCGTACAATTGCGTGCTCAGCCTGTGGTTTTTATGACCTTAGGTAACATTCGGCTCGAAGACCCGACTTGTAGACAAGGATCGTCGCGCATAACGAAAAGAAGCGGGGCCGGTGTCGAGCCGTTGGGAGCCGATCTCGCTACAAGCAGGCCACTTAGCTGAAGGAGACGCACTATCGCCTCGTCGACCGATCCACAGCAGCCGCAGGAATGGAGACTGTTCTTCATCGTGGGGCCGCTCCGCACCGGTTCATCGCTGCTGTCGCGCTGCATCGACGATCACAGCCAAGCGGTTTGCCTGTGTGAAAGTGAAATCAATCGGGCACTCTTTCCGCCTTACGCACTCCGGTTACATTTCGAACGAATGCGGAGCCATGGCCTCGAACCGGAGGAGATCCTGAGTCTGCTGAGCGGTAAAGTACAGAATTCGGTCCCGGATTGGCTCCGTTGGTACACCGAGCTCGCACCGCTTCTGCGCGCTCGGATGGAGACCACCGACATGCGGGCGTTGGGCGATAAGTGCCCCGATCTTTTTCCGACGGCCGAAATCATCGATGCAATCAGCTCGCGTGCGCAGCTGATCTATACCGTGCGCGACCCTCGCGCGATTCTGCGCAGCATCTGGAGCCAAGCTGATACCAACGAGGCGAGAAAGGTGTGGCTATGGGAGTTCTTCCTGCGCAATCTGCGCGCATGGCGTCCTTATTGGAATCGGGCAAACCTGCTCGTCTCCCGATACGAGGATCTCGTTCGCGAGCCGGCATCCACGATGGCCCGAATCTACAACCACCTCGAGCTCGAGCCCACGACGCGGTTTCTCGATTCATTCGAGCGCCTTTACCCACGCCGTTTCCTCTGGGACACTGCGGTGGACTGGCACAGCGGCATCGGCAAGGAATTCGATCCGGCTCGCGCCTCGATCTGCGACGCAGATCTGACCGAAGCGCAACTCGAACGCGTCTGGGCCGATGCCGACGTCAGAGGGTTCATGGAGCACTTCGGATACGAACGATAATGGCAGGCCTTTTGAGTGGCTTGCGAGGGTACAGACAGGTTGACCGCAGATGCTGGGCGGGAAGGTCTCACCGTTTCCAGGCAATCGTCGTGCTATCCATCGTTTGTGGTGCCTTTTCCTTCCTTCTCCCGAAGGTCCCCCGCGGCGCGCCGAAGAAGGAGGCGCAAGAGTCATGACGTCCAAGGAAGGCTTCGGAGAAGGCATTTCGCCCTTTCGCGGCTGGGTCACTGCCTGCATCCCGCATTTCAACTGCCATCGCTACGTGAGACGCGCGGTCGAAAGCCTGCTGAGCCAGACTTACCCCTGGGTTCGAATTATCGTGATCAACGATGGCCAGGAGGACCCACCCTGGTCTGAGCTGTCCGATATCGGCGATCCGCGGGTTCTGCGGTTCGAGCTGGAACAAAGGGCTGGTCCCTATTTCGCGCTCGAGGTCGCGCGAAGCGCATCACCCGACCCGTTCTTTCTCATCCAGGATGCAGATGATTGGAGTACCGAGGAGCGCACCGCGGCGCTTCTTGCGGCCTTGGCCGAGACCGGCGCAGACTATGCCGTGTCGGCACAGCCTCAATTCGCCCAGGACGAGCAGGGCGAGTTGACCCCGGTCGGCGCGCGCTGGACCTCTGTCCACGACGGGGAATGGGGGACGAACTATGCGGTCAACAATGTCATCTCGGAGCATTTCCTCTATCGTGCCCCTCACCATGGTCTGTTCACCGCGGACATACTCCGACGCATCGGCAGCTACTATGGCGGTCAGATCATCACGTGGGACACGATGATCACCAACCTGGTACTCATGCTAGGATCCATCGCCTGGACACCCCTGCCGCTGTACAATCGTCTCATCCGCCCCACTTCGCTGACTCACGCAGAGTCAACCGGCGTCCACTCCGCATATCAGAGGCAAGTTCGTTCGGAACTGGGCCGAGTATATGCTGCAGCTTTTGCTGAATATGAGCGCTTTAAAAACGGAGAAATATCCCGGGCCGACGTCGAAGCGAGCATCAGATCCCTGTGCGCAAGTTCCGTGCCTCCGGCGCAGCAGATGAGCCTGGCCAAGGAAGGGGCACGTCTGAAGGCACAGATTCTGGAGATGAACCTGTGACTTGGCCGGTGGACGATGCTGCACCCGGTCGAGCGGCTGGTTGCGACAGCCTCGCGAGCCCAAGAAGCGCTGGCATGCGCTCGTGCCGGCAGGGAAACCATGAGGTCATCTCCCCTCACCTCCGTGCGGTGTCCGCAAGGGGAGCCAAAGCTCAAAGCAGACCAACTCTTGCCGTGCGGGTTCGACGTCGGCGGGCATGACGCAGGCCAACGTACGAACATGGTTGGTCAGATGCCTAGCAAGCCATCTGGTCCGGCGGCTGATAGTGAGAATGCTGCTGCCCAAGCTTTCGCGGACCCGTCGCAGGAGGCTCTTTGATCGTTATCAGGAGCTGGTCTGCACTGGAGGGCTCAACCGTATCGGCCGTACCTTCTTTGGCGCACGGATCAAATGCAACCTGAACGACAGCATCGGCACCCGCATCTTCTTTTTCGGTGTCTGGGAGCCAAGCGTCTCACTTGGCATTGCGCGTATACTGAAGACGGGCGATACCTTCATCGATGTCGGTGCGAATATCGGCTACGACAGTTTGCTCGCGGCTGATGCCGTTGGTCCTTCAGGCCGAGTGGTTGCGATCGAGGCTTCCCCCCGTATCATCCCCATGCTTCACGAGAACCTCCGCCTGAACCGGTTTACTAACATCCGGGCCGTCAACGAGGCGGTAGCCGAAAAACCCGGGTTGCTCCAACTGTACGGAGGAGATGAAAAGAACGTCGGCAGCACGTCACCGCTGCCTCGTCCGGGCCTGGTCCCTGAAGAGCTCGTTCAAGCGCGGCCCCTCGATCAAATCTTGGGCGCGGATGAACGACGTGCTGCCCGGCTGATTAAGATCGACATCGAGGGTGGCGAGCTGCCAGTCCTTCGACGGTTCTTGGACACGGCGCATCTTTACCATCCGAATGTCAATATAATTGTCGAGGTCAGTCCGCAGGACGGCGGGCACGATCTCGTCGAAGTTTTCAACAGGTTCATGGCGCTAGGCTTCAGCGCTTACGCAGTCGAAAATGTCTATAGCCTGTTCGCATATTTGCCCCCGAAGGCGGTCTGGCCCCCCGCCAGAATCAATAGTATCCCGCCCCGGCAGACCGATCTTCTTCTTACTCGGAGCACCCTCGCGGAACTTTGACTGTGGTTCCGGAATGCGCATCTTGGCAGGCCCGTCACCTTCTTCGCACAAGCCGCAGCGGCAAATGCAAAGGACGACGACAACGGCCTGCTCCTGATCCAGCTTACATCATCGCGACCGGCTCGCTTTCTGCGCCCGACCAGGAGATTTGAGATGTTCCACCGACAGTTCGTTTTGGGGCTCGAACCGCCCGTTCCGTTCGGCTGGATCACAAGGCATTTCGGAAACCTTATGCTGCACACGGCGCCGGACTTGCCGATTGTGGAACTCACGTGCTCGCGCGGCAGGGGACTTCTCCTGGGTTGGCCGATTTATAAAGGCCGGTTGTTCACTGAAGGCGAGTCCCTCCAATATGACGAAGAGGAAAGCGCTCCGAGGTTCGATGAACTTTGCGGGCGCTTCGTAGTCCTGCTCGCCGAGCCGGGAGGCTCTAAATGCTATCTCGACCCTGGGGGCTATCTGCCATTGGTGTACTGCCCGCAACAACGGGTGCTGGCCTCGACGACCGGTCTGATTCCACCGTCAGACCACACCGGCGACGATCTTGAGCTTACGACGGCGTTCGACATACCCGCAAAGGACAATTGGTATCCGTTTGGGCTGACCGGTCGGAAGAACGTCCGGCGACTTTTGCCAAACCACGCTCTGGATCTCAACTCTTTCCATGTGAGCCGCTATTGGCCAACCGGCGCTTTCCCCGACGGATTGGAGCATGAGCGGATCAGCGGGGTGGTCGGGCAGATCGCTGCCTTGCTTCAGCGCAATATCGGGGCGCTGGCCTCGCAAGGTGAATTGACGAGTCACCTGACCGCCGGCCGCGATTCAAGAATCATGTTGGCAGCATCCCGGCCCTACATCGACAAGATGAGATTTGTGACCTTCCGCTTGCCGGACCAGACCGCGAAAGACGACTGCAGGATCGCAAGGCGGATCGCATCTCGCCTGGGCCTCGCGCACCAGGTGATCGACTACGTGCCTCCGGTGGCGGCCGATGTCGATGCATGGCTCCGCGACACGGGTGGGTGCGTTGCAGGACGCACATCCCTGCTCGCCACAACCTGGAAGTCGATCCCTGCCGCGACGAAGTTCAGCTTGACCGGGCACGGCGGCGAGCTTGGACGTGCCGTCGACTGGCAGGACGCCGACGCCCATCGCGACGCGATCTCGACGCGTGAGCTGCTCGCCCGCTTGGGGCTGCGTATCTTGCCGATGCCATCCGCAGTTGCCGAGGCTGGCGAGAAATGGCGGGCAACGCTCGAGCCGATCCCCTCTTCCGCGCTGCTTGACTTCGGGATGATGGAACTGTGGATTCCTTCCTGTGCAGCTCCGTCGTTCTATGGGCACTGCCATGCTGATATCAGCATAAGCCCGTTCGGACACCGGAAGTTGATCGAGCTCATGCTTTCGCTGCCCGTCCAATACCGGGCCGACCAGCAGCTAACGACGGATCTGCTTAACTTGATGTGGCCCGAGCTTAACGACTTCCCGTTCAATCCCACCTCTGAGCGCCTCCGCGCGCGCTGGTTGCGCGAAATGAAGCTGGCCGCACGTCAAGAGGCCGCGCGCGCGCGTGAGCATCGTAACCGAAGCGCCGTGACGGATACCGTCCACCAAGAGCCGCAAAGTTGACGTGCGGCCCCGCCGGAACTGCACTCTCCTGAGGATATCCGGTTTCGCGTCATGTCGAGGATTGCCACGGCAGCCGTGGAACAAAGCCGCTCTTCGCGCCAAGACGACCGACGAAAGACTGATCCAAGCCTATGTGCCTGGCGCGGGCGTGCATCGCAGCTTGTGCAGCGCAGTGCGTCGAAAACTGACCTCAACCGGCAATCTTGGCCCGGGCTCGCCTCGCCGCCGAGGTGGCGTTACGGGTGCCGCGGTGCCGGTTCCGAAGGGGGATTGAACGGGAAGTCGTTAAGCTCAGGCCACATGCGGTCGAGAAGGTCGTGCGTCAATCGCTGCTCGAAGCGATAGTGGGCGGGCAAGGAGAGCGCGAGCTCGATCAATCTACGGTCATTGAAGGGCGTCAGGCTGATCGCTCCCCCGCAGTTGCCGTAGAAGGCCGGAGCGGAAAACGTCCCGATCCGGATTTCCATGGCCAACATATCCAGGATCCAGTGCACCGGTCCAGCTGGAAGCTCCGCAAGCCAGCGCCGGGCGGCTTCAAGCAGCCGATCGGAATCGCCAGCCCGTGTGAGGGACAGTAACTCCGCTGGCCCGACACTCTTCCGGGAAAGGTGATCGGCCGTCCAATAGCCGGCCCGCCCGACTTCGCCGGCAAGTCCGGTCAAGTTGAAATCCGCAGTATGACTGATCGCTTTCACGGTTGTGGCGAGCGTCATCGCCTGACCGGCAACACAGTGGCCGGTGTCGTCCAACCATTGCGCCACGTCCGCTGCCTCTGCCGGCAGGGGCACGATTTCCCGGTGATCGAGCGAGAACGTCGCTGCGATTCGCTCAGCGACGTCGCAATCCCGCACGCCTCCTTTGCCAGGAAACCGGAACGTCGAGAAAATGATATCGGAGCAATGACTCCGCAGCGCAGCAAGGACCATGCGCGTGTCCCGCCCCGCTGTCAGATTCGCGATCACACGGGCGTTGGCAACGATCGCCCCCACATTTTCGCGGAGAATGTGCGCGATGGCGTCTAGCGCGGCGTCGGAAGCTTCAGATTGCTCCGGCACATAAGCTCGAGGCCAAAAACGCCGGCTCTGCCAAGAACCCAGGTCCAATCGGTGATTTGGGAGCAGCCGCTCAACTTCGTCTCGCGATGTAAGGCCAAATGGAAACCAATACTCACCGCCGTTGACGGCCGGGTCGGGTGGAACGATGCGGTGAGGATCGCAAATCAAGCCTGGCGTAGCCGCGGCGACGCGAAATTCCGAGCAGTACACCAGCGGCAGCTGGCCGCATGGGTCAGGATAGGCGAACCATGAGCCTGCTTCCTCGACCAGCGCCAGAAACCGTCCCGACAGAAGCGGGAACCCCGCGTCGGCGCCATTGGAACCGTACTCGATGGACTCGCCGTCCTTCCACAGCCTTCCCTCAAAGATAGGCCAGCCAAGTATTGCCCCTCGTCCCGACGGCAGGTGGAGATCGATCCATGGTAGATCCGGCGAATGGTATACGAAGTTTGTTCCCAGCCGTCTTTCCCTCCACCCGATCGGCGGCTCGCGTCGATCCATCGACAGAAGGAACTGCCGGCTCAGCACCTCAGGCTCCATCGCAGCTGCGCGGATGCTCCCGACCACCACCTAGCTGCCCGTCTCGGGCATTGGGGTGCGATTGTGGAGATTGCATGCGAAAAAGGCGCCGCGCCGCTCGAACCGCTTGATCCTCGCCAGCAATCTGGCGTCCGCGCCGTGGGCTCAGCGGGCGACGCCCCGTTTCTCATAACGGCATTGAGCCAATGAATATGGAAACAGGTGATCTGCTCATCATCCGGTTGCTTCGGCCGGTCAGCCACGATGTCGAGATGGTTCTCTGGAATTCGGCAAGTAGAGAAAAGGGGAGCTTCGCCGCCGTAAAAGAGGTCCTGGTAGAAAATGGCATAACCTGGCCAGAAAAAGAACGCGACCGGAGAATTTCGCGGTGAGGGCCGAGCAGTGCGGCTCATGCCCCAGGCGCGTCGCCCGAGCGGTGCACCCCGGCGATGAATTGGGCCGCGGAGGCGGCCCCAGACGACGTGAACACACGCGCCGCCGCAGCGGACATTGCTGCTCGCACCCCTGGGTCGCCCATCCGCTGGATGGCCACACTGATATCGCGTCTGAACGCACTTCGGCCGTCAACCGATCGCACGACAATCCCAGCACCCGCCCGCTCGATTCTCAAGGCCCGCTCGAGTTGATCCTCGCTGTCCTCTTCGGATTCCCGCGGCACGTGGATGGTGGGAATACGGCAGGCCAACAGCTCATGGACAGTGTTATAACCGGCCGCCGAGATGGCAAAATCAAAGGCGCTGAGAATGGGGAAGTTAGGGTAGCTCCTGACAATGCGGCCATGCGCCACGCGCGGAGCCTCGGCCTGGCTCAGGACCGACATTCCCAACACAACATAGATACTTGGACATTCATTCAATGCTTGCACCGTTTCGGCAAGGGCGAGAACGTTGCTTACCCTGACTCCACTTCCCAATTGCACGTAGACAGCCAGCGCGTTCGGCGGGACACCGAGCTCCGCTCGCGCGGCCCCGCGGTCCTTCAATGAAGACATTTCGAACCCAAGGATAGGATCGACAGGAAAGGATCGGCCGTCGGGTGGCCCCGGATCGACGCCCGCTTCCACCGGCCGGATGATATACTGGAACTTGTCCTCCATCCGGTCGGGAACGGATCGGTGCGCAGCCTTCTCCATTCCGCGCCTGATCCAGATGCGATTGATGTCCTCCCTCTTCCCCAGTGCGGTCACAAGACCCGGGAAGGGAATGTATCCGTCGAATACCACTGTCCCGACCTTATGGTTTTCGAAGATTGCAAGTGCATTGGTGCAGACGAACGCTTGCCATTGCTCCCAGCCTATGACCTTCTCGAGGTCGAGGAAATAAGGAGGGACATAATAGGTGGGAAATCCCTC
This sequence comes from uncultured bacterium, assembly GCA_965977975.1. GTDB lineage: Bacteria > Pseudomonadota > Alphaproteobacteria > Sphingomonadales > Sphingomonadaceae > Croceibacterium_A. The sequence goes on from CBHCZH010000001.1 coordinate 17,604, forward strand.
TCTCTTGACGATCGACAATTCGGCCGTGCTAGTTAGAAATGCGATCGGCAAATCCGGTTCGAACTGCGTGATGCTCCGCGCGACGGCTATCGCACGCGTGAGATGACCCAACCCCGCACCGTTGGTGGTGCAGAACAGCAGACTGGAACGAGGCCTGCGTGACGCGTAACTTCCTCCGATAACCGACGCATTCTCCCGGATTGTTTGAGCCATTCACCTTCAACCTTCTCCAGGCTTGCGCCACCCTGCGGCCGCAAGCTTGTTCGGCCGGATTGACCTGGATGAATTCCAATGCCAGCCCCGCCCCGATTCCGGTGCCGGACATAGGGTGTCCGCCGAAGCTGGCGCAAGCATCGCGCGCTTGGTCGCGAGAGCTCGCGACGATCAGACGAGTGCCCGCCGACCTTGGACAAATCTCCCGATCCGGTAATAAGCGGTTGAATTCGCGGTGCGGCCGGGTATTGATCCGGGTTAGTTGTACCGCGTCGTACAATCAGCGCGGTCATTGTCGCTCCTTATTTTTGGATGAGGCGTGAACGCCGAGCCGCTACAGTCACCATTTCGGAAGTTTGCGTTCGCAAAGGACGCCGATAGTTCGCGCGGGGACGTTAACCTCGCGGTACCAATGTCGTGGCAATTCATCGGCTACTTCTTCCTGATTTCTATCGTGGTGGTGCTCGCCTTCCTGGTGACGGCGACATACGCGCGTACCGAGACCGTCGAGGGTTCGGTCGTACTCGACAAGGGCATCGCGCCCATCATGCCGTCGCGTCGCGGCGTCGTAGTGGCCCTTTTCGCACGCGAGGGCCAGCAGGTGAGAGCGGGCGCTCCACTGGCCCAGATCCGTGCAGAGGAGGACATGGGCACAGGGGGCACGGCTCCGCAACGCATCATGGAGGCCCTCCGGGACCAAGACCAAAGGCTTGCCAGCCAAGCCGAGCTCGTGGTCGCCGCGGCCGAAGCCGAACGGTCGCGCCTGACAGCAGAGATCAAGGGCCTCAGGGAGGAAATGGTAAGCCTCGACAGCCAGATCGAGGATCAGGAGCGGCTCGTCGCGGTCGCCGAATCGGATTACCGGGACGCGCTAGCGATCGCCGAGCGAGGCTTTTTGAGCAGACGGGAATTGCGTGACCGTGAGGCCGTCTTCATCGCGAGGGGGCAACGGCTGTCCGAACTTCGACGGGAGCGCGCCAGCAAGGCCGCCGATCGCAGCGAGGCCGAGCGCTCCATTCTGCAAGTCCTCGCCTTGGGGCAAGGTCAAGCCGCGAGCGTGCAATCGAGCCGCGCGGAAATTGCGAGGCAGGTCGCCGAGACAGAGGCCTCGCAGGGCTATACACTCCGCTCTCCGATAGCGGGAACGGTGACGGCCGTGGTCGCCCGCCTTGGCCAGCCGGCCGGCCAAGACATTCCCGTGATGACGATAGTGCCTCTCGACGGGCGACCCCGTATCGAACTCTACGTTCCCACGAGCGCAGCAGGCTTTCTCGCGCTTGGGCAGGATGTGCGGGTTGCGGTGGATGCCTTCCCGTATCAGCGCTTCGGGACCGTCTCGGCGAAGATTGTTGAGATTTCTTCGACCGCAGTCCCCAAGGCAAGCACCGAAGGAGGCCCGATCCCGGCCTATCTCGTCACGGCACAGATGCGGGAGCCCTATGTATGGGCGTTTGGGCGACGGCAGCCTTTGCTGCCGGGCATGACTCTCAAGGCGCGAATCGTCACGGAACGCCGAAGCCTGTTTGAGTTGCTCTTCGAGCCCTTGTTTGCCGTCTGGCGCAGATGACGGTCGAACTCCAGCTAGGGTTTCTTTCCCGCAGCCGTGTTCGCCTCGTGCGCAATTCGGAACGCGCGGAAAGCGGGCTCGCCTGCCTCGCAATGCTGGCGGGATACCTCGGCCTCGATGTTTCGCTGGAGTCCCTTCGTCGCCGCTACCGGCCTTCGCTCCGCGGCCTCACCCACGAAACCCTAGTGGCGATCGCCGACGACATCGGCTTGACCGCGCGCACCGTCAACCTGCCCGCCGCCAACTTCAGCCAGTTGCACCTGCCTGCGATCATTCCCTTGCAGTTCAACGATTATGTCGTCCTGGAGCGGGTAAGGGGACGCAAAGCCCTCATCCATGATCCGGATGGCCATTCCACATGGCGCGAGCTTGATTGGCTCAAAGATCATTTCTCAGGGACAGCCCTTGAGCTGCGGCCGGCCGAGGATTTCGACCCTGGCCAGAAGGTCGAAAGGATCGGGCTTCGCCACCTTTGGCGGCGCATAGTCGGCTTCAAGCGGGCGGCTGTGCAAGTTCTGGTGCTCAGTTTCGTGTTGCAGGCCTTCGTGCTCGTCTCTCCCTATTACATGCAGGTCGCAATAGACACGGCCTTGCCTGCGCTCGATCAAGATCTACTCATCGTGCTGGCACTCGGCTTCGGCATCTTCACGCTGATCAACGTGGGAGCATCCCTCCTCCGGTCTTTCGTGCTCCTTTCCGCGGGCGCATCCTTGAGCTTCGGTATCACCACGAACATCGCCCGGCGCCTGTTCAGGCTCCCCGTCACTTGGTTCGAGAGGCGCCACGTCGGTGACATCTTGTCGCGCTTCCAATCAGTCAGCCCAATCCAGCTGGCACTGACGCAGGGTGCCGTCGGCGCGCTGATCGACGGGGGGCTGGCGATACTCACCTTGGCGCTGATGCTCTTCTACAGCGCGAAGCTTGCGATGATCGCCGTCCTTGCCTTTCTGCTCTATTCCCTTGTCCTCGCCGTGTCGTTTTCGCTCAGGCGTGACGCCCAGGAAGCGCACATCGTTGCTGCGGCCAAGGAACAATCGACGCTGATCGAGTCGGTGCGAGGGATGACGACCTTGCGTTTGTTCAATCGCGAGGCAGCTCGCCATGCCAAATGGCAGACGAATCTCTCGGAGACGGTCAATGCAAGCATAAGCATGGCGCGGGTCAACATTGGCCAGCAAACCGCGAACAGCCTGATCTTCGGCCTCGAGACGGTATTCACCATCTGGTTGGCCATCAGTCTGGTGATCTCCGGCGGATTTAGCGTCGGGATGGTATTTGCCTATCTTGCCTACAAGGCGCAGTTCCTCACTCGAGCGAAGTCGCTCGTCGACCAAATTGTCGAATTCCGCATGCTGGGGCTCCACCTGGAAAGACTTTCCGACATAGCACTAGCCGACGAAGATGTGAGCTTCACCCGAGGAGCGGCGGTGGAACGTGGGCTGATCGGGCGGATTGAGCTTCGCGACATCAGATTTCGATACGGTCCCCGGGACCCTTTAGTTCTGGATGGCATCAACCTGACTGTGGAGCAGGGTGAACATGTAGCGATCACCGGTCCGTCCGGCGGCGGCAAATCCACTCTAGTGAAGCTGATGTTGGGCCTGACCGAGCCGGAGTCCGGAGAGATGCTGGTGGACGGAATGCCGCTCTCCGCATTCGGCTACCGGAACTTTCATCGGCAGATCGCCGCCGTCCTTCAGGATGACAATCTGTTTGCAGGCACCATTGCCGACAATATCGCGCTGTTCGACGAATTTCCCGATATGGAGCGGATCAGAGCCGTCTCAAGAATCGCGGCGATCGAAGAAGACATCGATCTGATGCCTAGCGGATTCGATACTCTCGTCGGCGACATGGGTTCGACCCTCTCCGGCGGGCAGAAACAACGCGTTCTACTGGCACGAGCACTTTATCGCGAGCCGAAGCTGCTCGTCATGGACGAAGGCACGTCGCACCTCGACGCGCAGCGAGAAAAGGCAATCAACACGGCAATCGCAGAGCTGGGCATCACTCGGATCGTGATCGCGCACCGGGAGGACACAATTCGCTCCGCCCGTCGGATCTACCGGATCGATCGCGGAAGGCTGCTCGATCTTTCGCCCGACGGGTCCTTGTCAGCACCCGAAGATTTGCGCGCAGGCTGACACCTTGATTTGAGTTCCGCAAACCGGAGTTCAACCACGGGGGCTTTCGCAAGTAATGACCGGTACGCCCTCCGGTGATACCAGGGGGCGATGCTGCCGTGAAACCGTCCCTTTGATCTGACCGCCGCCCCAAAGTTCGGCCAATATCTCGAAAGATCGCAGGCGTTTATCATGATCAGACACCTGTGTGACTATGATCAATTCGTCCGCCCCGGTGCGGCGGAGAAAGTCCTCCAAGACGCTTTTCACGGCCGGTGGGCTGCCGATTGCCGAGCAAGAAAGTCGATCTTCGAGAAGGGTACGATGGGCCTGCGAAAGACTTTCGAGGAAGCCCTGTCGCGGGGCAGGCAGACCCCCTGGCTGGTCCAAATGGAGGTTCAAGAACATTTGCTGCGCCGAAGTCGCGAGCCACGCCGCCTCTTGGTCGGTTTCGGCAGCGATCACATTGTATCCAAGCATCACATAGGGCTGATCAAGTTGCGGGGATGGGACGAAGCGGCTGCGGTACAGTTCCAGCGCGGCCGCCATCTGGCGCGGCGCGAAGTGGGAGGCGAAGGCAAATGGAAGGCCGAGCCTCGCCGCAAGTTCAGCAGTGGACAGACCGGAGCCCAACATCCACAGCGGAACGTCCAGACCCTCGCCAGGGATCGCGCGAACCGGTTGCCCGGGCGCAGGCGGGCGGAAGTACGACATTAGCTCGCCGACGTCGCTCGCGAATTGCTCGGCTCCGGCGGCCTGGTTGCGCCGTAGCGCCTGCGCGACGGGCGGATCGCCGCCCGGCCCACGTCCGAGCCCAAGGTCGACCCTCCCGGGGAAGAGTGATTCCAGCGTTCCGAACTGCTCAGCCACTACCAAAGGCGCGTGGTTGGGGAGCATGATTCCGCCTGCACCGATGCGGATACGATTAGTGGCGGCTCCAATGAAGGCCAGAGCGACCGACGTTGCGGCACTGGAAAGTCCGGGCGTGCTGTGATGCTCGGCCATCCAGAAGCGGCGAAAGCCTAGTGCCTCCGCGTGGCGGGCGAGATCGCGCGCATTGAGAAGCGCCTCGGTGGCGTTTCCGCCGTCGCGGATGGGCGCAAGGTCAAGGATTGAAAATGGCGTCATAGTCTTTGCAATCCTCCACCGGCTTCTGTCAGAGTGCTTCAGGAAGTTACCGAGGCGCGGCAACAGCGATTCTCAGAAAGCTTCCCTGCAATCGCACCTCGGCGGCCTGCTCGACGACCTGCTCGAAAGTCTTCGAGTGGGAGAGTAGGAAGATGCCGTCTGGACCGGATCCGCATAGTTTGACCGCTTCGACGGTCTCGAGCTGACGAAACTTGTGGAGGACGCCAGCGACGAAGGTGGACACGCCCTTCACCGCCTGCGCTTTCTCCATCAAGCTGGGCAGGGAGCTGAGGTCACCGCCGCGCATCTCGTCCCACATTCTAATAGCGTCCTGCCGAAGATCCTGTTTTTGGGCGAGATCGATCTTGGCTGACGTTTGACTCCTCGTTGCCGGAACGCGTTTGTAACTGTTCGCATTGAACAAGCACAGCGATGACTGGAGCCGCCCGATAATGCCCGGGTCTTCCATCGGTTCGGCGTCCACCCTTCCCCCCGGTCCAAACCGGAAGCAATGGAGGCCGCCATAGGCGGCGGCATATTGGTCCTGGCGGCCGCCGGGCCAGCGCAACCGTTCCCGCTCGACGGTCCAGGCGGCATGCGCCACTTCCTCACGCCCTAGATCAAGCTCGAACGCATCCGAATACGCGCAGACGATCGCCACAACCAGGCTCGAAGAGGAGCCGAGGCCGCAGCCGGGCGGCAGGTCCGAACAAGTCTCGATTGAATAGATACCCGATGGGAGCCCATAAGCCTCCTTCATATGTGCATGTGCCGCCGACCTCAGCGCCAATCCGTTGGAGTCGAGGACCGCGCCGCTATCGTTAATTCTCAGATCTGCCGGGCCATCGGTGAACGAGACCGAAGCATGACACAGCAAATTGACGGCGGCACTCACAACGACACCCGTCGCCTCTTCGCATGAGGCGGCATCATCCGAACCCCCACCCGCGAGGCCGACACGCATGGGCGCAACAGCAGCGCCATGCCTCCTAGCTCGCACAAACCGCCCTATATTGCTCGGGCGTTCCGATATCCACAAAACGACCTCCAATCTCGAGCACAGCCACCTTCTGATCCGCCGCAGCGGCAACAATGAGATCTTCAAGGGCCGTCATTGCAGGCGCCCGATAAGCAAGCATTTCCCTGCGCATGCGGATCAGGCCGTTGCTCGCGAGCCCCGGTCCGGGGATCTCACGCTCCAGCGCGGTCAGCTTCCCGCCCTGCGCGACTACCCGGCCGAAATTGCGGGTATCTCCGACGGCGGTAGTGCAGACGATGCAGAGTTCGTCGGTCAGCCATCGTGCGTCGCTGAGGGCGTGTCGGTCGCCATAGACGAGTGTGTCTCCGTTGCAGATGATCGCCTCGTCCAGCCCGAACTTGCAGAATGCCTCCATCACCGGGAACAGCGTGCCTCTGCTTTCCGCGTCTTGGTGAATGAGGATCCGGGGGGTTGCCGACGCCCGCGCCTCCAGCCACGCGGCGATGGCACCTCCGCCGACGCCGGTACACAGGATGATGTCCTGCGCCCCTGTCTGCGCCAGCTGCTCCACGAGCATGTCGATGAAGGGTACGCCTCCCACGGGGAGCATCGCCTTCGGAATGCCGTGGCTGATCTCGGCGATGCGCGTGCCGCGACCACCGCACAAGACGATGAAGGGAATGTCAGCCAAGGAGTGCATCCTCGACTGCCTCTGCGATTACATGGAGGAGCAAGCCGTGCACCTCCTGTATCCGCGGCGTATCGGCCGACGTGACCGAAATCACATGCCCGTAATTGTCTACATCTCCCGTGTGTGATCCGCACAGGGTCACGGCTGAGATGCCGAGTTCTTCTGCCGCCTTGAGTGCATTCAATATATTTGGCGAACGGCCTGAAGTGGTGAGGCAGATGAGCACGTCACCCTTACGCGCCAGCGCAGACAGCTGCCTGGAGAACAGCTCGGAGATGGGAAAATCATTCGCCAACGCGGTTAGAAGGGCGGAATCGGAACAAAGACTGATCGCGCGAAATCCCGGCCGCTCTCGACGGTACCGGCCCACCAACTCCGCCATGAAATGAGACGCCATTGCAGCGCTGCCGCCGTTGCCGGCGAAATACAAGACGTGTCCGTTGCGCAGGCACCGCTGGATTTCAGCAGTGGCGCGCGCGACTTTTGCGACGAATGTCGGATCCGCCAAGATTGTCGAATAAATCCGCGACTGGGTGGATATGGCTCCAGCAAGCAAATCGCTCGTCTTCCGGAAACACGCCTCGGGTTGTTCGAGCTGGATCACGAGAGCCGCCTTTCACCGCTAGTCAAATCAGAGACGATCGTTTTGGCGACTTCGCTGCCATAGACAGCGCCTGCTTTCGGCATGCGCTGGTCTAGGAACCATGCGAGAGTCCCAACGATCAACCGATCGTCCGAAGGCGGAGCCAGGATGTTGCCGCCGAAACGCAGCACCGTCTCGGGGCGGTCCGTCGAATAGCGAAGCGTGCAACAAGGTACCCCCAGGATCGCGCACTCCTCCTGCAAGCCACCGCTGTCGGTGACCAGCGCTCGATATCGGCCGCTTGCGACAGACCGCAGGAAGCCGGTGTAGGACGGCATAATTGGCCGACATTCGACGCCAGCTGCTTCAAGGCGGCGGCGAAAGCCTCGCTCCTGGTGCCGCTCGAAAGCGAGCTTGATCTGGTTCGTCAGGACGAACTCGACCTGGAACCCGTCGCTTACCAGCGCGATCGCCGCGCCCATGATCGCCTCCAGCCGATCCGGCGTCATATTCTCCCGCCGGTGCACGTCGAAGCGCAGGCGTCGTGAAGCGACCCCATCGAACGCGGTCTGTCCGTCCGCGAGCGACGCGGCCACTGCGTCCGCGCTCAAGCTGCCCGTGATGAGGATATCCGATTCTCGATATCCTTCCCGGACAAGCTCGGCCCGGTTATTGTCGAGTGGCGCATAGAGCCGTCGTGCCACGACCGAAGTCACTCGCGTATCGATGCCTTCTGGGAAGGGCTCGTCGGGCACCACGACCCACTTGCTGTCCCTTTGCATTTGGACATCCTGAAGGGTGATGTCTCGATTAGGGAACGGAGAGCGGCTTCGAAGCCCGGACTCGATATGCATGCAGCGGGCACCTGTCTCAAGGTACCAGAAGAGCGGGAACGTTGCCGAAGTGCTGGTATCTCCGGATACGACCGGATAGGTGCTTGGCAGTGGTGCGCCGAGCCGCGCCAGCAATGCCGCAAGCTCCTGACATCTCAGGGCCAGTTCCGAGGTCCGTTCCAACATCGACCCTCGGATATTCAGATAAAGGTCTATCTCTGCGGTGATGGCGAAATCCCGCGCCGCTCCCGTGAGCTCATCGCTGTAGTGGTGCCCGGTGTCGATGGTGACGAGCGGAACGTCTTGCCTTTTTGCTTCGAGGATAACTGGCGCAAGCTTGATATAACAGGGCTTGGTGGCGATGATGAGCAGGAATAGGGGGAGCCCGCGCGCCCGCGCGCGGCCGATCTTATCCGCCAGCCGGTCCATGTCCGCGATGCGCACGCCATCGGCGTCGAGCTCATGGTCCACAATTTGGTTCAATCTGCCGCCCTCCATGAGCACGCCGCGACGTCCTGCTCGAGCGTGCCCATGAAGTTGCCCGCGGCGTAGTTCCCATAGGCGATCGACCGGTTGCGCATTTCGCTTTGTTGCCGCGCCGTGGAAAGAGACGATGCAGCAGCATGGTCGTCGAGATGGCGCCCGGTTCCCATGTGCCGCCGCTCGAAGCCCGCCAGCTGGAGCCGCAGGATGACGTCGATGTCTTCCCAGCCCCACCCCTCCAGCGATGAATTGTAGCCCGCGATGCTGGTCAGCCAAGACCTGCGGGCCAGGAGAATGCCGGGGCCGGTGCGGGACGCGTCGTCCTTGCGGAAGCCGGATGTTTCAACCTGCTCCTTCCGGCCGTCGGCAAATCTGAACTCGACGATATTATGCACCGAAGAGAGGAAGGACGGCGGTGATTCTAGCCGGTCCTTGTTCGCCGTTACGCGCTTTAAGGTCACAAAGGCATTGTCGTCTAAATTGCGAAAGGCCTCGACGAAATCATAGTCACTAAGATGGATGTCGCAGTCGAGAATGAGACATCTCTCGGTGGAGGCGAGCGCGATACCGAGGTTGAGCGCTAACGACTTGTTGAATTGATCCCGCCGAACGTGAATTGTCCTGATCCGGTCGCGGCCCGACTCATCGATGTGCCTTGAGATTTCACCCGCGCTCCCCCCCACATTCACGACGATTGTTTCGAATTCCCCGAGCAGCGGTGCATTCCTCCGCAGCGCCTCGCCCAGCGCGGAACGGTTACACCATGGTATGACGACGGTCAGCACGCCACCACATCCGGCACGAGAATCCCCGAGTCGACTAACCTCTGCAAAGGCCCGATGATGCCACGGACGGCACGAACCCTCCCTGCTTGCAACACCTCCTCGAGGATCGGACGCTGATCCGGATCCGCCCGGAAGGTCAGCGGCCAAGCTGGATCGCTGGTCCGAAAAGCCGCCCCTGCCCTAGCAAGCGGCGCATATGGGACCAAAAGGTCATCTTCAGCGACCGAAGGCGGCAGGCGGCTAACATAGTAGCTGATGCCTAAAGCATAATCGGCGAGGCTGTCGTGCTCGTAGACTGGCGCCGCACCACCGGTCGGCGCTGGATACGCACGGGCGGCATAGACCGGCTTCGTATCGATGTTCTCGCGCCGTTCGTTGTAGGCGCGCTCGCAAATACCGTTGAGCATGTCGGCGAAATCCTGAAAGCCATAGCGCGTGGCCACGTACTGGTGCGCGCTTAGCCGAAGCGCACTGAGTTCCTCGCCCCCCAGACCCGCGAGCAGGCGCGCCACCTGTCCATGAGAGGACCTTATCCCCGCCGGGGTGTACCAGGTCGGAAGCGGCCATCCTGTTTCGCCCGCGATGATGCTGTCCTTTTGCCCCCCATAAGAAGTTCCGATCACGGGCACGCCCATTGCCATCGCCTCCAGGGCGAAATAGCCGAAGTTTTCATCCACGGAATGGCTGAGCGAAAGGGCGACATCAGCAGCGCAATAGATAAGCTGCAGTTGAACGTCGGACAGGTTCGAGGGAAATAACGTCAGCCGATCATCCAGGCCAAGTCGGAGAACCTCGGCCCGGAGCCAGTCGTGGTAAGCAAGGCCGGGGCTACGCAGCACCCGATAGTCTGGCCAGAAGCTGCCGACGAGCACCACCCGCCAGCGAATGCGAGAGTCGTCCAGCAGGGCAGCCTTCACTGCGCGGAGCGCATTATGGACATTCTTCTGTGGGACAAGACGGCTGACGATGACGATGACACCCTCGCCGGCGCCGATGCCAAGCTCTGCCCGCGCATTGGCGCGGTCGGCCTCGCCGGGAAGCGCCCCAGCCACCGGCAATGGTACGACATGAGTCGGCGGCGGCGACCTTGCGTTCAGGGCGTCAATGATATGCTTGTCCGATGCACAATTGCCGATGAAGCAATCGCCGGGACGCAGACGGGCAAGGCGCTCCTGAACGAAGCCCGCGTTGAGAACAGCACCGCCGTGCAGCGCGAAAACCACGGGCGGACGCTCCTCGGCCGTGAGGATGTCCCACCCGCCATTGCCGCCGAAGTTGATCAAGACGTCGGCTTCCTTGCAGGAACCGTCGCCAGCCTCCACCTCCACGACATCATGCCTTTGCGACAAGGCATCGACATAAGAGCGATATGTTCGGTTCAGGCTTGGCCACTGCTGCGCGCCGCCGCCGAACACCCCAATTTTCATAGGTGTCAGTTCGCCTGCCGCAGGGCGTCGAGACTCGGCTGGGTAGAGCGCATCAATTCGCGCATCGCGCGTACGATGTGAGGCGGCGGGGCGGCGGTATCCTCGAAGATCAGCGCCAGTTTCGCCGCACTGCCGCGGGCGCCATAAACTTCGAAGTCGGAAGCGGCGCCAAAATTTTTCACGAGTTCGCGGACCGGTTCTCGAATCACCGGCAACAGCTTGGCCAGTTCGGCATTCTCGAAGTGGATCTCGGCACCGATCCGGTCGCCGTAGTCCAAGAATTCGTAATGCATCTGGCGGTGCCATCCCTCGGGGCTCAACCGCCGAAAATGTTTTATCCCGCCACGCGGCTGGGGAAGCTCGGGGCAAGCCCGGACATATTCGTCCAACACTTGCTGGAACCGATCTCGCGGCGCGTCTGAATCAACGACGAAGTTGAACGCTGTCGTCGAATGGGGCGGGGAATCGACTGGCAGCGCTTCGACCGCATCGAAATCCGCCGTGAACGCTTCCAGCGGGGTGGCTACTCCCCGCGCCGCGTCTGGCCAAAGCGTCAGTCCCCGCCGGTAGTGACTGAACGGAAGGAGCACTTCTGCCCGCGCGAGTCCGGGCGCGAAGCGGGAAATGAGACCGTTGCAGATGTCAATGCAGGCAGCGGCAGCGTTCCTTTGCACGGACGTCATCTCGAAGCCGAAACGCAGGCCAAACGACGCAAGCTCGGTCAGATGGCCCACGTAATAGAGATGGTTCTCGAAGAGCTTGCCCATGCGGAGCAAGCGGCGAAGCTCTTGCAGTTCCGCCTGTTCATGATCGGTCAGTTCCTCGTAGCGCTCAGCAAGGGAAAGGACATGTTGAAGCAGGATAAGCAGGTCCATCTGGCCGCAAAAGAATCCCTGCGCGAACGAACGCAGCTCCTTCGGACTGCCAGCCCGGGTCGAAACCGCACACAAGCCTTCCGTCAGATGAAATTTCCGGCAAACCTTGAACGATCCGAAGTGGTGCGCCCTCATCGCGCTCGCAATCATCGCGAAGAGGTTCATGGTGAGCGAAGACTCGCCGTCCGGGTCGGCAAAGCGAAACTCGAGGCCATCATCGAGTTCCAACGCGGTGTGGCTGAATAGCAGATGGCCCAGATCTTCCATTGCCTGCGTATGGATCAGGCTGCTGTTGCTGGCCAAATCCTTCAGGGTGGAGGCACCGGTGATCTGCTGATCGGCGCGCACGCCTCCCATCACCATATAACAGAAGGTCTGCCATGGGTGGAAATCGCCCTCCGGATGCGCCTGGAAGATGAACTCCCTTCCCTCGTCGTCTAAGTGGACATAATTCCTCAACAGGGAGCTCAGGCGTCGTCCTTCGTAGAGCGCGTCGCCCCAACCCACGAACAGATGGCAGAGACTGGGAAGAGTGTCCTTCGCAAGAATGGCCGGCAGACCGGTCTTCACTGTCCTGACAATCAAGCGGTCGGCTACAGATGCGCGCACGGAATCCAGCTCGACGCGCTTTCCTGACAAGCCTTCGGCCGCCGTGTCGAAGATTCGATTCAGTTCTGGGGTCTGCTCGAGCGGCCACCAGTAACGCTCTGCCATGTGTCGTCCAGCCTTCGAAAAACGCGTTTGTAAAAACAGGGGCGCTGTTTCCAGCGCCCCTTGGAGTTAGGGCCAGCCTTCGCAGCAACCCTGGCTGCAGCAACCGAGCAAAAGCGCCTGGTCCCAGTCCTGGATCGTGACAGTCGAGTCGCTCAGCAATGAACCACCGGACGATGCCTCGGCGTCGATTTCATTAAGCTCGACGGCGAGATCTTCACTGTAGCTTGCCATAAAGTCTCCTATCAACGTTGACTTGCCGCGTATCTGCGGCACCATGGACGGTACCAGAGGGCTAGGTTCTATGTCGAGAGATTTGTGAATTTGCATCGCGATTGTTAGCAGGCTAGTCGTTTCGGCGCACAAATACTGACACCTTTCGGGAATGCCTGCCCGTGCGCCGGCAACAAGGTCGGATTCTTTATCCCCGATAATATACGAGTTCTCGAAATTGACTTCATGGATGGCGGCGATGGCCGTGAGCATTCCCGGCATAGGCTTGCGACACCCGCAGCGCTTGCGGTAATAGCTGTTGGTCGCCTCCGAAGCGTGATGCGGGCAATGCGCAACCGCTGTGATGAATATCCCACACCTCCTGAGATGCGCGAGCATGCGGCTCGTGGTCTCAAGATAATCGCTTTCGCTGTAGTACCCGCGCCCTATCCCGGCCTGATTGGTGACGATGCCGATCTCAAATCCGAGGGCCGCAATCAGTCGCAGCGCTTCGATGACACCTGGCAAAAAGACGAAACGATCCCAGCTTCCGACATATCCGGTGTCGACGTTGATGACGCCGTCCCGATCCAGGAACACCCATTCAGAGGCTCGTCTCGTTCCGCAGCGAGCGGAACCGCGTCGCTCTGGCGCCGAGGCGAGATGTCGCCGATCCGAACTTTCCCAGGTGTGGCACGATGCAAGGTTTAGCACCTTCGATCCCGGCCCCCTTCCCTAGCGCGGAGACGCACATCGAAAGCGGACCCTTCTGGCTCGATTGGCCAGCTGCAGGCACAGACCGTGTTTGGCATCGCCTCCCTTTCGCATGGCGGGACAGTATCGCCGATTCGCTGTCCAAAATCCGCAATAGAATCCAACGTAGCGGACCAATCATGTCGCAGTCCACCCAAGACCAAGGGCAATTTCCTCGAATCCCTGAGTCCAGTTAATCATTGAAACTGCTACGGTTCAACAGATTTTCAGCCGTTCATGTATTTCAGCCGAAGTGCACGGCAGTTCCTGTTGCGCGGGGCCTCAAGTGCGAAGCCCCAACGGCCCATTCGGCAAGTCCTTGGTCATCGAGAGCAAGGCCAGGATGACGTACGCAATGACCCGGCTGATCTCCTGCTCTTGAAAGATGATGGTCGAATCCGTTTGGATTGAAATTCAACGATGGAAGCGCATTGATATGCCCGAACGCAGTAACCACTGTCGGAGCCGATCTCGCTGCTCGCGAGGGCGCCGCGCTTCCAGGCCAGGCCAAGGCCCTCGCGTGACTGGAACATTCGCTGTTTCCGCCGGAACTGGATGGTTCCAAGTAGCTAGATCGGTTTGCCAACCAGGAAATGCGGCGGTCTGGCAACAAGCCTTTGACACCGTCGAGCGCCAGCCGTTACGCTTGCCATAGTGAAGGCGACAGTGCCGGGATTTGCGGTCTCTTTCTTTGATAGTCCCGGCCGCGCTTTGGGAGCTTCGAAAATGACAATGAATGTGGGTTACTCATTTGTGACCAAGTCCTTTTCTTCTCTGATGCTGATTCTGCTTCTAGTCATTAGCGGGACCCATGCATATGCCGAACCATCATCCCGTTCCGTAGCAATAACAATCGATGACCTTCCTTTTGCTGAACAGGATGTAGCAAAAAGGACTCCCGAAGCTGCCATCAAGGCGAGTGAGGATCTGATTGACGCATTGCGTAAATACGAAGCGCCAGCGACGGGGTTCGTGAACGAAGACCAGATCGCTGCGTTGGGCGACACCGCCATGACTATCCTCATGCGGTGGACCGAGGGCGGGTTCGATCTGGGCCATCACGGATATTCGCATGCGGACTTCAACAAAGTCTCGGTTGCGGAAATGGAGGAGGAGATCGCGAAGGGAGAACGGATCATTCGCCCCCTTGCCGAGAGTGCGGGACGTCCGGTCCGATTCTTCCGTTTTCCCTATAATCACCTCGGCAGCACGGACGAACGCCAGAGCGAAATCGAGAGGATACTTGCCGCACGCGGCTATCGGATCGCCGCCTCGACCATTGACACTTCCGACTATCTGTTCGCGCAAGCCTACAGCAAGGCACTCAACGAACAAGATGAAACTATTATGAAGAGGGTCCAGCAGGAGTATTTAGCATATACGAGAGAGAAGATAATATATTTCGCTGATCTGAATGCAAAGGCGCTAGGATATGAGCCGCCCGCCATATTCCTTATACATCAAAACTTACTCAATGCCTCGGTAATGGATAGCATTCTCGCTCTATTCCAGTCTCTCAATTACAAGTTCGTGTCCCTGGCAGAGGCCCAGTCGGATCCAGCCTACGAACGCCTGCCCAAGGTCCCCACCAATTTTGGACCCATGTGGGGCTATCGTTGGGCGCGCGAGCGGGGCGTCAGGGTGGATGGCAGCCTCGACAAGGAGCCTCCTGCGTGGCTGGTCGCCTACTCGAGAGGGGACAATGCGGGCAGCAACAGCGAAGGAGCTCCACCCGCTCCGGCCCAGTCGAACATCCCCGCGCCACTACCTGGCGCAGCCGGGTTGAGGAGGTCGGCCGACCCCGCCGTTGTCTTGGTTCCCATGGCGCACCGCTGATGGAAGATGCGCTAAGCTCGTCGACCGGGCGGGGCGAGTCCTGGGTGGACGTTGTTGCCGGATCGAAGGTCCCACTGGGCACAGGTCGGCATGATGACGCTGCGGGGCTCGTGGCCGATCCCCGATGGCAAGCCTTGTTCTGTCATTTGGCCGACCAGTAGGGAGCGATCGAAGTCAACAAATGCCCCGGTTTATCGCGAGGAACCCGGAGGTGCTCGTCTCCACCAGCTACAAGGTCATGTTTTCGAGCCTAATCGCGTGCGATCTTGAGGAGATAGGCGATGCGCGCCTGGCCAGCCTGTTAGAGACTGGCCGCTTCCGTCACGTCATGGCCGTGCGCGATCCATATGCGCGGCTCGCTTCCTTTTTCTCAGACAAGCTCCGCCACGACCTCCGCCGCAGCGCCGGTGAATGGCAATATTGTCAGCGGATCTTCTTCCCCTTGGTGGGAGTCGACGCCAGCGACAGCTTCACCGAAGTGCGAGAGGCGCTGCTCGGGATTTCGTTCGATGAGTTCATCGATTTTCTTCCCCAGGTGCGGGAGGATCATCTCACCCCGCAGGGCGCCCTTCTCACCGCGAAAAACCTCGACCTCAGTCCGGTCACAAGCATCTTCCGGATCGAGGTAGAGGCGTCCGGCTTTTGGGATCTCGTCGGAGTGAAGGACCCACCGCATGCGAACCGAACGCCGTCGTCGGCAGACCCACTGACGCTTTCGCGGGAGCGTTTGGACATCGTCAACTCCATCTATGCGGACGACTTCATCCGCCTTGGCTATGAGATGCGATGACGCTCGGGCAGCGTCAGGGCTTTTTGGGGATCGCGCCCCGCATGGCCCGCAAGCACGTTCTGCGACCTGCGGAGATCGACCAAATCGTCTCTTGTGCTTGCCGTTAACGGCCGCCCCTGTGCAAACGCGCCGGCGGAATATCGCCAGCGGCTTGCTCGACGGGATCGATCACGGACATCATGCCGAAATTCGGCTGTCAGGCGACGCGAGCCGGTGGCGTTACAAGGCCGAATCCAGACTTGGAGCAAGCCAGTCTCGAGGCGAAGGCTGTTGCAAGTCGCGGCACTTTTGGGTCATGCGAAGCTTCGATGAGCCGTTTCGCAAAAGCACCTTCAGACCGCCACGCTCCTTTGTTCTCGGTCGTCATTCCAAGCTATAACCGGCCGGACCTCGTGGTCCGGGCCGCGTCAAGCGTTCTGCAGCAGACGTTTCCCGACTTCGAACTCATTATTGTGAATGACGGATCCGAGTTGCGCTATTCAACTGTTCTGGAGCAGTTGAACGATCCGCGCGTGAGGCTGGCGGAGGCCCCGAAAAATCAAGGTGCCGCAGCCGCGCGCAATCTCGGAATGCGTGAAGCGAGAGGCAGGTACATCGCATTTCTCGACGACGACGATGAATATCTCGACTCTTTCCTCGCGGCGACCTTGTCTACCCTGCAACCGACTGGGAGGAAGGTTGCACTCAGTTGGTGCGGCGTGGAGTGGGTCGATCAAACGGGCGGGGGCGTCAGTCACCGCCGATGCGAGGAATTCGCCAGCGACTACCCAACGGAACGCGAGCTACTCGAGGAGTTCCTCGGTATCGGCACAGGCTTCGGAGTTTGCGTCAAGTCCGAGTGCCTCGAAGTTCTCGGCGGCTTTGATGAAGGACTCAGGGCGGTAGAGGATACAGACTGGTTCATTCGAAGTCTTGCCGCTGACTATATGCCGGTGGTTACTCCAGGCGTTCACGTTCGGGTGCACAACCATGATGGCGGTGAGCGCTTGACGGGCAGAAAGATGCTGGAAGTCAGAGCGAGGGAGTGCGCAATGCTTCTGGAGAGACACGCATCCTATCTCGCTGAGCACAAGTCGCTCCGCGGGATGCTGGATTTTCGCGTGCAACAACTGGCGCTGATGCTGGCGTCCGGCGAGCTTCGATTTCGCCCCAGCGGGCGCCGCACCGGGCAACCGACGCCTTAGGGGAAGATCGCGGCCATCCCCCGACGACTTGCGCGAAGGCGCTGTTGTTCGCACCTTGCGCCAAAGCCGCCCATTGAGGTGAGCGCATTCGGTCCGGGGATTGTCTTGCCGCCGAAGGGGGCGGCTCGCCATACTTATGGTCCGCATTTGCGGCCAGGCGCGAATCTGCCCGCCGTCGACACGCGAAATAGAATTCTCGGTGAATTCTTATGTTGAACGAGAGCTGCAGTGTAGGTCCAGATTAGGCTCAAGGTGCGCGCCTCTATTTAGCAGCGATACGCCGGGCGTTCGTTGCGAGCCGCCGGACCAATGCTGCGCGCGCCCGCTTGACTAGCGGTATTCATCGCCTAGCCAAGCATCTTGGCCGCCCAAGAAACCAGGGAGAGCCCGAATGACCAGTCAAAACGTCGATGACGAGATGCTGATCACGCTGACATCAGACATCGTCGCCGGGCGCATGGGTAAGGAGATTAGCAAGCTCTCCCGCCGCCACAACCGCTGCAGAAAGCTCACGTTCAAGGCCCGCGCAGATCGTCGCGGACGATCCGAAGCGCTTAGCTCAGTTCACTAGTCCATCTCACTGCAGCAAGCCTTTGCCGCGGATGCGGGTCAAGTGTTGCTTAGGCCTTATGCCACTTCTTGAGATTCTTTCCGACGTTTGCAAAGTTGGAGCGGGCTCGGTGCGAAGGGCTATTCGACGCTGCCCTGGAAGAGGGTGGGGGGATATGTTTAGCTTGGGTCGTTCTTCGTGCGGCCGTTTTGATGCCTGCCCGCGATCACGCGGGTTTGGGAACAACACGGACCATGGAACGCATGTCATGGGTGTGCAACTCGGCCGTGGCGCCGGCGAGAAGCGCGCATGACGCGACCTCGGGGAACCCGTGCCACGCCCAGAAGCGAACACGCGATCCGCCCAAGTGACGGGGGATGGGCGTACTGGCGCACGTTCCAGGTGCGGTCGACCGGCTTCCCCGCCTCCCCTCTCCAGACTTTGGCGAATCTCGACTGCCTCGAACGTGCGGTGGCATTGGCGGGCGCCGAGACCGAGGTCTCACGGCAATCACGCGCGATAGCCGATCGCGTGGGGCGCGAAATCGGGTCGCTGCTGGCACGCAGGCGCAAGCTCTCCAAAGATTCGGCGCAGCGCGAGGCGTCGGACGTTGAACTCAGGAGCTTGAGGGTCATGGAGAAGGCCTTGGCGAGACGCGGCGTGCCTGGGAAGTCACCGGCAGGCCTTTCGCAACAGCTCGATGGCTTGAAGAAGGCGCATGCCCACGCGGCGGCACTCCGGCGCCGGTTTGAGGCGCGATACGAACTGGCGCGGGCGAGAACCGTGGATGCGCTCCGAGCCATAGCAGCGGACCGGCGCTTCCAGGAGGCGGTGACCTGGCAAAGCAAGCAGCTTCTTCCGTTGCTCAAGTCATTCGCGGCCGGGGATCCAGTCCCGCAGCCGCGACGTGTCGAAGAGCTCGTCGCCAGCTATGCCCAGCGATACTGCGCCAAGAACGATACGATCGGCTTCTTTGGCGCCGTGGGATGGGGAGCCTGGGTCGAGCGGAGAGAACAGGGGCGAGTAGTCACTGCCGACTTGGGCGACCTGGAAACGCGCAATGTCTTTTTCGAGGAATGGGCCGTCGAAGCTCTGGCGAACCGCTTCGCTGCCGACAGACGCCTCTTGCCGTGGCTAATCCCAACGCGCGCGGCGCACATTCGTCTGGAGGCCGGCAGGGTCTGCACGCCCGGCGGAGGGGAAGCGCCGTTGTCGGCAGATCAAGCGCGGCTAGTCGAAGCCTCAGATGGCAGGTCCACCGCTCGAGAAGTCGCCAGCATTGTCATGCGCCATCCGCGCTGCACGCTGCCGTCGGAAGCCGATGCGCTCGAACAATTCGCAGATCTGGCGCGCGCCGAGTGGATCCACCTAGGTTTTGGCGTTCCGCTCGGCGACTTCACACCGTTCAAGCTGCTGTACGGCCTCCTTTCACGAGTAGACGACGACGAGCTCCGGCGCGAGTACCTGCAATTGCTCGATGGTTTGGAAGAAGCCCGCGGGCATGTGGAAGCGTGCGCGGGAGATGCCGAGGCGCTCGCTCGGGCGCTGGAGGCGCTCGATCGACGCTTCGAGCAGATCACCCGAACGAGCGCGTCGCGCAATCCAGGACAGACCTACGGCGCGCGCACAATCGCGTTCGAGGATTGCCGGAGTGCCGGTTCGACCGAGCTCAGCCCGGAGGTGCTCGAGGAGCTGCAACGCCCGCTGGACCTCGTCCTGGCAAGCGCCCGCTGGTTCTGCTCCGAGATTGCGAGAATCTACCGCGGCGAGGTCGACGCGCTGTTCGAACGCCTGGCGAGCGCTCCCGGCGCGCAACGGGCAGGCGTGGATCTGTCGACGTTGTGGCTGGAATGCCTGCCGCTCGTCTGGACCGAGCATCCCCCGGCAATCGAGCGTGCGCAGGCCGATCTCGTCGAACGGTGGGCGAAGTTGCTGAACATCGGCGCCAACGATAGAGAATGCTCGGTAAGTGCCGCCGATATCACCACCGACGCGCTTGCGGCATTCGCCTGTTCCGGCCGCGCATGGCAGGGCGCCCGGCATCACAGCCCCGACGTCATGATTGCCGCCGAAAGCCTGCAGGCATTCCAAGACGACAACTACGCCTTTGTCCTCGGCGAGCTTCACGTCGCGCTCAACACAATTGTCGCCAACTACGCCCTCGCCCAACACCCGGACCCGCAGTCCCTCCTCGACGACCTGCACAGGGACCTGGGCGCGCCGCGGCTGTTCGTGCGATCCGACCGACGCCAACCCGTGCGGACAAGGGCATCGATCGACATCCGGCACGATCTGGAGTTGCGCTGCACGAGTGACGCTACTGCCGTCGATGCACGCCGCGGGCTGGCGATCGGCGATTTCGTGGTCAGGCGGAAAGGCGATGAGCTTATCGCATACAGCCGTGACGGGCGGCACTCGATCACCGTGCTCGACATCCTTGGGTACCCGTTGAGCCGGCTTGCGACTGAGCGATTCCGCCTTGCTCCTGAGGGCGAGGACTCGCCTCGCATCAAGATCGACAGGTTGGTCGTGCAACGCCGAAGCATTCGCCGCTCCATCGGCGATTTTCGCACGCTCGTGCAAGGGTCCGAGGAGGAGCAATTCGCGTCCATAGTAAGCTACGCTCATCGTGCGGGCTTGCCGCGCCACGTCTTCGTGAAGCTGCGGTGGGAGCGCAAGCCGTTCTATCTCGACTTCGCGAGCCCGGTGTATGTCCGCCTGTTCGCGCGGCAGGTCCGCAATGCCCTCGACAAGGTCGCGCTTCGAGACAGCATCGTTTGCTTCAGCGAGATGCTCCCCGAACACGAGCAGCTCTGGATGCCTTGGAAGGACGGCGAGCGGCGCACGAGCGAGTTCCGTCTCGTGGTGAGCGACGCGGGCGATGCCGAGCCATCGTCAACGGTTCGCTGACTCATCCTCGCGGACCATCCGCGATGAAGGCCGCGCTCGCCGCCAGCGTGGTAAGCGCAGCCGTCCCGCGCGATCGCGCCGACGTGCCGACCCGTCGGGCTCGCGTCAGCGAAAGCCGTACTGAATGCCGACGAACACGGCCCGGCGCCGGATCGCGCTCGTATGCAGCCGGGACACCGCCGCCGTCTCGACGGAGGTCCGGACGGTCGATCCGCCGGTAATGTCGTTGATTCGAAGACTGAGGGACAGCTGGGGTCTGAACCGGTGGACCCACGACGCGTTGAACGCGACGGTGCCGCTTTGGCTACCCTGCGCTCTGATAGTGTCGCCCCTCACGGCTGCATCGACGTGAAGCTGGTCCTTTTCGGTAAGCGAGTAGTCGAGAGCGGCCTGAAGATCGTAGGACGTGCCCGAGTTGTGCAGCCGGCCTGCCAGATCCAGCGCCTCGACCTGAGCGTAGAACAGATTGGCGCTTGCAGTCAGCTTGAGCTTCGAGGTCAACTTGCCACTCAAGGCATAGACGACACCAGTCGAAAGGCCTTGTCCAGCATTGCGCTTGGTGGTGAGGAGCACGTCGTCGGCAACGAGGTAGCTGAAATCCGTCACCGTATTGCGGCTCTGCCGAAAATAAGCGGTCACGGTCTGATCCAGCTTCCCCAGCTTGGAGGAATAGCCGAGTTCGGCAGAGGTAATGCGCTGCGGACGCAGCGCAGGATTGCCCGAAGTGAAGTTCTCCGAATCCTGATAGACCGGAAACGGGTTGAGATCGACCAGATCAGGGCGCTGCGAGCTCTGGCTCACGTTCGCTGTGAGTTCCGCATCTTCGGTGAGCGGGAGCCGCAGGTGCAATGACGGATTGAGGTTGCTGTCCGTGTGCGACAGCTGACCCGGAGCGACGCCGAGATCGATGGTCGACCGTGCGATCTCGAGCCGGAGGCCCGCGAGAATGGTTAGATCGCCTATCGACGCCTGGTACGTTGCGTAACCCGCGCCAACCGATCGCACCACCGCTACGTCGCTCGTGAGATCGGCGTCGACGATCTCTTCTCCCGTAAACGGATCGAGCCCGGCATAAAGGTTGACGTACTCGTCGCTGGTGCGCTGGAAGTCGAAACCGATCGAAAGCTGCGATTTCGATCGAACCGCCATGACCCCATCGCCGGCGGCGCGCATAACGTGACGCCGCGTATTTGTTAGGACGCGCACCGCGATGTCCGGCGTTTCTGGAGTTGCGAAGATGTCCCGATAGGTCTTGTTGCTGTGATCGTAAGTCCATGTGTCATGCAACGCCAGTCGCCAGTCGCTGCCGTTGCTCGCGGCGTGATCCAGGTTCACGCTGACTCCCGTCTCGACATGACGCCTCGGACCGCTTGAGAGCCTCGCAAACTCGCTGATAAGGGCGCCGTTCTCATCGAATTGCCTATTGATCTCGGTGATCGGATTGGACGCACTGTTCTCGCTTCTGGAGAGCTCGGCCCCCAAGGTGGTGTCGGGCCATTGGTATTCGGCGCTGGCGACCACGTTGTTGGCGAACCTTCGCGCGTCGAAACTCCGCGCCTGCTCGCGTCGCCCGAGGAAACGACCCTGATTGTTCCTGTGGCGGGTCGATGTTGTCTCCTCATACTGGCGGAAATCCTCGCGCGCGCCGACAGTCAGGTTCGCGCTGAAGTCTCCACTGGTCTGGCGCGCGTTGAGGGATCCATTCTTCCTGCCCTGGGTGCCGAAATTCGCGGTCAGGTTGGCCCTGCCCGCCCGCTCTCGGTTCGGCTTCAGCACGATGTTGATGATGCCCGCGCCACTCTGGCCGTAACGGGCGGACGGATTGGTAACCACCTCGATGCTGGCGATGTCGCTCCCTGCCATCGATTGGAGGACCAGCCCTCTGTCCGCACCCGACGTGGCAGCGGAGCGCCGGCCGTTTATCAGGACCTCGACGTCTTCCCTGCCGCGCAGCGAGAC
Organism: uncultured bacterium; assembly: GCA_965977975.1. GTDB lineage: Bacteria > Pseudomonadota > Alphaproteobacteria > Sphingomonadales > Sphingomonadaceae > Croceibacterium_A. Next base: position 40,197 of record CBHCZH010000001.1, read on the forward strand.
CGTGCCGTCCGGGGTCACGTTGACCGAAGGCACGGTATTGAGCACGTCGGCCCCCGAGCCGGTCTCGGCGACCGGATTGCCTGTCTGATCGTAACTCTTGCCGTCGGCAGGCTGGGCGGGCAGCCGGCTACCCTCCACGACGATCTCGTTGGGGCTGCCGTCGCTCCCCGCCTGCGGTTCCGACGACTGCGGTGTTGGCGACCCGGGTGTTGGGGCGGGCGGTGCGGGCGCGGGCTCGTCCTTATCCTGCCCGGCGCAGGGCGTGGCGCCGGCCAGGCAGCCCGCAGCGGCGCACACGAGCCATGCCGAGGTCGCACCAATCTTTCGAATGTTGCTCAATGATCTGTTCTACCTCGACCGGCACCGAATTGATGAGCTTTAAGTCTTCGTGCAATCCTCAACACTCGTGCCGCGGACGCAGGCAAGTCCGAATTCCCATATCCTATCCATCTTGTCAAAAGTTGCATGTGCATGGCCTGCGACGCTTCCGCCAGACGGTTCGAATATCGAGATGGACTGCCATGTCATGCTGCTTTTCCGCACGAACTTCTCAAGTATTCCAGGAAAAATGAGACTAGTCCGACTCCATCGGCCACTCCCGGCTGCAGCGCGCGGCAGTGGTACCGGGGTGCGGAATCAAGCGGACCGCCAGAGGAGCTTCGTCTCCGGATAGAGCTCGGCGCATTGCCGATAGATCGGCTCGAGCAAGGTCCGCGCGCTTCGGGCAATCTCCGGCAGCAAGTCGGCGTCCTGGCCGCGGTGCACCAACTGGCACGCAAAGTGAGGCCGTGCCGGGATTCCGAGGAAGGCGCTGACGCGCTCGATCTCACCGGGCGAGAACATTGTCTCGTAGAAGCCGATGTGGACCTCGTCCGCGCGGAACGCCTCCGAAATGCGCGCAAGCGTCCCCGGATAGTCCGTGCGGAGCGCGAATTCCTCCCTAAGGCAGAACTCAGGCAAGAGCGCCGCCAGCGCGGGGTCGCCGACACGGGGAAGGCCACCACGTCCCTTTGAGGCGATCATGCGCAGTTGCGACCAGCAGCGATCGACAGGATCCCGCATGAGGAAGACCGGCCGCAATGCGAACCCGTACGACGCGCATGCAGCGCGGATGATCGACAAGGTCGCCACCGGCAGAGCGCAATAGCTGGGCGTAATGTCACCGGTGATCGTCACCCCGTCTCGGGCAGCGAGGGCTGCGAAATACGCGAAATATGCCGCTGGTGAACGCTGCAGCCGCCAGCGGATCCATTCCCCGCTCTGCAGCCGGCCCGAGAATGCCCGCCCGACCAGCGAGCCCACGCGGACGCGTTGATCGGCGCAAGACGGCACCGCCAGGGCATCCCACACGTGATACTCCTTGAGCGGCCCCAAATCGGCCGCGTCGAATTGCGAGATATACCGGTGCAGCCAGGTCGTGCCGCACTTTTGCGCGCCAAGGCCGAGCACGAACGCGCGTTGCCGCAGCGCCGGCCCGGCGAGCATTGCCGTCGGTCGCGGCAAGGCCGCCTCCAGGTCGCCCGCCGACGTCACGGTGCCGTCCAGAGGCTCAGATCGCGACCGACCTGGACGTTGGACTCTCGACCAACCGCCCACCCCTGACCTGGATTACGCGGTGGGCCGCCTTGATGGTTTCTTCACGATGGGCGACGATGATGCGGGTGATGCCGAGCTTCTCGATCGCCTCGTTCACGGCGCGTTCGTGCTCGCTGTCGAGATGCGACGTGCCCTCGTCCATGAACAGGATCTTCGGGCGGCGATAGAGCGCGCGGGCAAGGAGAATCCTTTGCCTTTGTCCGCCCGACATCGCCGAGCCCATGTCCCACACCGCGGATTCATACTGCTGCGGCATAGCCATGATGTCCGCATGGACGGCGGCGGCCGAGGCGCATGCCACCACGCGGTCCATGTCGATCATGTCGTCGAACAGGGCGATGTTCTCCGCCAGCGTCCCGGCGAACAGGGTGTCGTCCTGCAGGACCGCGGCGATCTGACGATGGTAGTTTCGAAAGCCGAACCGCTCAAGCGGCAAGCCATCGATGAGGACCTGACCGGTCACCGGTTCGAACAGCCCCAGCATGATCTTGAGCAGCGTGGACTTGCCACCACCGGAAGGCCCGGTGATCGCAACATGCTCGCCGCGCTCCACGAGCAGGTCCACCGAGCTGACCGCTGGCCGGTCGGACGAGGGATAGCAAAAGCTGATGTTGCGCAGCTCGAGCCGGCCCTCGAGCTGCCGGCGGACCCGCGGGTCGTGTCGGAAGATCCGGTCGGTATCCGAGGCGGCGATACGCGACAGCCGGTCGAGGTGCAACGCCAGCATCCTGAACCCGACGCATTTTTCGATCAGGTTGGTGGAGCTTTGGACGAAATGCTGCCGATAGGCTTTGAAGGCGAATATCATGCCGATGGTGAACTCGGCGCCGTCCATGACAAACATCACGGCCAGCCAGGTGGTTAGGACGTTCTCCAAGCCGAAGATCAGCGTCCCGGAGTGGAGCTGCCAAACCCGGATCCGGCCGAGGCGCTCGCGCGCGCTCTTTTTCTCGAGGAGCCGATCAAGCCAAGCACTGTGCCTGCGGATCTCGCTGCCCGAAAGGCGCAGGGTGGTAAGCCCCTTGAGCGTCTCAACGGCCATGCCTTGGTCTCTTCCCGAGCTGATGAGGGCCGCCATCTCGGCGTCCCTCTCGCGCTGATACGACAGAAGGCGGACCAAGCCGACCAGGGCGAGTGCGATCACAACGATCGCAGCAAGCTTCCAGCTGTAAAGGAACATGATCGCCAGGAGCAGCGTCGCGAAGATGCCGTCGAACGAAACCCGCGCCGTACCTTCGGACAACAGAACCTTTATCGGCTCGACCGAACCCAGCCGCGAGAGGATGTCCCCTGTCTCCCCGCGCTCGAACCAGGCGATGGGGAGACGCAGCAGCTTGTGGGCAATGTTCGACGAAAGATCAAAGCCGATCATGGAACCCGAAGACTGCAGGACCAGTCCGCGGAGCAACAAGGCCGCTGCATTAGTCAGCACCAGCAGCGCGAAGCCGAGTGCGAGCGTCGCGAGAAGATCATAATCGGTGGCGGGAAGGGCAAAATCGACCGCTAGCTGCATAAAGAACGGCGAGGCAAGAATGAACCCCAGGCTGATCACACTGAGAACCATCGCCTTGGCGAACGAGGCCTTTACGCCCGTGGTGCGTCGCCAGATCTGCGCGAGCGCGAATCGTTTCGCGTCATCATGCGATTCAAATCGATTCACGGGTCGAAGCTCGACCGCCGTCCCGGTATAGGATGGTGCGAGCGATCCTCGCGAGACCCACCTCAACCCGTAGCGCGGATCGTACACTCGCGCCTTGGTACGCTTGACGCGGTCGACCACCACGAACCGTTGCCCACCACATTCGAGCACCGCGGGAAGGTGCAGGTTGCCGAGACGCTCTTCCGGCACATGTACTATACGCGGCGCCAGCGACATCCTGTCCGCGATCGCCAGGAGTTCCGAAAGATCGACCAGGCCCGTGCCTCCGCCTGCGGTGAGGCTTTCAGCCGGACCGGCTTCGAACTCGAGCCCATAGTGCCGGACAACGAAGTCGAGGATTGCCACCGCAGACACTGCTGACTCGCTCGCGCCAGACATCTCGGCCCAAGCTCCGCCGAGGTCGGCCGCGCCCGCACGTGCTCCCCCTCCCTTCATCGACAGACACCCAGCATCATCCGACACCCCTCGAAACCTGCCTTCCGCGCTACTGCGCCGGCATGAACGGGACACCCTGTCCGCCCTCCTTGCCGCACAGCGCTCGAACGCGCGCAGCGCGCGCTATTGGGTCTGCACTCGTGCGTAGCGATCCTCGCAGACGATGCAGTCGACCCCTTCACTCAAGCAGTAGTTCACCAGATCGCGTTCGGTGTTAATGAAACCGCGGCCGGGGTAGTTCAGCGAGGTGTTGCACAACACCGGCACGCCGGAGATGCGCCCGAACGCCTCAAGAACCTCGAACAGGAACGGGTTCTGCTCACTGCTGACTGTCTGAGGGCGCGCCGACCCGTCAACGTGCGTCACCGCCCGAAGCCGCGGGTCGAGAACGCGCGCGAAGTGAAGCATGTAGGAACTCGGCCGCTTGAGATCGAAAAATTCCTGGGCGCGATGCTCGACCACGACGGGCGCAATCGGACGATACTGCTCGCGCTTCTTTATCGTATTCAGGCGATGGGTCGTGGCAGCATCGAACGGCGCCGCAAGGAGCGAGCGAGCGCCGAGCGCCCGCGGCCCGAGCTCACATCGCCCCTTCATCACCGCAACGACCTTGTTGGCGAGCAGATCGGCGGCAATCACCTCCGGGTCGACCGGGCTCCACGCCAGCCGCGCATCGAGGTCCAGGTTAGGCGCCATGCCGCTGTAAACGCCCCACGAGATCTTCGCGTTGCCCGTGAGCTGCTGCTGTGCATCGACGGCGGTCCCGATCGCGGAGCCGGTGTCATTGGTCACCGGCGGGATGAAGAGATCCTCAAAGCAGCCGCTCTCTTCCCAGGTCCTGTTCCAGTCGCAATTCAGCCCACAGCCGCCTGAAATGAGCAGCGGACGGCGATCGTCACGGAAGCGTTTCGCATCGTTGACGAACAGGCCGATCAAGGTGTCGCTGACCTTCCTCGCGAGGTTCCGGAACCGCTGGTCATCCAGCCCGCAATTGAAATAAGGCGTGTCGCGAAGCGCCTGCTTGTCCTGCCGCCGCCCGATGTCCTCCGCCTGCAGAATCCAGTCGATGACAGTCTGCTCCATCGCATCCGGCGGGCCAGGTTCGCCGAACGCCGCCAGCGCCATCAGCTTGCCTGCGGACTCGAGCCGGACCTGCCCGACGAACTCCGACTGCCTCGGATCGGCGAGGTGGTAGAGGAAGGAATAACGAATTCCCGGCTTATCGATCACTGTCGGGTGAGCGGTGATCCCGAGCCTCTCGTCAATCGAGTAAAATCGCCCGATTGCGCCCTCGTAGACCAGGCAATGAACCGGCTGCCCCTGCGGAAACGGTGACATGCCGTAGCTCGACCAGATGTGGGATCTCTCGTGACTCGACGTGAAGTGAACGACGTCCTTGCCGAAAAACGGGCCCGTCTCGGACCGTGACGAACCAAGTCCGGTGCCCAGGTACCCTGCGCCCTGCCGGATGCCGAGGCGCTCCTTCATCCATCCGCTATGGCAAACGACGTCGGGCAACCGGTCGAGACCGCGGCAGGCGCGCAGGAGGGTGTCCACGTTGAGCGTGTCGTATCGCGGATAACTGTCCTTCTCACCTTCGTGCGAGAATAGCAGGTCGCCATCCGAGATCGCCGCGATCGCACCATCGTGCGAAGGCTTCAGCGACAGGATCAGCATGGGGCTCGCAGGTGCATTCGCCCGAAAGTCTCGCGTCCGTCGCTTTCGCCCAATCCGGTGCCGCCGGTCCAACGGCTACTTCGTACCGTTCTCATTTTCGCCCGGGGTATTGAGCGATCCGACCTCATACACACTTTCATTTACTTCGCCTCACTTTTGGTTGAGATAGCATCCCGATTAGTCATGGGCAAACCGAAGTTGTATTCGTGGGGACGAGTTCGCGATTTCGTGCCGCGACGCGAGCTTTCTCTTGCCTGGCCGCGCATCAGCCATGCACGTTTGGGCGGTTTTCTCGATGGAGCCGGATATTGACCGATCTATTGTTCCCGGAACTCCGCGATCTCACGGACGATGCCTGGCGGGCGTTGGCGGCCGGCGAGATCGCTGGACTCATCATTCCGGGCTGGGCCAGCGAGGACGAGTGCGCGAGGTGCGCCAAAGCCGCGCGGCTACGGCAGCTGGGCGAGGTCTCGCCAAGGCGCAGGACGGGCTACCAGCTTCCGCCGTCGATTGGCTACGCGGCGGGGGGGCCTGAGTGCCTGCAGCACTACTTGGCGACTGCGCAAGCGACCGTGGACGCCACGCGCGCCGCTTTCGAAGGGGGCGTATCGCCCATGGACCGCTTCTTTCTACGCCTCATGGATCTTCATCCGCCCGGAGTGCGCGTTCCGCGGCTAAAGGCCCAATGCTACGCAAGCCAGCATATCAGGATGTGGACGGCGCAAGCCCGGACACCGCCACATATCGATGCTTGGACGACGTCGGCACTCGATTTCGGCATCACCAAGCGCCTTGCGGTCAACATTTACGCCCATGTGACCAACGATGTCTCCGGTGCCCTCGAGCTGTACGGCCGGACCGACGATCCGGGATGCGGCGTCGGTCAGCGCCTTGCCGCGGGCACGTCCGGTGTGCCGCTGGGACAAATGGATCTGGGCATGCCCGTCAAGGTCATCCACCCGCAAAGGGGCGCGGCGATCGTGTTCGACGCAGGCGCCATCGTCCATGGCGTCAGCGCGCTGGCGGAGGGCGAAAGCCGAGTGACGCTTGCCGCGTTCGTTGGGATCGTGGCGCCCGACCAGCCGCTGCTGGTTTTTGCCTGAACCCGAACGGACCCGGCCCTGTCGCCGGCAAAGGCGCGCGCGGCGACCCAGATCGGCCTTCAGTCGACGCCGAGGGCCCGTGCCGTTCTGCGCACCCTGATCGGCTCGACAGCCTCCGGCGTCAGGCCCTTTGCCGCCGCAAGGCATCGGCACCCGCATCATGCTCGTCGAAGCTCGGCCACCCGCGATCCATATGGTAGAGATAGAAGCGGATCCGCTCCTCGTGGACCCGGGGATTGTGGAACAGCGCCACGCCGGGATCGTCGGAGCTGGGAATCAGCGACAGAACATCGTCTGCCTTGATCTTGATCAGCTCGGTGTCGAGCAAATCGTCCAGCGCATAGGATAGCCAATAGTCGTCGACCAAGGCGACCTCGCACCAGGGCAAGGGGATGGCGGCCACGGCCTTGAGCAGATCGACCGATATCATCAGATTGTCCGCATGCGCGAAGTGCACTCGGGTCTCTTCGGCCGCTTCGTCGAAAAAATCGGTCTCGGACCAATTCTCCCACACCGTCTCGGGTTGATCCTCGTCGACCTCGTGCGGCTTGAAGCGATGACCGCGCGCGCAGATAACTGCCGCGCGCCCGTGCCTGATCCACGCGTCGTGGAATTTCTGGACATAGCCGGGCCTCGGCAGGACGTCGTCGTCGATTATCAGCAGAGCTGGCGATTCGACGAGCGGTGCGACGGCCGGCCGCGACATGCAGTACACGTTCTTGTCGGAGGATATCACGTGGGCCTCGGGGAAATGCCGCGCGCAAGCGGCGCGAACCTCGTCGAGGATGTCCCGGTTGTTGTTCCACACGACCAGCTTGAAGGTAAGCCGTGTATCCTGGCGAGCGAGCGCCGCCAGCTGAGCATCGAGGCTCTCGATCCGGCCGTAGGTGTTTATCAGCAGCGTGAGATCAGGGCGTCGCCGCTTCTTGGCGACGGCCGCGCGCCTGTACACTCCGGAACGGGCAACGGCCCTAACGAACGTGTCGGGACGCAAGCGATCCTTCGGCATGGCGGCCAGATAGTCGTGCGCTGCAATGATACGCGCATCATCCCCAATCAATCGGGCGGCGTGATCGAGATCGCGGAAGAACAGGGGATAATCGGCTCCGAGATATTCCTCGACGCCGGCGGTGCGATTGAGCAGAACCGGTGTGTTGCGGGCCATGCACTCGGTAACGGTCGTGTTGGCGGTGCTGTCCTCCAGATCCAAGAACACGACCGAGCGAGTGAGGAGCTGGTCGTACTCGCTGCTGCTGAGCCGATCGGCGATCTCTACGTCCCCTGATCCCGGCGCTTCCCGCGCGGGCAACTCGCGATCGACAGGTCGGAGCAACAGCTTCTTGTAGCCGCCGGCCGCGAGGTCGAACAAGGAGCCGTACCGTCGCAGGTAATCGCCGATCATCACGAGCCGGCGGGGTGTGCTCCCCAGGAAGGCATCGCGATCGAACGGCGCGACACTTGTGTCGCACGGGTAAGGCACGACCGATATCGGGACCGCAATGCCGTGGGCCTTCAGGAAGCGGCGCTGGTAATCGGTCAGAGTCCATAAGCCGACGCACTGCTCCATACTGCGCCGCCACCCTCGCAGTTCGACCAGCCGCTCGAGATCAGGAAAGCGCAGGTCTTGCCGCGGCGCTTGGTGGACGAAGCCGGCCCAAGGCTCGGCAATGCAGGTTTCCGGGTCCGCCGCGAAGATGTCCTCGATCGCCGGCAGGAAAAGGACGCCGTCGTCGTCGTGCAGCTCGGCAGCAAGGCTTTCGATGGCGAGCCGCCAACCACCGCGGTGGTGGTCCCACCAGCTGGGATAGAAAGCAGCATCGAAGCGTAGTGCGCGCTCGCTGGTCATATGGATCCTTGTCTGGTTGCGCGATCCCACGGTTCGACGGTTGCGGCGGGTCGCCCTCGACGGACATGTCGCGGTATGGAGGACACCATGATCTCGCCGGACCCGGTCGTGCACGCTCGGCGTCGCCGGGGGGTCGGCGGCGCGAGTTCCCCCCGAAGGCGCGTCGCCGCGCGACGCGCAGGGCGACCGCTCCGAAGGGCGCTCCCTCGAGGCCGTGGGCTCGTGCAGCGGCTATTACCGGTCCGACCCATTTGCCATGCCGTGCCAGCACGCCCACGCCTCGTCGTAGTTGAGGACAACGGACTCCACGTCGAACACGTCCTGCTTAACGATATAGTTCTCTACCTGCTGGTCTGCCAGCCCGAGCCACTCGAAGACCGATCGGCAGGCTTCGTCGGCCCGGGGAGCGACGCTGTCCTCATAGACCAGCTCGAGCACGGAATGTCGTGTTCCGCACTCGCGGATCAGAGCCTGCATGCGCCGACAGTGACGCAAGAAGGCGCGGAACGCCGGTAAGTCCAACCGAAGGCGCACGTTGTCCCGCGGCCCCGCGGGATGTTCCTCCGTGGCTACCCACTGGTCCGTCTGTATAGCGATCTGAAGGGAGACGAACGCCCGCAGGAGGTCTCGTCGATACAGATGAATCTTGTGGATGCCCGGATCGCCGAAGATCAGCTTCCATGCTCCGTTCCAGGCGGGACTGCCCCAAGCGTGCTCGTAGTGAATCTTGAAGCCCACCGCCGCGTGCCGCGTCCGTGCGGAAAGCCCGTACAGTTCCTCGACGAAATCGGCTGCCGGCCGAGGCGGCGAATATGGGCCGGGGATATCCCTGAGATGGGTTTCGTACCGCAAGCCGTGTGCGACGCCTTCCGCGCGCATCGCGCTGTCGGGATTGAGAACCTCGCCATACATGAGAACGTCGTCGTGCTCGGCGAGGCCCTGTGCCAGCCAAGTCGATGCCGACCGGGGGTGGCCAATCACGACAAACCTCTTGGCTTCTAGCACAGGCACGCCCGATCATGGCCAGGCGTCCGAACGCCTCGTCGGCGGCACGACCGATTCTGGCGGAAGCGAGCTCGCCCGCATGCCGCCCGCCGCTGCAGTAGCAAGCAACTCATCTCAATCCACCAAATCGGGATGGGTCGCACCCCAATCTTCGCGACCGAGATGCAGTTGTTTCAATGTCAAGGTGAAAAACCCGGCAATCGTTGCGGCATTTATTCAGATTACGTAGGACAGCGATGTTGTCAAATCGGATTCTCGATCCGAAGCACCTGCACGATGAGGGGGCACGAACGCATGCTGGCGGACCAATTACGAGGCATGTACCTAATCTGTGCGACGCCTCGCGTTGGAAGCACGCTGTTCTGTCACGTGCTCGCGGCCACCGGCATCGCGGGAAATCCGGCCGAGTGGCTCGATGTGAGGAAGGAGGACAGGCTTCGCGAGGAGCTGGGCCGTCCTTCGGCGGATCGCGCCGAACTCCTCGACCGCGCGGTCGCGAGCTGCCGTTCGTCCAACGGTGCAGCAAGCATTAAGATCATGTGGGAGCAGCTCGACCGTATCATGGCGGATTTGCAGGATTTCGCCGGCATGGGTGATTTGCCCAGCGGTCCCGAGCGCTTCGGTGTGGCCTTCCGCGGAAGCCGGGCCGTCCACCTTTCGAGACGCAACAAGGTTCGCGCGGCAGTATCCTATTGGCTGGCGATCACTACAGGACAGTGGATTAGGTACGGGCAACAGCCGCAGCGCTCGTTCGACCGCGAGATTCTGCTCCAGGGACGCAACTGGGCCGCTGCGTGCTGGATGATCACCAAGATGCACTCCGCCCTGCACGAGGGGGATCTCAACTGGCCGATCTTTCTGAAATCCGCAGGGATCGATGCGACTACGATCTATTACGAGGATTGGACCGACGATCCCGCGGCGAACGTTGTCGCGATCGCCAATGCCGCGCTGGGTATTGACATATCCGCGCACGTCGATCCTCGAGCCATCCGCCTTAGCCGGCAAGCCTCAGAGGATAATGATCTCATCGAGCGTCTGTGGACGGAAAAAACGGGCGGGTGCCGCTATTGCCGTTGAGCCAACCGTCAGCAGCTCACGCGGCGCAATTCACCGCAGCGTCTCGCGGATGACATCGGCGACAAAGTTGACCACCTCTTCGCGAATGTCGTTGTAAAGCGGCAGGCGGACAACACATTCGGTGATGCGCTCGGTTGTTGCGAGCGTCGAGCGCCGGGACTCGCGGAATGCTGGCATGCGATGAAGCGGCCGATAGCCGGGGCCCGCGACGACGCGATAGCCGGCGAGTTCGGAAACCAGCCGGTTCGCGGTCTCCGGGTCCGGGAGCACGAGCACCATGTCGGCGCTTGCGGACACGAGCTCGGGCCTGGTGGGACGGATGAAGCGAATCATAGGAACATCCCGTAGGCGTTCGCAGTAGAGGCTCTCCATCCGTCGCCGCTTTGCCAACGACCGTTCGAGACGCGGCAGTCCGGCAATCGCAAGCGCCGCCGGAAGCTCGCCGAGCTCGGCATTTACACCCAACACGCCGATATCGCCGTCGGCGTCGAGCCCACCTCGCACGAAACGCCGCACGGCAATGGCGATCGCATCGTCTTGCGTGCAAATCGCCCCTCCTTCGCCGGCGGTCAGTTGGGCTGCCTCCCCGAGGTCCAAGATTTCCGCCGCGCCGAAGGTCCCGACGGCGCGGCCATCGATCGTTGCACCCAAGGCTGCCCCGGCATCCGCAATCAGCGCAGCATCGAGCTCGGCAGCTAATCCGGCGAGGGCCGGCATGTCGGCTGGTACGCCATGGGAATGCACCGCCGCGACGATCGCGGTCTGGCTTCCGGCGATGGCCTGGATTGTTTCGCGCGTTACGACCAATGACTCGCCGTCGACGTCGCAAAAAACCGGCTGGAAGCCACTCAAAACCGCCGCCTTCGCCAGCGAGGGCGGCGCGTAGCTCGGCATTACTACTTCGGTCTTTGCTGCGTCGATCCGCTCCCTCAGCGCACTGAAGGTCGCAAAGAAGGCGAGATCGCGGCTCGCGGTGGGGACCGCATGCGCGACGCCGAGGCGGCCGGCAATCGCGCTCTCCAGCGCGCGGGCTTGCGGTCCGAAGCCCGACAACTTCCGGCACTCGAAAATATCGGCGACAATATCTTGGAACGCATCGATGCGAGGCAGGCCCGGCAGCGAGATTCGAAGGTCGCTTGACAGGTTGTTCCCGTAATAGATTGCCTGCGGCGTCTCGATGCTGGCGAATCGCCCTCCCGCATTGAGAATATCGAGCCAGATGCCATGGTCGCAGCAAACATCGCCACTTTCGTGGTACGATAAATGCGCGAAACGCGCGGAGAAGCACACCGAGCAATTGTAAATCACGTTGGTGTGCAGGAACCGTTCACGTGTCTCGGGCTCGTGCCACGGGCGATAGTCCTCGTACTCGGTCCCGGTCTCGAGGTCGCGAACGATGACGTTTCCGTAAACCAGATCGGCGGCGCCGCTGGCAACCACGGCTACCGATTCGGCCAGATGGTTGGGTGTGAACTCGTCGTCATCGTCAAGCGGAGCGATGATTTCGCCCCGAGCCAGCGACAGCGCGTGGTTGCGCGCAGCGGCACCGGCAGTAAACCAAAGCTTCCGCCTCGATAACCCGGAATAGTCTGGGCGAGCGATTTCCGCATAGTGGATGCGCGAATCGCCAAATCCCTTGACGACGTCCGCCAAGGCCGTCCTCCCAGGACCATCGCCCACGACGACAATTTCCCAGTTGGAGTAGCTTTGGCGCAAGACTGAGGGAATCGCGCGCTCGCGCAGAAGCATCGGACGATGGTATGCGGGGATGATGACGGAGACGAGCGGGGAGGTCACGAACCGACCCCACAGCCGTTAGAGACGCAGCAAGCTGGCCACCCCTGGCGTTGCATGAACGCCCCTTCCTCCCGCCGGTCGGTCGTTGCGTCTCGTACCGGGCACATTATCATGTCGGCGGCTTGGCGTCCTGGTGGAGCGGTGTAACACTGAAGGAACTGGCGCGCGGACGTTATCCGCCATATCGGTAAACGGCAAGGATTGCTGGCGTTATCGACGGGACCACTATTTTAGAAGGCATCAATTTCGATTTGCTTGACGGATATCTTAAGGACTATCTGCGTCGAGCACCAGGTTGTTTCGCTATGCTTCGGCTTTTTTGCCCGTGATTTTGGCCAGTCCCAACCAAGGTTAAACCTCGGTGTAAACCTGACGGCTTGTGGCAAAGATCGGCAATTGATAGGACTCAATACGGGCGTCGCAACTTGAACGGATCATGCGTGTTGGCTTCATCGTGGTCCTCATCTCCAGCGCATCGCGCCAATTTACGGATGCGGTTAGGAATCGATGGCGCCCTGGAGCATTCGAGGTCTTGCAACCGAGCTCCAGAATTTTGGCCGATGCTGGTCCCGCGACAATGACCAGGAAGGTCCTGTTCGCATGGGAACGCGGCAGCGCCTACGGGCACCTCATGCGAGACCTGCCGATCGCCGATAGCCTGCGCGACGCCGGCTGCCAGGTGCTCTTCGTAGTGCGAGACGTCAGGGTGGCTGCGGAACTTCTGCTCGAGCGCGGCCATCATTTCGTCGCGTCACCCACCAGCGATCTCTCGCCTTTTGCGGGCCGCCCTCCGCGCACTTACGCTGACAGATTGTATCGGCAGGGCTATTCCGACGAGTTGACGCTGCTCGGCATGACGGAAGCATGGATCCAAACCATATCCTTGCTTAGTCCGGACATCCTTTTCGCCAATTACGCGCCCACGGCGATGCTAGCCGCCGATATTCTCGGAATTCAACAGTACCTGGCTGGCACGGGTTGGGAGGTGCCGCCTCCAGTCTCGCCATCCCCATCCCTCGACCTCGATGCTCCGCCGCCCGATCACGACCCGCACGCCGGCGAGAAGGAAGTCTGCGAGACGGTCAATCGCGTGCTCGCACGATACAAGGCACCCCCGATGTCATCCATCGCGGACCTGCTCCGAGGCAAGCCGACCTCGGTGACTACTTATCCGGAGCTCGACCACTACGGACGGTTCTTCGAACGCTCAGGCTATGCCCGGCCGACGGATCAATATGTCGGCCACGTCGCGTGCGGGGCGGTGTTCGAAGGCACCGCGTGGAGCGCTCCGCGCAGGCCCAAGAAGGTACTGGCGTACCTGCGCCCGGGGGAATCGATGCCGGCGCTCCTCGCTGCGCTCGGTGAGTTGTCTCGCACTTGCGCGGAGGTTATCTGCGTCATGCCAGGCTCGACCGAAAGGGACCGGCATGCCGCGGGAGCGGACGTGCGCTTCTACGACCGCGGAATCCGGTTCGATAACATCCTCGGCGAGAGCGACCTGCTGATCAACTATGCCGGTGCCGGCACGGTCTGCGCCGCACTCCTCGAAGGCGTGCCCCTCTTTCTGGTTCCGGACACCCTTGAACGCAGCGTGACCGCCGAACGCGTCGCAAAGCTGGGAGCGGGCATCACGGCAAACCCGCACGACCAGGCGAAGACGCTATCGCGAGCAATCGTTGCCCAGCTCGAAGACGCGGCGTTCACGCGCGCCGCCGAGGGTTTTGCCGCGAACTACAGAACGACTCGTCAAGACGACCCGGCCGCGACGATCGCGAGAAGGGTCCTCGCCTTGATTTGAAAGCCAGCCGAAAAGCAGCTGAGAGGCGATCATCTTCGTATAATTCGAGCATAGACGCAATAAGATGGTTCACAAGAAGCAGCTCTCGTCCTAACAAGCCTCCTGATTAGGTCAGCCCGGACGTCGGATACTCAGCTGAAAGGCCCGCGATGTGGATCATATTCTTGAAACCCTGCGAGCCGACAAAGTCATCCTTCACGAGGAAGTTGCGCGGGACGGCGCGCAAGGCAAGACCCTCCTGAATGGCGCCCAACGCGCCCTGATAGCGACTGCGCACAGCAAGCTGATGGGCCCGGCGGCGCATCAAAGCCTCGTGTTCATGACTGGCTTCCCGAGCGCGGGAAAAGCGGAATTCGAAGCCGTCCGGCAGGTCGTGGCGGAGGTCGACAGCTGCTATCTCGGCGTTGCTGCGCGATTGACCCGTGCGGACATCGACACTGCCTTCCAAGCAGTGCGAGACGCGCGATACGGCCGAATCGTCCTGATCATGCCGACCTCGCCAGCCACCGCCGGGGCGATGCTCAAGACGACGCCGCAGGAGGCCCTACGCACCGCACTCGATGCCGTTGGGTATGCGCGCGACCTAGGTGGTCAGCTCGAGATCGACGTCGCGCTCGCGGACGCCGCGCGCGCGGACTTCGGCTTCGTCGCCTCCAGCGCCACGAAATTGACCGAGGCCGGCGCGTCGACCAACATCGTCTGCGACACCGTCGGCGGGCTCTACCCAGCCGAGGCCGCGATATTCTTCACCGAGATCCAGACACGCGCAGCCGGGGACGCGCATTTCATCGTCCACATGCACAACGATCTTGGCTTCGGCCTGGTCAACACGCTGACGGCGCTAAGCGCCGGCATCCGTGGGTTGACGAGTTCGTGGCTGGGCCTCGGAGAACGGTCTGGAATGCCCGCCACCGAGCAGCTCCTGTTCGTCCTCACCCACGAGGCGGAGAAGCTCGGGGAGCGGCTGGGAGCGCCGACCGAGCCATGGCACTCCCCGCCCAACCTCAAGGCAATTGTCCCGCTGGCCCGGCAAGTGAGTGAGTTTGTCGGCTTCGAACTGCGAACCACGGATCCGATCGTCGGAATGGGCGTGAACACCATTTCGACGGGCGTTCCGTTCAGCGACCCGAACCTCTTCTCGCCTTTCGACGCGGACGCCGTTCTGGGAGTCCCTCGGTCGGTACTGCTCACGGCGCTGGCAAGCCGGGCGATCGTTCACGACGTCAGCTCGAGGCTCGGCTTTACACTGACGAGCGGCGAGCTTTCGCGCGGGCTCGAGTGGGTGAAGGAATATGCTCACCGCACCAATACCGCCGTGGTGCCGGAATCGGCACTGGTGGGATGGTTGCAGCAGCAAGGCTGCACTAGCAACGAGGCGCAATGCGGCTAGCGCCGGTCCGCCTGCGAAGACGCGCCTCCACTCGCTTAGGATGACCGCAATGACCTAGCCGGCGCGCCACCACGCCGAACGGGCGTTTGCCGCCGGAAACGGCTGGTCCGGGACCGGCACTCCAAGGAACCTGCACAATGGCTCCCAGCCTTCGCCGAGCTGGTAGATGAGCAGACGTCCCGGCGCGATTCCGGCCGCCACCTGCTCGGTGTGCCGCGAAAAATAGCCGGTCAGGAAGTCCCGGTCGTGCAGGCGACCTCGGATTGCGTCGGTGAAGCTCCCGAAAAAACGCGCGCGCAAGCTCGGGTCGTCGAACGTGCGGCCTGCCCGGCGATCGGGCGCGAAGATGGTCTGCTGCGTCGACTCGTACCATTCATCGGGATCGCGCACGGAATGGATGACCTTCGCATCCGGATAGTGCGCGGCAAGCTCTCGCCAATAGACGGCGCCGGGAAAGTCGACCGTCGACCGATAACCGTCGAAGATCGCGTCCCAGTCGGCGCGCCCTGCCCCCGCATCGATCCACAAGGCCATCCGTTCCGGGCTGGCGATCACGTCGATCATGTGCTGGCACGGCCCGAAGCCGAGCACCGTGAGCGCCGTCTTCAGCGAGGTCGTCCCGGTGCGTCCGAGACCGGAGCCAATCACCTTCAAACCCATCGACATGCTCCCCTTGTCGTGCGGCGCCCGCGTCGACCAGCACTTGTTCGCGGGACCCGACTCCCACGTCCACGGTCGATCCCTCGGTCCGGGTGCTGGCTAGTCATCGAAGAAGGACGCCCACCGGCGCACGCGCGCGCGTAGCTCCTCAAGACCAACGACGGCATCCGTGAGATCGCTCGCGCCGGTCCGCTCATACTTGATGGGCACCGGGCAGTCCGACTGTTCCAGGCCGAGAAATGCCGACGCCCGCGCCGCCAGGCGATCGGGGTCATTGGCAAGGTCTTCATAGATCACGCGCAGCGTGGGGTGATCTGCGAACAGCGTGTCGAACTCGCGCTGATGAGCCTCAATCCTGGCAATCGACGAGGCCAGCTCGCCGGCTAGGAGCGGAACCCGCGGGCACGGCTCTATCGGAGCCCCCCGGTGCACCACCCATCGATCGGTCATCTCCGCGCGGCGCTCCGATATCGCTCGGCGAAGCAGGTTGCGCCGGGTTATGTGGATCACCCGCAGCGATTTGTCGGCCGTGAGGCTCTCGAGCAATGACGGTCGCTCCAGGCCGTGCCAATAGAGCAGCTTGAATCCGACGGCGCGGCGCCCTGGAGATATCTCATCGGCCGACAACGAGTCCCAGAATTTGGCGGCATCGACGTGCCTCAGGTCGAGCAGTTCGCCGCGGCGAGATTCTTCAAGTCCGCGCCAGGGGATGATGTCCTCCGCGACAAGCGCCTCGTTGAACAGCTCGCCGCCGCACAGGCACTCCCGATTCGCGTTCAGCAGGCTTACCAGCAGGCTGGTCCCGGTTCGCGCCGCACCGACGACGACGAATCGCACGCGCCCCAAGTGCCCGCTTGGCGGATGGCCGAGGAACCGGCGACACGCAGGCTCAAGGGCATCAACCATCGCGATGGCGCCAGCGACGAACGGATCGCCCTCGTCCGCACCCGTCGTCGTTCGGTTCGACGATCCCATTGTTGCGAAGGAATATTCGCATTGGACGCGGGCGTCACAATAGACGGCGATCTCGGCGGTCTCGCGCGCGTCGGCATGCAGCATTGCATCGACCGGCGCGTGGTCGCTTGACTGAGCTTGGGCGTCGCCTGAAAGCGAATCGACCATCTGCAGCAGAATCCGTGGGACGGCGACCTTCTCGATGAGCTCGATCAAGCGCCGCGCGCGCTCGCTGGCGATTTCAGGTGCCGCGCCGCCGCGAGCAGACGGGAGGCCGCGAGAACGGCCCGACGGCGGACGCGCCTCATGCTCGGCGCGCGCCGCCCGCAGCTGCGCGAAATCGGCAGCAGCCGCGCGCCGCATCCGCGGCTCGCGGCCGTCGGCGCCGAGCGCGCGCGACGACATCTGAACGATCACTGCCTCGGCCGCGTTCAGGACCGACAGCCGTTCTGCAGTATCGAGGGGCATGGAGCTCTGTCCATCATCGCCAACATCGATCACTCGAACACCAAGTCGCTCGCCAAGCACCGAGCAAAAGGTGGTGGTAAGAAGCCGGTGCGACGTGCGCAAATCACCAATGAAGGCCAAATACGGCTTTCCGCTTTTGGATGGCACGTCGAGAGACAGTCCTTAGATTGGTCCGGTTTGACGCCCCATCATAACCAAACATGGCGCCTCGACAATATGTCAGCGGCGGGTTCGTGCGCGGCAATTGCCCGATTCGGCATCAAATCCGGATGCCAGCCTTCGGGCAAGGTAAGTTCCCTGATATGGACGGACATCTTCAAGGAAAGAGCGGCGCACGACTGTAGCACGAGCGGCGGCGAGCTTTCATCTGCAAAAATTCAGTCTCGCTTGATTTTTTTCTACTCTTCGGCATGTCTTCCCAGAACGGTCGATTTCGTTTCATGACTCGCCGGTCCTGTGTAAGGTCCCAAGTGAGATCGTCAGCTTTTTTTGGACGGGGAGTATGCTGAATGATTCCGAGATCCATCTCATCAAAGCCGGTCCTAATCGCAGGAGGCGCTGGCTTTATAGGATCAAGCATTTCCCGCCTCCTCGCCATGAGTGGCTACAATGTGGTCGTTGCGGACAGCCTCGTTTTTGGGTCCACGGCCAATCTTGCGGAGATCAGGTCCTCGATCGACTTCGTGCAGCATGATTTCTGCAACCAGGCCGAGACGCGCATCTTGCTCGCGAGCATCTCGCCGCAGTTCGTGATCTCATGCGTCGGGGATACGTTCGTGACCTCGGCGTACCTCGATCCCAACCGTTTCCTGCGTAACAACGTCGAGGCTAACCTCAACATCCTCACCGCCTGCAGCGAGATCGACTGCGAACGCGTCGTCTATCTGTCGTCGACCGAGATCTATGGCGACCGCACCGCGGGCCCGCTCGACGAGGACGCGCCATTCGACCCGGTGAATTCCTACGCCGTCACCAAGCTTGCCGCTGACAGGCTCTGCCATACCCTCGCGCTCGAGCGCGACCTGAACGTCATCATTGCGCGGATCTTCAATTGCTACGGTCCGCGCGAAACGCATTCGTACGTAATTCCGGAAATCATCGACCAGCTCAGCAAATCCGATCACTTGGTCATGGGCGACGTGCAGACCTTTCGGGACTTCACCTACGTCGAGGACACTGCCAGGGCGATCTGCCTCCTCTTGACGGCGGCCGCGCCCTCCGGAAGTGCGTTCAACATCGGGTCGAACGTCTCGATCAAGATCGCCGATCTGGTGCAGACGATCGCCGGGATCATGGGTAAACCGTCCTTCACGATGAGCGTCGATCCGTTGCGCCTTAGGCGTCGCGAGATCAACCACTTCCGGTGCGACCCCACGCACTTGCAGCAGGTCACCGGATGGCGTCCGGTGGTCGGCCTCGAGGAAGGCCTTACCAAGACGGTCGAGTGGTTCTACGCCAATGGCGCAACCTGGCCATGGGACGGCGCTATCGAGGAGGAGCGTCCTCGCGAGGCGCCGCTGCTTGCCGCGCAAGGAGGCCTCTACCTGCATGGATAAGCGCAGGTTCGATGTCCCAATATCGAAGCCATATCTCTGGGGGGGCGAGGCAGAGCGGGTCGGAAAGGCGATCTCCATCGCCGAGATTTCCGGCAATTCCGCCATCGTCGGCCAGTTCGAGCAGGCCTTCGCAGCGTTCGTCGGCAGGCGACATGCGATCGCGGTCACCAATGGGACTGCCGCGCTTCGTCTCGCGCTCGAGGCGCTCGATCTCCCCCCGGCGAGCGAGATCATCGTCCCGGCATTCTGCATGATGGCGCCGGTCTTTGCCGCCTTGAGCTGCGGTTTCCGCGTGGTGCCCGTAGATGTCGACGAGACGTGGAACCTTGATCCCTCCAAGCTTGAGGATGCGATCACCAGCCGGACGTCGGCAATTGTCGTGGTGCACAACTTCGGTCTTTGCTCCGACATGGCCCCGATCGAGCAGATCGCGGCGGCCAGGGGCCTGGCCGTGGTCGAGGACGCAGCCGAGGCGTTCGGCGCCATCGCGCATGACCGGCGGGCCGGCACGTTCGGCCAAGTCTCATGCTTCAGCCTCTATGCCAACAAGGCGATCACCACCGGCGAGGGCGGGATGATCGTGACCGACAGCGACGATCTTGCCGAGCGGCTGCGCCGCCGCAGGAACCTGTCTTTCGGCAACGACCTCGACCATCAGTACGAGCATACGACCGTCAGCATGAACTATCGCATGAGCGCGTTGCTCGCAGCGTTCGGCCTCGCCCAAGTGGAGCACGCGGGCGAGGCGATTGCGCGAAAACGCCAGGTGGGTCTGTCATATCGCGCACTGCTGGGCAAGGACCGAAGAATGGCGCTCCAGGCCGAGCCGCCCGGGTTCACGCACGCTTACTGGGCAATCGGCTTACTCCTCGCCGATGAGCTCGCGGCGTCCAGAAAGGCGATCCAGGCGTCGCTCGCGCGGATGGGAATCGAAACCCGCCGGTTCTTCGCCCCAGTGCATTCGCACGCCGCCCTGTCGCCCAATATCGTCGTGTCCGCGAGCTCCTTCCCCAACGCCGACAACCTCTACCCGGGCGGCTTCTGCCTGCCCTCCTACGTCGGGATGAG
>CBHCZH010000002.1:0-53509 GCA_965977975.1 uncultured bacterium
CCCCGTAAGACGGGGGAGGATCCAATGCTTTGCACTTGAATGTCGATACGCCCTAAGGCCTCGCGTCGACGCTGGCGCCGAGCGCCCCCACCCCGACCCTCCCTCTCAAGGGGCAGGGGGTTTCTCGCGCCGCACTCCCCGTCGCCCGCAACCGCTGCGACCACTTCACAGCGCTCGCCACGCTCACCCCAAACAGCCGCGCCGTCTCACGCGCCGATCGCCCGCCAACCACCGACGCCGCTACCCGCTCTCGCAGATCGTTCGAATAGGGTCTCGCCATCCCCGCCGGCCTCCAACCCCAGCCGGCAGGTTGAATCAGAACTCAACCCAATTGGGAATCCCCAATCGATTCAGAACGGATGAGTCAGACTCTAGGTTGTTTCGACGAAGTATCCTCCCCCGTTTTCGGGACCGGAGATCGTCGAGCCTCGGCAGGGCCCAGTGCAGAATGCCGAGAACTGGCGAGGATGCTACGAGGCGCGTCCTGCGTAGAGCACCCCCGCCAGTTGGAGTGGCGGAACAAGGGCGAGAGTCCTCAAGTCCCAATCAACCCATGACCCGCGGTGCCGTGAAGGTCGTCGATCAGTGCCTTCACCCGTTCGGCCAGTCCTGGGAGCGTGACCGTAGCCGTGTCGAACGCGGTTCGCGTGGCCACGCCCGTAGCGGGAGTCCAGCCGATCTTGCGTGGGCCCACGACCTGCACACCGTCAAGTTGGTAGGTATGGCCGGTGAAGACATTGAACCCAGCGTCGGTCACCTCTGCACGAATAGTTCCGCGCGTCACCCCTGGTTCTGCGTTGGTCGTGAGCCTGAGAGCGCCGCCGGAGCCATAGATGCCGACACTGTCTGCCGGATTGTTGTCCGAGCCGAAGAACAGGGAGGGAGTTGCCTGGCCCGCAGTGGCCGCCATGACGCTCGGTCCGGTGCCGTTCGTCAGCCCATAGGAAACCCATCGCGGATTGCAGCCGATGTCCTCGGCACCGCCCGTCCGCGTGTTGTTGGCAAAGTGTTGGTTGTTCGCGCGGCTGATATCGCCCGAAAACCAGTTGCCCTCGATCCGCACCTTGTCGCCCTCGCCGTCGCAGCGAAGCTGGAAGGCACCGCCGGGCACAGTGCCGCTGAAACGGTTGCGCAGGATTTCGACATCATCGGTCTGGCTGGATAGCTGGACGATGTTGTCGTCGATGCCGTTAGTTCCGGCACCTGTTGCCACCTGGGCCCCGAACGAACCGTCGAAGATGTTGTCGGTGATCTTGAGACCGGCGTGCTGCGTCTCGTTGTAAGGCGCGGTGCCATACTTCCATGAAATGTTCCCCTTGATCGCGCCGAAGGGGGCGTTGATGAAGTGATTGCGTCGGATGCGAATGTCGAACGTCGAGCCCGCGAGCGAAATAACCGGCCATGCATTATTGTGCGCCGTCGCTGAGAGCGGAGCCAACATGAACCGATTATTATCGAGCAGAACATCCGCCACGCCTTCGTGCAGGTGGATATCACCCGCCCCGGTCGAACGGAATGTGTTGTTCTGGATCAACGCGTGCTTGGCGCCCTTGTCCAGCGACAGGAAGTGAAGGAACTGATCGGCGTTCTCGTTAATAAGGGCAATGTCGCACTCGCGCAGGATAAAGCCGGTGGAGCCTGCTGATGACGTGATACCCGTCTTACCGATAGTCTGTACTCGCTCGATGATGCAATTGCGCATGTGGCGAAGCCAGATGACGTAGCCCGTACCGTCATGATTGAATGTCATATCGGCAATGCGGACGTTCTCGATAGGTGCGCCCACACTCGTTGCCGGCGCAAGGCCATACGTAAAGATCGTGCCGGTGGTGTCCGCAGTGTAGGACTTCACCAGCGGGAACTTGAACCTGACTACGCCAGTGGTTGTATCAGCGTCCAGAATCTCGACAAGCTCGGCAAGAGGCTGGTCCGGAGAATTGAGGCCGGGGTTGATAAGCTGACGGCATCGAATCCACGCGAAGGTGTTGGGCAGAAAGTTTGCTGCGTCGGCAGGCGTCGTTAGCGCGGCCGACATTGCGCCCTTCGCGGCATTCGCGGTTATGGGATAGTAGGTCAGGCTGTCGCAGAAGTCGGCAGTCGTGCTGGACGCTATGCGCAAGGCGTTGCCGGTTGCATTATGTTGGTGCAGAATCGTCCGCCCCATGCCCGCGCCGACGATTTCCAGCCCCTGCGCGTTCTGGTCGAAATACCAACTACCGCCGTCGATGTTGTACAGGCCTTCCGGGAACTCGACACGCATGCCCTGTCCGGCCGCGTTGATGTCGGCGGCGCAGTCGCCGATGAGGTTGAGGTCTGTGCGCAAATTGCTCGTGTCGGTCTTTTCTTGAATGGCCGAATGCTTCGTGCTGTCGATGAAGCGGAAGGCGTTGACCGGCTCGCCCGCCAGGATGTCGGCCACCGTTTGCGTGCGGAAGGTGGTGGAGCGCTTGGGGGCTTCATTAGGCGCCTTCCCCTCGAGTGCGACCTGCACGTCGCCTCCGCCTTCGATTCCGACCAGAGCGGCGCCCTTACCCGGATCGTTGGAAGCCAGATCAGCTGCATCAACATATGCCATTTCGAATCTCCTCGTGCATGAGAACAAATATGGAACATTTGAAATCCTACATTGCAATGGCAAATCTCAGCCGCTCGCAAATCTTGAGCGAACAGCGGTGGTTCGACGCATGATGATGGCGGCAATGCAGTCCACGTTCGCCCCGAGCCGTTGCTGAATTGTCTGCCAGTCCATGGCTGGAGCCGGCCGTGGTGGGATTGTCCGGGCCGGGTTGGGTGCGCCCAACTTGTCAGGGCATTGTCCCGTAGCAGAGCGAACGCCTTCTTTACGGCCTGAACGGGGGCAGGATCTCGAGAGATTTCATCTCAACGGAAGGCGCTCCACGCCTTGAAGCAAGGCACCAGTCGGAGTTGGGAGAGGTGGAGGTGGCACCAAATCTTCCGCGGCCTACCCCCTGCTTCTGCGGACCGGCCGGCCCATAACATGTTAACCCTTTGCGTTGATGAACGCGGCCATGCCCTTGCGCATGGTCGCAATTTTGGATCGGTATCTTGGTCTGGCCAGGAGTTCCCGGCGGGAGGAGGCTCTCGCCGAAGAGCGTTTTCGCGCGCTCGGGCGGCAGGTGCCTTGGCTTTACGCGATCCTGTTGGTCAATCTTGTCGGCGTCAACGTGTCCTACGTGGGTCAGGGGCAAGGGCTGCTCAACACCGGGAACGTCCTCGCCGTTTTGCTGATCGCGCGCATGATCTACTGGTTGCGGGCCCGCAAGCGGTTGCCGCCGGCAAGCGCCATCCCGGCCGAGCTGCGCAAGACCTTCGTGATCTGCGCGCTGTTCTGTGTCTGCTACAGCTGGTGGAGCTTGTCCTGGTACCAGGACAGCATCGGCGACGGCCGCATTCCGATCGTGCTGTTCACCAGCCTGGCGGCGATCGGCTGCTCGTTCGGCTTAAGCGCCTTTCCGGCTGCCGCGCGGCTGCCGCTACTGATGCTCGCGGCGCCGCTAGCCGTGCAGTTGATCAGCGAGGGCGAGGTGGTTCCGGTCGGGATGGGGGCGAGCATCATCATGCTGACGGTGGTGACCTTCCGCCTGATCGCGGCGCACGACGAAGGATTCGTGAAGCTCGTCTACTCGCGCTTCGACATCGAACGCGAACGGGAACGCGCGACGACGGCGGAAAGGATCGCCAACGACGAGAAGGCGCGCGCCCGGCAGATCGCCGATACCGATGCGCTCACCGGCATCGCCAACCGGCGCGCCTTTCTCGCCGAGGTCGAAGCCCTTGCCCGGCGCGGTGAACGGAATGTCGCCGTCGCGCTGATCGATCTCGACGGGTTCAAGCCGATCAACGATACCTTCGGGCACGAGACCGGCGACCGCTTGCTGGTCGAGATAAGCCGGCGGCTGCAAGCGGTGGTCCCTTATGGCGGAATCGTCGCGCGCCTGGGCGGAGACGAGTTCGCGCTGCTGTTCCGTTGCGCCGATTCGGCGGCCGCCCACGCAGTCGGCGAGAACGCGGTCAAGCTCGCCGGGGAAGCGTTCGTCTCGGCCCACCGCGCGCTGTGCATCTCGGCTTGCGTCGGCGTCTCCTTCCACGGCGCCGAGCGGACGGATTTACGGCAATCGCTGCGTCAAGCCGACATCGCCCTCTACAGCGCCAAGCGGGCCGGCAAGGGCAGGGTGGCGTTCTTCACCAGCGCCCTTGAGGCGGAGATACGCCGCCGCACCGCGATCGAGCAGGCGCTGCGCGAGCCGACGATCCAGGACAGCATCGATCTCGCCTTTCAGCCGATCATCGACCTTCAGACGATGGAGTTGGCCAGTTTCGAGGCACTCGCCCGCTGGCGTCACTCCGAACTGGGGTGGATCGCCCCGTCGGAATTCATCCCAATCACCGAGCGCATCAGCGTTGTCGAGCAGATCAGCGAGGGATTGCTGGCCCGGGCGGCCGCGCAAGCCGGCCGCTGGCCTTCGTCGGTATCCCTCTCCTTCAATCTGAGCGCGGTGCAGCTGTGCACGTTGTCCGCGGCCGAGAGGATCATCGAGATCATTGCGGAAGCCGGTCTGTCGCCATCGCGCCTGCAGATCGAGGTGACAGAGACCGCGCTGCTCGCCGATTTCCACCTCGCCCGCCGCAATCTCACGCATTTGCGGAACCACGGCGTCCGCATCTTGCTCGACGATTTCGGCGCGGGCTACGCGTCGATTTCCTACTTGCGCGAGATCGAGTTCGATGCGGTCAAGCTCGACGGCACGATCATCGACCGCGCGTCGAACGGCGGCGGATTTCCACTGCTGCACGGAGTGGTGCGGCTGTGCGAATCGATGGGCCTGCCGTGCGTGGCCGAACACATCGAAACCAAGGCCGAGCTGGACATGATGCGGGATCTGGGATGCCGTTACGGGCAGGGGTTCGGCCTCGCCCGCCCGATGGGCGCCGACGCCGCGGCTCACTTCGCGAAGCCGGGCGCGGAACTGAAAGAGCGCGCCAACCGCGCGGCGGCCTAGGCCTTGCTTCAGCGGTCAAAACAGCCGCGTCAGGTAATAGAACAGCGCGCCGACAAGGCCTGACGCGGGAATCGTGATGATCCATGCGGTCACCACGTTTCGCGCGATTCCCCATCGCACCGCCGAAGCGCGCCGGGCGACGCCGGCGCCGATGACAGAGCCGGTGATGGTGTGCGTGGTCGAAACCGGGACGCCGAGCGTCGACGCTCCGAACAGCACCGCCGATCCGGCGATCGAAGCACTGAAGCCCTGGTGCTGCGACAGCTTGGTGATCCGCGATCCCATCGTCTCGATGATCTTCCAACCGCCCGTCATCGTGCCGAGCGCGATCGCAATGTAGCAGGCGATCGCTACCCAGTGGGGGACCTCGAACTCGCCCTCCAGATAACCGGTCGAGTAAAGCAGGACCGTAATGATGCCCATTGTCTTCTGGGCATCGTTGAGGCCGTGACTGGTCGAATACATCGCCGACGAGACGAGGTGCATCGCACGAAAGCTGCGTTCCGCAGTCGCGGCGGTTACCCTGTGCAGCGCCCAGCTGCTCGCCAGCATGACCGTCATCGCCAGGATCATGCCGATTGTCGGCGACAGCACGATCGCCAACAATGTCTTGTTGAGGCCGGGCCACTGGATGCCCTCAAGACCCGCGTGCGCCACTCCGGAGCCGACCAGCCCGCCGACGAGCGCATGGCTGCTCGACGAGGGGATGCCTTTGAGCCAAGTCACGACGTTCCAGAACATCGCCCCGACGAGCGCGCCGAAGATAACGCCGGGCGTGACGAGCTCCTTGTCGATCAGGCCCTTACCGATGGTGTCCGCGACCGCGTGCAGAGCGGGAAAGGCGATCGTGAGGAAATAGGCGGCGAAGTTGAAGAACGCGGCGAACAGCACCGCTTTCACCGGCGAGATCAGCCGCGTCGCCACTACCGTCGCAATCGAATTGGCGGCGTCGTGCAGCCCGTTCAGGAAATCGAACGCCAGCGCGACCGCGATCAGGCCGACGAGCAGGGGCAGGGCCAGGTCGTGCATCGCGCGGCGCTCAGGCGTGCTCGATGACGATGCCGTCGATCTGGTCGGCGACGTCCTCGAACGCGTCGGTGATTCTCTCGAGGTGTTTATAGACCTCGCGATCGACCACGAACTGCAGGGTGTTGGTCGCGCCGTGCTCGCGAAGCGCGCGTTTCAGGCCCGCGGCGTGGATTGCGTCGGCATGGCTTTCCATGCGGACCAGCCGCTCGGTCAGCTCATGCAGGCGTCCCGCGTTGCGTCCAAGGTCGCGCAGCAGCGGGATGGCTTCGGCGGTCACCCGCGCCGCATCGACGATGATCGCGGCCATATCCTTCATTTCCTGCGGGATCGTCACGACCTCGTAGAGGTCGATTGCCGAAGCGGTGGCGTGCATCTCGTCGACGGTGTCGTCCATCGAGCCGATCAGCGAGGCGATCGCACCGCGGTCGAAGGGCGTCAGGAAGGTCTTGCGCACGGTCTGAAGCACGGTTCGGTTGATCTCGTCGGCATCGTGCTCGCGCTCGCCGATCTCGCGGATATGGTCGTGCTCACGGGGGTTCTCGAGCAGACGCGCGAGCGCGTCGGACGCCGTCAGGATAACCGCCGCATGGGCTTCGAACATCTCGAAGAAATTGCCTGTCTTCGGCAGCAGGCGCTGGAACCAGCCAAACATCGCATCCATCCTTGATTTGCGAACCACCGTATCGAGCAAGCCAGTCCGACGGGTGGCCGCAACGAATTCGGTCGGCGCGAACGATCGGATCAGATCCCGCAGGTCTTCTTCGTCGACCGCCTCGGCCGCCTCGCTCAGCGAGAACCAGCGCCGCTCGCGCTCACCCTGCTCCTTCCAGCTCGTCAATTCCTCGGTGACGGCCAGTGGAAACACGTCGACATCGTAGAGGATAGAGGCGCCGCTCGGCCGGCGCTTGCGGTAACGGTAGCTCCCGAGCGGGTGAGGGCAGGCAGCGCCTCGAACCCCCGCTTCTTCCTCGGCTTCCTTGGCGGCACTGACATGCGGCGCTTCGGCGCCCGCGTTCCCTTTGGGAACGACCCAGCGCCCCCGCGTTCCGCGCGTGGTGACCAGCAGCAGACGCACGGAGGAGTCGGTCGAGGACCCTTCTATCAGATAGGGCAAGGCTGCGATCTGGCGGATAGTCGGGCCTCCTGCGGTACAGGCGGCTTAGTGTCACACCACTGTCACATCAATCTGAGGACCAGGCGGTGATGGCATCTGTCCACCGTGCATTGCACGGCCTGGACCGGGGTCAGCTTCCGGCAACCGTCAGCCGGTCGAGCTGGTCCTGCGTGAGCTCTAAGGTCAGTGCTTCGAACTGGACGTCGAGTTGCCCGGGCTTGCTGGCGCTGGCGATCGGAGCGGCGATGCCCGGCTGGCGCAGGAGCCAGGCGAGCGCGACCGCGCCGTGACTGGCGCCGGTCTCGGCCACTACCGCGTCGAGCGCGGGGAGGACTTTCAGCCCCTTGTCGAAGAAGCGCCCGATGCTGGAGCCGCGGTTGTAGCGCGTCAGGTCTTCGCGGGTACGATACTTCCCCGTCAGAAACCCGGCGGCCAGGCCGAACCATGGCAGCATCGCGATCCCGCGCTCGATGCACAGCTCCTGGAGCTCCGGCGGATAGGCGTCGCGTTCGACGAGGTTGTATTCGTTCTGTAGGATTGTGAACGGCGTCGTCCCATTGGAATGTGTGAGGTCGCACATTTGCCGAAGGCGGTCGGCGCCGTAGTTGGACAGGCCTATTTCGCGCACCACCCCCTGCTTCACCAGCTTATCGAAGCCGGCGGCAACTTCCTCGAGCGGGGTCTGCGGCTCGTCCCGGTGGGCATAGTACAAATCGACGTAATCGGTCTTTAGCCGGTCCAGACTCTCGCCCAACCGGTCGGAAATATTGCACCACTCCAAATCACCCGGCTTGCCGAACATTCCGGTCTTGGTGGCGATGCGCATCTCGGCGCGCACGCGGCGGCTCGCGAGCCACTTGCCGATCACGGTCTCGCTCTCGCCGCCGACGTGGCCGGGGACCCAGACCGAATAGCCTTGCGCGGTATCCACCATCCGTCCGCCGTGCTCGTAAAACCGGTCGAGAATCGCGAAGCTGGTGTCCTCGTCGGCGGTGAAGCCGAACACGTTGCCACCGAGAACCAAAGGGATCCCGGCGATCGATCGATGGTCCTGAGCCTGTCGTAGGATCAGGCGAACTTCTCCTGCACAGCGAGCAGCGCCATCGCCGCTTCGGCCGCCCCGGCGCCCTTGTTCAACTGGGCCGGATCGGCGCGGACGATCGCTTGCGCTTCGTTCTCGACGGTGAGGATGCCGTTCCCCACCGCGATACCGTCCATCGTCAGCGCCATGATTCCTCGCGCGCTCTCTCCGGCAACGATTTCAAAGTGATAAGTCTCACCCCTGATAACCACTCCGAGCGCGACGAAGCCATCGTACTGACCCGATTCGGCCGCCGCGGCGATCGCCCCTGGCACTTCGAGCGCACCGGGCACGGTGAGCTTGTCGACCATATGCCCCGCTGTCTTTAGGGCGTTAGCCGCCCCCTCGATCAGCATGTCGTTGAGATGCTCGTAGAAGCGGGCTTCGACGATCAGGAAACGGGCCATCGTTACTCCGGGGCGGTTGTCGAAGCGACTTCCTTAGCAGCCGGCGCGAACCAGGCCAGTGGGGCAGACGGTCACACCGGCCCGATCGGCCGCTCGCCGACGATCGACAGGTCGTAGCCTTCGAGCGCCACCAGCGAATGTGTGGTGTTGGTCAGCAGGACCATGTCATGCACGCCGAGCTCGGCCAGGATCTGGGCACCAACGCCGTAGTCGCGCTGCTCGGCAGGCATGTCGTCGTCGCGAGTCGGTTCGGGAGGCCGCTGGTCGCGATCCAGGCTCCGGATCGCACTGGTCGCGTATTCGGGGGCAGGGCGGTTGATCAGAACGACCACGCCCGCGCCCTCCTCGCCGATGATCCGCATCGCGCCTTCGAGCAGGCCGTGGCGCTCGGTGTCGCGCGCGAACACATCGTCGAACACCGAGAGCGCGTGCATGCGGACGAGGGTCGGCTTCGCGGGATCGATATGGCCCTTCACCAGCGCCATGGTCTCGCCCTTGGTGGCCTTGTTCCAGAAGCTGATCGCCCGCCAGTCGCCGCCCCAGCGGCTGTGAAAGCGGCTTTCGGCGCGCTTCTCGACCAGGTGGTCGTGGCGGCGGCGATAGGCGATCAGATCGCGGATCGTCCCGATCTTGAGGCCGTGCAGGCGAGCGAAGCGCATCAGGCCGTCGAGACGCGCCATCGAGCCGTCCTCGGCCATGATTTCGCAGATAACGCCCGACGGGTTGAGCCCGGCGAGCCGTGAGACGTCGACGGCCGCCTCGGTGTGCCCGGCGCGGACCAGCACGCCGCCTTCTCGCGCGACGAGCGGGAACACGTGGCCGGGGCTCACGATGTCGTCGGGCCCTTTGGCCGCGTCGATCGCAACCGAGACCGTGCGCGCCCGGTCCGCTGCGCTGATTCCCGTAGTGATGCCCTCGCGCGCCTCGATCGACGTCGTGAAGGCGGTCTCCATGCGGCTACGATTGGTGCGGCTCATCGGCTGCAGTCCCAGCGAGTCGACGCGCTCCCTAGTCAGCGCAAGGCAGATCAAGCCGCGGCCATGTGTGGCCATGAAGTTGATCGCATCGGGCGTCGCCATCTGCGCCGGGATGACGAGATCTCCTTCGTTCTCGCGGTCCTCGTCGTCGACCAGCACGAACATACGCCCGTTGCGCGCCTCATCGATAATCTGCTCGATCGGCACCAACACCGGCGTCTCGTCGTTGGCGCTGAGGAAACGCTCGAGTTTGGCGAGCGTATCCGCCGTCGGATTCCAATTGACCTCGGTGCAGTCCCGCAAGGTGTTTGCATGAAGTCCAGCCGCGCGCGCGAGACCGGCGCGGGTCATCCGGCCTTGATTGACGAGATTGCGGACACGTTCGATGATCGGAGTGCTCATGGCCGCAACTGTATCACATCATAATGTGATATCAAGGACTGCCTTCACATTGCAGTTGGCGCTTGCACCGGCATGGGCCGGGCAGCATGGAAACCTCCGTGACCGAACCCCAGCACACCCGTGACGACTTGCTCGACTCGTTCCGCACGGCGATGCGGCACGTCGCGGCGACGGTCTATGCCGTGACCACCGGGCATGGCGGCGGGCGGTATGGGATTCTCGCCACCGCGGTCAGCTCGCTGAGCTTCGAGCCGCCTTCGCTGCTGGTCTGCGTCAACCGCTCGGCATCGCTCCACGCGCCGCTGGCCAGCGCCGAGGTGTTCTGCGTCAACGTGCTTGGACTCGGCAACCGCGATGTGGCCGAACACTTCATGCGGCCGCTTCCGACCGATCGCTTCGCGGTCGGCGAATGGGAGGAAAGCCATGGCGTGCCGGTGTTGGCCACCGCGCAGTCGAGCCTGATCTGCCGCCGCGCCCATTGCCACGAGTTCGGCACGCATTCGATCTTCATCGGTGAGCTGGTCGCCGCCAAGCACCGCGCCGACGCGGCACCGCTGACCTATTACGACCGCCACTACATCGACATCAGCGAGGCGCCGGAGAGCTCCGCCGATTGATCAGTCGAACGGCAGGTCACGCCGCGATATGAGATGGGTGGGATGACTCGGTCCAGAGCGGCCCGAAAGGTGTTCGGCAATCTCGCGTTCGACGAGCTCCGCCCGCGCCTTGGCAGAAGGATAAGTCCCGCTCCGCAGGATCCCGCCGCCGGCGCTGCGTCCGAGGCGCGAACGCCAGAACGCAGGCGCGATTGCCGGATCGTATCCAGCGTTGGCTAGCAGGTGGACCGAGATGAGATCGGCTTCGACTTCGACCTGACGATTCAACCGCCGGTTTCGTCCGAACTCACCGAAGAACCCTTTTTCGACCCCGGCCGCTTCCAGCCGCCGGCGATGTTCGAGCACAAGGTGGCCGAGCTCGTGAGCGAAAACCACCGCCAACTGCTCGTCGGTCGCGGCCTCGGCGAGTCCGTAGTTGACTTGGATGACACGCCCGTCCGATCGCGCGTCCAGCGAATTTGCGGAGCGGATCTCGACCAGCGCACGGCACCCGCTCGGTGCGTCGAACGAGAGAGTGCGCGGCGCCCCGTTGCGAACCACGGTGAGGGTTACCGGCCGTCCGGCTTGGTCCGCCAGCGTTGCAAAGGCGGTGTCTCGCAAAGGAGCCTCGTCGATGCGCGCCATCTCCGCGGTGGGTCGGTTGCCGATGGCGGCAATGCCGTCGCCCCGGCCGACTGCGGCCGCGGCTGCCGGTGATCCCGGAACGACGCCCGCTACGGCGACGGGCCCGTTAGCGAACGCCTCGTCCGTCAGGCGCGCGCGATACTGGTCGCGGCTGTGCAAGACCATGCCGGTAAGCGGCATTTCATGGCGACAGAGCGTCCGGTTGGCAGCCAGAAGACGCTCGGCAATTCCTGCCAAACGCACGTCCTGCACGATCAACAGGTCGACCGGGCTGAGTTGCTGTGCCGATAACTGTTGCCCGAAAGCCATAGCGGCCAAAGCAAGTGCAAGCTTCATGGAACAATTCATGGATAGGGCGATTAGGGGGCGCGTGAGTTTAAGAAAACCGCAAACTTTACGCGCCACCGGCGCGCGCCGACGGGAAGTTAAGAGGCTTGGCATCAGCGGGTTGGACCGTTATGGTCATTCCGGCGAGGCAAATCGCCGCGAAAGACCCGATGAAACAGGACTAAGGGTTGACGCAAGAATTCGCCGTGGTAGTGGATCGGCGACATTGAACGGAAGGGCACTAAATGGTTATTCGTAAAGCGCTTGTCGCACTCGCATCTGCGGGGATGGTGTTCGGTTCGACTGCCGCTGCCGCCGCGCCCGTCGCGGTGGACGATGTCCGTGCCGCTTCGCCGGTTGGCGATTCTGAGGGCCTCCGCGGCAGCTGGGGCTGGATTCTCGCCCTGATCATCCTCGCCGGTGTGATCGGCGTGGTTGCTGCGGACGGCGACGAGTCCGTCAGCCCGTAATCGAGTTCGTCACAGCACGAAGTTCGGGCGGTGGGAGCAACTCCCGCCGCCCTCTTCGTATGTGTCAAGGATAGTCAGCCCAGTAGCGACGAATCGGCTTCCGCAATGCGTCGCGCTCCGAGCATCGCCATTGTGCGGGCGGTTTCGGCTCTGAGCAGTTCCAGAGCCTTGGCTACTCCCGCTTCGCCCGCCGCGGCGAGGCCGTAGAGCGGTGCGCGCCCCACCAGTACTGCATCGGCTCCCAGCGCGACGGCCTTGATCACGTCGCTGCCGCGGCGCACCCCGCTGTCGAGCAGGATCGTCAACCGTCTGCCCGTAGCGGCGACGATATCCGGCAAGGCATCGATCGTCGCGACAGCGGAATCGAGCGCCCGGCCGCCATGATTGGACACCACTATTCCGTCGGCTCCGAGCGACAGCGCGCGTTCGGCGTCTTCCGGGTGAAGCACGCCCTTGAGCACGAACTTTCCGGGCCAACGGTCACGCAGAACCTTGATCGCGTCCCAATCCAGATCGTCCTGCTTGAAAAGTGCCCCAGGTGGCGATGCCTTGGTCACTTTCGCGCGCATCCGGTCGGGCAGGTTTGCTTGAGTGGGAATCCCACCGCCCAGCATGTAGCGGCCCATCACGCCCGCGAGCCAGCGTGGGCGGCTCAGCACGTCGAGTGTGTTGCGGGCATTAAGCTTGAACGGCGTGCCGAAACCGCTGCGATGGATGTATTCGCGGTTGGGCGGCACCGGCATGTCGAGCGTGACGAACAGCGCCTCGCAGCCAAGGGCGTGCGCCTTGTCGACCACGGCATGCGAAAGCGATCGGTCTTCCCAATAGTAAAGCTGAAACCACAGCCGTCCGCCGGCGAGGGCGATCTTCTCGATATCCATCGTGCTGGCACTCGATATGGTGAACGGCACGCCGGCCGTCGCCGCGGCGCGGGCGAGGGCAAGGTCGCCCTCGTACCACAGCAGCCCCGCCGCCCCGGTGGGAGCGAGCGCGAGCGGCAAGGCGCTCGCTTTACCGAAAATTGTGGCGCTGGTGTCGACCGCGTGGACGCCCCGCAACACGCGCGGCCGGAAGGTGATACGCTCGAAGGCCGCGCGGTTGCGCGCCATGCCGGTCTCGTCTTCGGTACCGCGCTCGGCGTACTCCCAAATACCTCGCGGCAGGCGCCGTCGCGCGCGTTCGCGCAAGTCGGCGATGTTGTAGCACTTGAGCTCGGAGGACAAATCAGCCCCGCCCGAGAAACGGCAGATCGATCTGGACGACCATCCCTTCGTAGAAGTTGAGGTGGTCGGGCAGGTCGCACATGTGGACGATCACTCCGGCGATGTCCTCGGGCGCGGCCGCGAAGCCTTCCGGCAGCTTGACTGCTCCCGGAGCAATCTCGGTGGCGACTATGCCCGGATGGAAGATCGACGCGGCGATGTTGAACTCGCGCCCGTCGATCGCCAGCGAGCGGGTCAACCCGTCGAGGCCCCACTTGCTGGCCGCATAGGCCGGGCTATTTTGCCGCGGCACGCGCGCCGAGATGGAGCCGATGTTGATGATCCGTCCGCGCCGCTGCCTCTTCATCACGCGGAATGCCGCGCGGCTGCAGAGGAAGGCGGAGGTGAGATTGGTCTCGATCACCTGGTGCCAGGTCTCTAAACTCATTTCGTAGACGGCCGTGCTATCGGCGACGCCAGCGTTGTTGATCAACACGTCCACGGTCCCGAACCGGTCGACCGCGCTGTCGAACAGGGTCTGCACCGCGGCCTCGTCGGTCACGTCGGTGGTCACCGCGAGCGCCTCGCTGCCGAGCTCGCCGATGCGCGCCACTAATCTCTCCAGCCGCTCCGCCCGCCGTGCGGCCAGCACGACCCGGGCGCCCTTGCGCGCGAACTCGACAGCGCAAGCCTCGCCTATCCCCGAGCTGGCACCGGTCACGATAACCACGCGGTCCTGAAGAATGCTCACCGGCGTCCCCTTCGAATGGCTTCACGCAAGCGCTTAACCAAGCGCGCCAGCCAACGAAACGGAAAACCGCGTGCGCTCGCGTGGGGATATTATCGTATAAAAGCCTTGCGCCTTCGAACGTCCCGAACTAGCGCTGTGTTTGCTGGGTGAGGGTCGGCAGCTCGCTGCCGAGCTATCGCGTCATTGAAGCAGCGCGCAGCGCTGAAATCACAAAATTCAGGGATGGGAGAGTGCGCATGAGGATGGCGAGACGTCAGGTTCTTGTCTCGACGATGGCATTGGTCGCGGCCGGCTGCGGGGGAGGCGGGGGTTCCACTCCGACCCCGTCGCCAACGCCGGCGCCGACACCCACCCCGACACCTACTCCCACCCCGAGCGGCCTTTATCCGAGCTACAACACCAGCCCAATTGCGGCCGACGCCACCGGCATGACGAGCACAGCCGTCGCCCTGGCGGGCCGCATCAAGCTCGGCGTCAACATCGGCAACACGCTGGAAGCGGTGAACAACAGCGGCATCCCGCACGCGACTTCGCAGGAAGGCTTCTGGGGCAACCCGATGATCACCCAGGCCCTGGTCGACAGCTACAAGGCGCAGGGCTTCGACGCGATCCGGCTGCCGTGTTCGTGGGATCAGTATGCGAACCAGACCACGGCCAAGATCAGCGACTCGTGGCTCAACCGCGTCAAGGAGGTGGTGCAGTACTGCATCAACGCGAACATGCCGGTGCTCCTCAATATTCACTGGGACGGCGGCTGGCTCGAAAGGAACGTCACGCCCGCCAAGAAGGACGCCGTGGTCGCGAAGCAGAAGGCTTTCTGGGAGCAGATCGCCACCCATCTGCGCGATTTCGACGAGCGCCTGATGTTCGCCAGCGCGAACGAGCCGGATTGCGATACAGCGGAGGAGATGGAAGTCCTCTTCGCTTATCACCAGGCTTTCATCGACGCCGTCCGCTCGACCGGCGGCAAGAATGCCTACCGCGCGCTGGTGCTGCAGCTGCCGAGCACGAACACCGACCTGGCGCAGACGCTGTGGAATAAGGTGCCGGTCGATCCGGCCGCCAATCGCCTGATGGTCGAGGCGCATTTCTACACCCCGCCCAACTTCTGCATCCTGACGGAGGACGCGAGCTGGGGGAAGATGTTCTACTACTGGGGGAAGGACTATCACTCGACGATCGAGCCGGACCGCAACGCCACCTGGGGCGAGGAAGAGACGGTCGATGCGCACATGGCGCTGGCGAACCAGCTGTTCGTGAGCAAGGGCATCCCGGTGCTGCTCGGCGAATACGGCGCGCCGCGGCGCACCACCCCGCTCGATCTGGACATGCACCTCGCCTCGCGCGCGCACTGGATGAAGTACGTGACGCAAAAGGCGCTCGCGAGCGGCATTCGTCCGTTCCTATGGGACACGGGCGACCTGATCAACCGGCAGACGGGCGCGATCAAGGACCAGCAGGGCCTGGACGCGCTGCTCGAGGGCGCCGGCAAGAAATAGACATATCGCGAGCCTGCTGAAGGTGGGCGACGCGGCTACTGCAGCTGCGCCTGCCTTCTTCGCCCGCTTCTTCGGGAAGCTCAGTGGACGACCTCTGCTGCGCGTCACCCGATCGGACGTCTCTTCCTGGTTCATCGCGGCGCAAGGCGGGCGCGATACTCCTGCGCGCAGGGTCACGGATGGGTCGCTGCGCCACTGACTGAAACGGGACGCACGACCTCCGTCGCCGGAATTGGGGGCCTCCACGATGGTTCGGTCTCGAAGCAGCAGATCGCCCTTTTTGACCCGAGTTTTTGCTGTGCTTGGCGCGCTCTTCTCGATCCTCCAGGCTGGCACGGGCCATGCGCAAGCTGGCGAGGAGCGTTGGGCGGGCCGCGGCGCGATTGCAGGCCAGCCGGCGAAATTCATCCTCGACACCGGCGCACAGCAGGCGTTCATCATCGCCGCGGCCGATTCAAAACGGTTCGGCCTGGAAGTCGACCGGGAGCTCCCGCCGGAAGCTGTTCTCCTCGACGCGATATCCAAACCCGTGGAGGTGGTCCCGCCAGGCGGGCAGGCGCAACCGGTAAGTTTCGCCATTCTCAAGGAAACGGGCGCTCCGAGCATTGGGATGGACGCGATTATCGGTTGGCCGGTGCTCAAGGCCTACGTCACCCATTACGATAGGCAGCGTAGCGTTATGGCCATCGGCCCCGATGTCCAGCCTCGCCTGGCAAACGCACGATCTTTGCCGATCGTGCCTAGCGACTATCTGGTGTTTGACGCGGGCACTACCGACGAGCCTTTTCCAGTCTTGTTGGATAGTGGGGATAGCGGTGGTGTGAGGCTCTCCGAGCCCCTCTGGAACGAGTGGCGTCGACAGAACCGGGATCTGCCCTCAACTTATGCTTGGCAATACTGGTTGGATGGCGGTTGGGTGGTACTGGAGCTGGTGCTCGCGCGAGAGTTCCGCCTTGGCCAGCTGACCTTGAAGAATGTCCTGGTGAGCCCGCTGCCGGACGGCACTGCGGACACAGCTGCCGTGGTTGGTCTCGCAGCCTTCGCCAACCACGTTCTAGTTATCGACGGGCCAGGCGGAAGCGTTCGCATCGGGGAGCCAAGTGCATCCCTGGCGATGCCGGCCTATAACCGTTTGGGAGCGAGTTTCGGGCCGGACATGAGCGCGCGAGTGGCCGACAACAGCCCAGCAGCCGAGGCAGACATTCGCGACGGCGACGTCCTGGTCGCCATCAACGGCCAAACACCCGAGGCTTATGCGGCGACAGTGACGGGTTATCATGTATGGGAACAGCCTGCGGGTACAACGGTCCGGCTGGCCCTCCGGCGCGAGGTGGAGATCATTGAGCGACGAGTGACCTTGCGGGATTTCCTGACTGACAACGAGTGACGCGGACCAGCAATCCTTCGCGCGGAAAATAGCCTACCGCCCTATCAGATCAGGCCTTCCTTGAGGAACTCGGCGGCGAAGTGCGCGCCGCGGGCCGCCATCGCCATGTAGGTCAGCGACGGGTTCTGGCAGCCGCCCGAGGGCATGCAAGCGCCGTCGGTCACGAACAGGTTCGGCACGTCGTGTGCCTGGTTGTACTGGTTGAGCACCGACCTGGCCGGATCGTTGCCCATGTGTGCGGTGCCCATTTCGTGGATTCCCAACCCGAGGCCGCCGTAATGCCGCCGCACGTTGATGTCGGTGCAGCCGGCCATCTCGAGCATTTGCTTCGCGTCGGCGTTGACCTGCTCGATCATCCGTCGCTCGCTGTCGCCCAGGCCGCAGTCGATGTGGACCAGCGGAATGCCCCACTTGTCGGTCTTGGTCGGGTGGAGCGTGACGCGGTTGTCGGGCCGGGGCAGCATCTCGCCGAAGCCGTTGAGACTGATCCGCCACGAGCCCGGCCCGCGCAGCGAGGCTTTGAACTCCGCGCCGACGCCAGCCTGGCCGATGCCGCGGCGCCAATTGTCGCGGATCACTCCGCCCTGGAAACCGAAGCCCCGGGTATAGCCCTCCGCGGGCTCGGTCACGTTGCGGTAGCGGGGGATGTAAAACCCATTCGGTCGGCGGCCGCGGTGATAGCGCGATGCGAAACCCGGGTAAGTTCCGGTGGCGCCCATCGCGCTGACGTGGTCCATCAGGTAGCGGCCAACCGCATCGGACCGATTTGCGATGCCATTGGGGAACGCCTCGGACCTCGAGTTCAGCAAGATCTGGGCCGTGGGGATGGTCGAGGCGCAGAGGAACACCACCTTCGCCTCGTAAGTGCGGCCCTCGTTGGTCCTGGCGTCGATCACCCGCACGCCGGACGCCTTGCCGCTCTGGGGATCGTAGATCACGCTGTGCACGATCGAGTCGGTCACGATCGTCAGGTTGCCGGTCTTGCGCGCCGCCGGAAGCGTGGCGCTCAGGCTCGAGAAATAGGCGCCGTAGGAGCAGCCGCGCTCGCAGATCGAGCGATACTGGCACGGCGCGCGTCCGAGCTCCTGGTGATGCGGCCTGGCTTCGGTCAGATGGGCGCAGCGGCCGATGATCAGCCGCCGCGTCGGATAGGCGGCCTCGAGCTTCGCCTTGAAGTCCTTTTCCGGGTCGGTCATCGCCATCGGCGGGAGGAATTGCCCGTCGGGAAGCTGCGGCAACCCCTCCTTCGACCCGGAAATGCCGGCGAAGGTTTCGACATGGTCGTACCAGGGCGCCAGATCCTCGTAACGGATCGGCCAGTCGGAGCCGTGCCCGTCCTTGGCGTTCGATTCGAAATCGAGCGGCGAAAGCCGGTACGACTGACGCCCCCACATGATCGAGCGACCGCCGAGGTGATAGCCGCGGATCCACAAGAACGGTTTGTCCTCGGCAACCGAATAGGGATGCTCGCTGTCCTTGACCCAGAACTGCTTGGTCGCGGTCGAGAAAGCGTAGCACCGGCTCTGGACCGCATAGTGCTCGGCCGCTTCGTCCTCCGGAACCATGCCGAAGTTGTCCAGCGCCCAGGGCGGGCGCGTGTCGAGGTAATCGGCGCCATGCTCGACCTCGCGGCCACGTTCGATCACCAGCGTCTTGAGGCCTCTTTCGGTAAGCTCCTTGGCGGCCCAGCCGCCGCTCATTCCCGAGCCCACTACGATCGCGTCGAACATCTTGTGTTACCTCAAACCGCCCAGGCGCGCGTATCGGGGCCGACGGCGATGGACGGCTCCCACTTCCCCGGCGCGTGCTCGTAGCGCAGCTCGCGGGTCGCTCCGGCCTGGGACAAGTAGTAGAGCACGAGGATCAGCTCCTTGAACCGGCGATAGACCGGGTCGACCGGCAACTGCGCGGCATCGAAGCGCCGTGCGAGCTCGACCTGCGGCGGCGCGCCCGGTGTCACCACTCCGGCGGCTGCGATCCGCCCGACCAACGCGCGGAACTCGGCCTTGCGGGCCTCGGACGCCCAGTTCGCCATCAGGCCGTCGAGCGCCTCGGGCACACCCGCGTCCCTGGCGCCCGGCGTGTCGGTGCGGGGAATGACGATCTCGGCGAATTCGGCGACGATCAGCAATTCATCGGCCGTGAAGAAGCGCGCCGTTTCGCCCACGGCCAGCGCGGGCACCGCGACGCCGCTCGCCAGCGTACCGCCGACAAGCAGGATAGCGCTGCGCACCAACGTTCGGCGATCGAGCGTGGGCCCGGCTACCGCAGGATTCATCGATCTGCCTCTCCCAGATCCTCTTGTTAGCGCTAACTTATGGGTGTCGCACGGGCCTGTCCAGCCGGCAGCTTGCGAACCCAGACAGCATTCCGGGGGACACAGGCGATTCTCGAATGGATGGCTTGGGCGAAGGACATCGAGCACCTCAAGACGCCAGGCCAGCACGGTCTCGCGATTGCCTACTGTGAGCCGACGGCTAGCGGGATTGGGGGCGAAGGTTCGGCTCAAGGAGGCAAGGGCGCTCCGGGAAGAGGTGGCGAAGCCCGCACCGCCAATTCGCGAAAGCGCAAAGCGTCCCAGACGGAAACCGCATTTAGCGAGGCGCGGAACTGAGCAGCCAGCGCGCAACGATGGCTGCCAGGACCGCTCCAGCGAGCTGCGAGGCGATGAACAGCGGAACGTCTGCTGGCGCGATGCCCGCGAACGTGTCGGACAGGCTACGCGCAACCGTAATCGCCGGGTTGGCGAAACTGGTTGATGAGGTGAACCAATAGGCGGCCGCGATGTAGAGCGCGACCGTGGCAGGCACCCAGGCGGGCCGGTGCCGGGCCGTCCCCAGGATCGTCAGGATGAGCCCGAACGTGGCGATGAATTCGCCCGCCCATTGCCCTAGGCCGTGCCGAGCCTTCACGGAAAGCTGCAAAGTCGGGAGGTCAAACATGAGGTGGGCGGCCCATGCACCCAGGATGCCGAATGCTAGCTGGGCCAGGACGTAGGCTCCCGCCTCGCGCCATGGGAGCTCGCCGCGCCAAGCCGCGACCGCGCTAACGGCGGGGTTCATGTGCGCACCAGAAATCGGGCCGAGCACGGTTATCAGCACGAACAAGATTGCGGCCGTGGCCGCCGTGTTGCCCAGCAGCGCGATGGCATCGTTTCCGCCGGCGAGGTTCGCGGCCATGACCCCGGAGCCGATGACGCAAGCGAACAGGAAGAACGAGCCGACGCCCTCCGATGCCAACCGCCTGCCAAGCGGCGGAAGCTCACTCACTCGCCACCTCGGCATCGTCCGTAGCGCCAATTTCCCGCAAGCGATTGGCGAGCGTCATGTGATCTATGCTCGCGAGCGGTAGCGCCAGGAACAGCTCAATGCGGCGCTGGAGTTGGCGATAGGCGGTCCAAAACGCGAGCCGCTGGCCATCGCCTTCCGCGGCCGCCGGGTCCGGGATGCCCCAATGGGCCGTGATCGGCTTACCCGGCCACACCGGACAAGTCTCACCGGCCGCGTTGTCGCAGACAGTGAAGATGAAATCAACCGGCGGAGCATTCGGCCCGGCAAACTCACTCCAGCTCTTTGAGCGAAAGCCCTCCGTGGAATAGCCGCGCTCGCGCAACAGCTCCAAGGCGGCCGGGTGAACGTCGCCCTTCGGCGAGCTACCGGCCGAGTAGGCTTGGAAATTGGGCGCGCCGTCGCGGTTCATGATCGCTTCCGCCAGGATCGAGCGGGCAGAATTCCCGGTACACAGGAAAAGGACGTTGTATGGCCCGCTCATGCCACACCGGCGGGCGCACAGCACCGGGTGCCTTCGGGCGTTGCAAGCGCTTCCAGCACCGGGCTATCGCCGTAGGTGATGGCCTCGCCGTCCGTGAAAAACGCCTCCCACACCAGGCCGTCCGGATCGGCAATCCAGCTCTTTTCCGACTTGGCGTAGCAGCACGTTGTCCGGCCTTCCTCCAGCACGGGCCGGTCCGCCTCTTTCAAGCGGCCATAGACCTCGGCCAGCTCGGCCGGGCTCTCGGCCTGGACGCCCAAGTGCTGGATTCCCGTGCTCGCGTGATTGCCCGTCGAGATGGCGAAATTGACGCGCGGATCGTCCAGCATCCACTTGGCGTAATCGTCTTTCAGGACGGCGGGCTCGGCCGCGAACATGGTGGAGTAGAACCGTACCGATTGGGCCAAATCGTTGACGGCGACGTGGACGTGCAGGCGCTTCATGCGGATTTCCTTTCCTGGGCGGGGGCTTCGCAGCCGGTCGGGGCTTCGCAGTCCGAACCGGCGCAGCAATTCTCGGTGAGGTAGGCCAGCAGCGCATTCATGACCGGGTAGTTGGCGCGGTAGATGAGCGAGCGGTGCTGGCGCTCCTGTAGGATGAGGCCCGCTGTGCGGAGCTGGGCTAAGTGGAACGAAAGGGAGCTGTTGGCGATGCCAAGCGCGTCCGCGATGGCTCCGGCCGCCATGCCCCCGTCACCCGCCTGGACGAGCTGACGGAACACAGCCAGGCGATGCTCCTGGGCAAGAGCGCTCAGCGCCCCGACAACCGATCTCGCTTCCATGATGCCACCTCAATTCGACTCACGTTGAAATGATCGCGAGCATGGCAAGGAGTGTCAATGATATTTCGATAAGGTTTGAAATGATTGGTGCCGCCAAACCCAACGAATGTGCGGATAAGATCGCGACCCTATGGCCACGTAGCTTCCACCCCATCGAAGATAATGATTTCGTGATGAAAGGTGGTGGACGCACTAGGGCTCGAACCTAGGACCCGCTGATTAAGAGTCAGCTGCTCTACCAACTGAGCTATGCGTCCATGCGGGAAAACCGCGCGCCCGCGAATCGCGGGGAGCGGCCCATATAGCGATTGTCGCGGTGCTGAAAAGGGGGCGCTGACGGGTAGGCGCCCCCGATCAGGAAAAGGTGCTGGTTCGGCCGGCGCGGCGGCTCCAGCGGTCGATCATCATCAGCGTGCCGATGCAGATCATGTTGGTCATCATCGACGAGCCGCCGTGGCTCATGAAGGGGAGGGGAATCCCGACCACCGGGGCAAGGCCCATGACCATCAGGAGGTTGATCGCGACATAGAAGAATATCGTCGCGGTCATCCCGCCGGCGAGCAGTTGCGAGAACCGGTCGGGCGCGCGGCGCGCCACCGTCAGGCCCCAGCGCAGCACGATCCCGAACACCAGCAGCACCAACAGGCCGCCAACGAGGCCCCATTCCTCCGCCATCGTCGCGAAGACGAAATCGGTATGGGGTTCGGGCAGGTAGTTGAGGTGGCTT
The DNA here is from genome assembly GCA_965977975.1 of uncultured bacterium. Taxonomy (GTDB): domain Bacteria; phylum Pseudomonadota; class Alphaproteobacteria; order Sphingomonadales; family Sphingomonadaceae; genus Croceibacterium_A. The sequence continues at coordinate 22,188 of CBHCZH010000002.1, forward strand.
TGCGAGCCTTCGCCGAACCCCTTGCCGGTCAGGCCGCCCGAGCCGATCGCGATCTTCGACTGGGTGATGTGATAACCGGTGCCGAGCGGATCACTTTCCGGATCGAGGAATGTCGTCACCCGCGCACGCTGGTAGTCGTGCAGCGCGAAGAAGTAGGCGATCGGGGCCACCACTGCGGCCGCGAGCGCACCGCCGACGAACCAGCGGGCGGGAAGGCCGGCGAGGAACATCGTCACGACGCCGCCGAAACCGATCGCGAGCGCGGTCCCGAGGTCCGGCTGCAGCAGGACCAGGCCCATCGGCATGCCGATCAGGAGGCCGGCTGGAATCAGCGCGCGCCAAGTGCTGGTCATCCCCGGTGGGAGCGAGCCGTAGAACGTGGCCAGCGCGAGCACGATCGTCGGTTTCATGAATTCGGACGGCTGGAGCTGCATGAAGCCAAGATCGATCCAGCGCTGGCTGCCGCCGCCTACCGCACCGATCGCCTCGACGACCACGAGCATGGCCAGGACCGCGACATAAGCCGGATACGCTCCGAGAAGGAGCAGCTCGCGCGGGAAGCGGCGCAGGATCAGCGCCATGACGAGAAACACCCCGAACCGCATCAGGTGCGAAGCCGCGAACGGCTGAAGCGACCCACCGGCAGCGGAATAGAGTACGGCCGACCCGAAGCAGACGAGCAGCGTCAGCGGGATCAGCACCCGCCAGGGCAGACCCTGGAGCGGGGCGGGCAGGACCGCGAGCCTCACAGCGTTTGGGCTCCGGCGGTCTCGGACGGCGGTGTGACCGCCTGAGTCGCGGCGGCGCTCGGCTGGGCCGCGGCGCGCGCCTCGGCATCGACCAGGCGGGCGATCTGAGCCGGATCTGCCGGAGCGGGGGGCGGGACGTCGACCCCGGCGGCCGCGGCAAAGCGGGCGTAGTCGGCATCGAGCCGCTGCTGCGCGGTGCCGCCCCACTGCTTCTCCAGCGCGTGAAGCGCTTCGAGCCCTTTCGTCGGGTCGAACAGGAAGGTCATCACGTCGCGCGCGATCGGATACGCCGCGCCCGAACCACCGCCATGTTCGATCACCACGGCCCCAGCGTAACGCGGCTTGTCGAACGGGGCGAAGAAGATGAACAAGCCGTGATCGCGATACTTCCACTGCCCGCCCTTGCCGCCGCCGACGTTGAGACCGACGACCTGGGCCGTCCCGGTCTTGCCGGCCATCAGCACGTTCTCGATAGGTAGGCGTGCGCGGCCGGCGGTTCCGGGGCCATTGACCACGTCGCTCATCGCCTGCTGGATGATCTGCACGTGGTCGCCGTGGAAATTCATGCTGTCGAAGCGAGGCTGCGACTTGTCGAGCATAAGCCGCGGCATGATTTTGTTGCCGGTGGCCAGCCGTGAGGCCATGACTGCCAATTGCAGCGGGTTGGCCAGCATGTATCCTTGGCCAATGGTTGCGTTGACGGTGTCGTACGAGGCCCAGTCCTGACCGTATTTCTGCTTTTTCCAGGCGGGATCCGGAACAGTGCCGAAGAATTGACTGGCGACCGGCAGCGGGAATTCCTGGCCCATGCCGCAGCGCTTGGCCATCGGCGCGATCACATCCATCCCCAGCCGCTGGGCGAAATGATAAAAGTAGACGTCGCACGACTGATAGACGCCTTTGGCCATGTTAACCGAGCCGTGGCCGCCGCGTTGCCAGCAATGGAACACCCGGTTGCCGACCCTCAGCCCGCCCCCGCAGCCGGTGGATTCCTCCGGATCGAGCCCGGCTTCGAGGAAGCTCATCGCCACCATCGGCTTGACCGTCGAGCCGGGCGGATAAAGGCCCTTCAGCACCTTGTTGCGCAACGGAACGCGCTCGTTCTGGCTGAGCATCTGATACTCGACGCGGCCGATCCCGTCCGAGAAGCTGTTCGGATCGAAGCTCGGCATCGAGGCCATGCACATCAGATCGCCGGTCAGGCAATCGATCACGACCACCGACCCGCTTTCGAGGCCCAGGCGGCGGGCCGCGTAGTCCTGCAAGGGACCGTCGATGGTCAGCTGGATCGGCTTGCCCTGGACGTCCTCGCGGGTGTCCAGATCGCGCACTATGCGGCCTGACGCGGTGACCTCGATACGGCGAGCGCCCGGTTGGCCTCGCAGGATCTGCTCGAACTCCTTCTCGAGCCCGTCCTTGCCGAGCTTGTAGCCCGGCGTGAGCAAAAGAGGTGTCGGTTCTTTCTCGTATTCCTCGCGTGAGGCGGCGCCGACGTAGCCGATCAGGTGGCCCACTGCCGGCCCGGTTGGGTAATAGCGTGAGAAGCCGCGCTGCGGGACGACCCCGTGCAGGTCCGGCAGGCGCACGCTGACCGCCGCGAAAGTGTCGTAGTCGAGCCCGTCGGCGACTTGGACCGGCTGAAAACCGGCCGCCTTGGCGATCTTGTCGCGCAAGTCCTGTACCTCGACAGGCGTGAAGCGGAGCAGGTCGCCAATCGTCGCAATCGTAGCGTCCGGATCGACGAGCCGTTCGGGGATGATATCGACGCGGAAATCGGCGCGGTTCGAGGCTAGGGGTGAACCGTTGCGATCGAGGATCCAGCCGCGCCGCGGCGGGATCAGAGTGAGGTTCACCCGGTTGCTCTCCGCCTCCATCTCGTACTTCTCGTTTTCGGCGACGGCGATGTAGCCCATGCGCGCGGCCAGCAGCAGACCGATCCCACCCTGGACCGCACCCACCACGAAGCTGCGCCGATCGAAGCTCTGCGCGAGCGAGCCGGATGTGAACTTGTGTCGCATCTAAACCACGATCTCGTCAGCCCAAGCGCCTGAATCGGCGCAGGCGCAAGCGGTCGAGACGGGCGACGAGGCGGGCGACGACCGGGAACAACACGATCGACAGCAATATCTGGGGCAGGATGACCCTGAGCTGCACGAATGTGAGTTCCGCACCGGAAAGCACCGCCGCCACCGCGAGATATACGATCAGGATCGCCGAAGCGGTCAGCCAGTCGAGCCAGAAATTGCGCCACGGTAGGCGGATCTCGATCAGCTCGATCGCGATCAGCGCGAGCGAGAACAGCAGTACGCCGCTGCCGAGCGGCTGCCCGGAATAGAGGTCGTCGAAGAGGCCAAGCGGCAAACCCGCCCAAAGCGGCAGCAGGCCGGGCCTTAGCAGCCGCCAGGCGAGCAGCATCACGAACCCGAACGGCGGCAGCACCGGCGCCGGCGCGATGACCGGCAGCCACGGTGTCAGCGAGCCGAGCAGGATCGTCAGCCACGGCAGGCCGAAAGCGAGGAGCGGGAGGTGCGTGCGATTGATCTTGCTGCCGAACGGATCGCGCCGGGCCTGGGGATGCAGCGTTTCCATCAGCCTTCGGGCCCCTCGGGTTCGGGGGTTTCTGCTTCGATAGGGGCGGCGAGAGCCTCGACTGCCGGGCGTTGCCAGATGGGCTCGACCGTCACGTAGTCGGTTGCCGCCGGGTTACTGAGCAATTGGGCGATCGCGCCGTCGCGGGTAATTTGCCTGGCGACCGCGACCGCGACGCCTGGCCGAAAGAGGCCGCCCGCGCCGGATGTCACGAACACGTCGCCCGGCTTGATCGGGTTCACGCCGAGAGTGACCAACCGCAGCCGCAGCGAGCCGTCGGATCGCCCTTCGGCAAAGGCCACGATGTTGTCGGTCGCGCGGCGCACCGGCACCATGCTTTCGCTGTCGGTCAGCAGCAGCACGCGCGAGCTGCGTGCGCCGGTTTCCAGCACCCTGCCGACCAGACCGGTGGGCGAAGTGACCGGCATGCCGGGCCGCACACCCTCGCTGCGGCCTGCGGAGATGTAGCCGATGCGGCGCACGCTCGACGAGGTCGAACCGATCAACCGCGTGACAGCGACCGGCCTAGTCTCATCCTCGGTGAGACCGAGAACCGCCTTGAGGCGGATGTTCTCCTGCCGCAGCGCCTCGGCTTCGGCGAGCCGCACCCGGGCGATCTCCATCTCGCGCTCGAGCTCGGCGTTTCGGCTGCCCGCGCGGTAGTAGCCGGCGATGGCTTCGAAGAAGCCCTGGCTCCCGGTCCGGCCGAGCGCGCCGGCTTCACCCGCAGGCGAAGCGGCATCCGCCGCCATCATCCTCAGCCCGTTGAAAGTCTCAGGCCGGATAAAAGAGATGGTCAGCAGCGCGGCTCCGAAAACCGCGCCGAGCCCGGCCACGACGTAGCCGGTGAAGACGCCAAGCTGGGCCTTCTTGTTGGTTGTCGAGCGGCGATGTGCGGGCGGCGCCATAACCGCCAGTTCCCTCTACTTCCTCAAGCGGTCATCAGTACGCCGCGGTACACCGGGTCTTCCATTGCCCGACCCGTGCCCATCGCGACGCAGGACAGCGGATCCTCGGCGACGCTCACCGGCAAGCCGGTTTCCTCTTTGAGGTGATCGTCGAGCCCGCGGATCAGCGCGCCGCCACCGGTGAGCACGATACCCTGGTCGACAATGTCGGCGGCAAGCTCGGGTGCGGTGTTCTCGAGCGCGATGCGCACGCCTTCGACGATCGCGCCGATCGGCTCGCTGAGCGCCTCTGCAATGTTCGCCTGATTGATGGTGATTTCCTTGGGCACCCCGTTGACGAGGTCGCGGCCCTTGATCGTGATCTGCTCGCCCACACCGTCCTCAGGCACCGTGGCGATGCCGTAATCCTTCTTGATCCGCTCGGCCGTTGCGTCGCCGATCAACAGGTTGTGGTGGCGGCGCACGTAGGAGACGATCGCCTCGTCCATCTTGTCGCCACCGGTGCGCACGGAAGTGGTGTAGGCGAGGCCGCGCAGGGAAAGCACCGCGACTTCGGTGGTGCCGCCCCCGATGTCGACCACCATCGAGCCGACCGGTTCGGTCACCGGCATGTCGGCGCCGATCGCGGCGGCCATGGGCTCGAGGATCAGGTAGACTTCAGACGCCCCGGCGTTCGACGCCGCGTCGCGGATCGCGCGGCGTTCGACCGACGTCGAGCCCGAAGGCACGCAGATCACGATCTCGGGCGGGCTGAACATGCTCGTCCGCTTGCCGGTGACCTTGCGGATGAAGTGCTTGATCATCTCCTCGGCGATTTCAATGTCGGCAATGACACCATCACGCAGTGGTCGGATAGCCTCGATGTTGTCGGGAGTCTTGCCCATCATCAGCTTGGCGTCGTCGCCGACGGCCTTGACCCGCTTGATACCGTTGGTCGTCTCGATCGCGACCACCGAAGGCTCGTTGAGGACGATACCGCGGTCCTGGACGTAGACCAGCGTGTTCGCCGTGCCGAGGTCGATCGCCATGTTCTGCGAGCCGAATTTGAAGAGCTTTGAGAAGAATGAAGCCATCGAGAGACCGTGTCCTACCGCGGTTGGGGGGTTCGCCCGGCAAGCGGGCGGCGAGCGCCTGCCGGGAAGTGCGGGCGTGCTTAGCTTGAAGTAAAAGCAAAGGCTAAAAATTTTGTGCGCAAGCGGGGCGGTTTTGCACCGATTGGCTCGAATTGCAGCCGCTTGGGCGTTACCACCGCAAAATGCCCACGATCCGTCGCCTTCCCGAGACTCTCGTCAACCGCATTGCTGCGGGCGAAGTGGTCGAACGGCCGGCTTCGGCGCTCAAGGAATTGATCGAGAACGCGATCGACGCAGGCGCGATGCGGATCGCAGTAAAGATCGAGGAGGGCGGGCTCGCCAGGATCGAGGTGACCGACGACGGGTGCGGGATGGCGCCCGACGAGATCGCGCTCGCGCTCGAACGCCACGCAACTTCGAAACTACCGGACGAAGCGATCGAACAAGTAGCGACGCTTGGGTTTCGCGGAGAGGCGTTGCCGTCCATTGCAAGCGTGGCGCGGCTGGCGCTTGAGAGCCGGGTGCGCGGAGCGGGACAGGGCTGGACGCGAACAATCGATCACGGCGCACTCACGGCGGAGGGGCCCGCCGCGCTGCCGCCAGGCACGCGGGTGCGGGTCGAAGGCCTGTTCGCGAAGGTGCCCGCCCGGCGCAAGTTCCTGCGCTCGGCCCGCAGCGAATATGCGGCTTGCCTCGACGTGGTGCGGCGCCTGGCAATGGCTCGACCCGATATCGGCTTTACGCTCGATCATGCCGAACGCCGTATCCTCGGCCTGCAGGGCGGCGAAGGACTGGAGGCTCGCGTCGCGCAGATCGTCGACCGGGCGTTGGCGGACAACGGCGTCGCGATCGATCTGCAGCGCGGCGAGATGCGATTGACAGGGATCGCGGGCCTGCCGACCTTCAACCGCGGCGTCGCCGACCACCAGTACCTGTTCGTCAACGGTCGCCCGGTGAAAGATCGCCTGCTCGGCGGTGCGGTGCGCGGCGCCTATTCCGGGATGCTCGCCCATGACCGGCACGCGATCCTGGCGCTGTTCCTCGAGCTGCCGCCCGAGGCGGTCGACGTCAACGTCCATCCGGCCAAGACCGAAGTACGCTTTCGTGATGCGGCCGAGGTGCGCGGGTTCATCGTGTCGGGCCTGCGCCAGGCGCTCGCGACCGGAGACAAGCGCAGTGCCCAAGCGCCGGATGCTGCCGCGATGAGCCGCTGGCAGGTCGAGCCGCGGGCGGAGCCGGCTGCAGCGCTGCGGTCGATCTTCGACGGCCGCGATTGGTCCCGCTCGGTGCGCGCACCGGAAACGGTCTGGCGCGGCGTCGAGGCGGATATCATGACCGCGCCGCAAGGCCGCGCCGAACAAGCGGAGCCGGCCGCGGCCGAGACGGATTATCCACTGGGTGTTGCACGCGGGCAGGTGGCGCAAACCTATATCGTCGCTGAGGCGGCAGACGGCCTGGTGATCGTCGATCAGCACGCCGCGCACGAGCGACTGGTCCTCGAACGCCTGCGCGCGGCCGGGGCCGGGGATAAGGTCGCAGCGAGCCAGGCGCTGCTGATGCCCGCGGTGGTCGAGCTCGACGAGCCGGCCTGCGACCGCCTCGAGGGGCAGGCCGAGACGTTTGCTACGCTCGGTCTTTCGATCGAGCGTTTCGGTCCGGGAGCAATGCTGGTGCGCGCGATGCCCGGCGCCCTCGCCAAAGCGGACCCGGCAGCGCTGCTGCGCGATCTCGCCGACGATCTTGCGCTGAACGGCGAAAGCCTGCTGCTGGGAGAACGGATCGAACACGTGCTCGCGACCATGGCCTGCCACGGTTCGGTGCGAGCGGGGCGCACGCTTTCGGTGCCGGAAATGAACGCGCTGTTGCGCGAGATGGAGCGCACGCCGCGCTCGGGACAATGCAACCATGGCCGCCCGACCTGGATCAAGCTATCGATGGCCGACGTCGAAAAGTTGTTTGGGAGGCATTGATGCAATGGGCAGGCCCGCAAAGTGTGGCCGTCGCGGCGCTGCTGGTGCTCGCGGGATGCGAGCGGGAGCCGACGCCGGAGGAGCAGGCTCGGGCCGACGCGCGTGACGTCGCGATGGTCGAGGCGGCAAATCAGGTCCTGCCGCCGCTGCGGGAAGTCACGCCCGAACCGATCCTGCTGCCCGACATCGAGCGTTACGACCTCTACGGCGAAGCCTGCAATTACGCGCCCGGCACCAGTCTCGGCACGCGAGTGGTCGCGCGCGAGGCCGACGCCTTCGTCAAGATAGAGGGCGAAATCCATCGCCTCGCCGCCGATCCCGGCTCGCGCGAGCTGCCGATGCACACCCGCACGCTCTACAACGGCAAGGAATACTCGCTGCGTCTGGCGATGGAGCCGGCAGGTGAAGCCGAGGAAGGCGAGACGACTGACTACGAAGGCTCGGTTATCCTGCGCGATCAATACGGCCGGGTGATCTACGAAGGAGTCGGCCTCGCGCAGTGCAAGAGCTAGTGGAGCGTCAGCCTTAGGTCGCGGCGGTTCAGATCGGGAATCACGCGATAACGGGCGATTGTGAGGCTGAATAGCCCGAACAGAAGCAGACCGGACGCGACCAGCGTGTAGACCGTCCCCTGTCCGGCCAACGAGGCAACCGCCTCGCCGAGCGTCTTGATTTGCGCCGAACTGGCGAACCAGGCGGACTGCGCGAGGGACCAGCCGATGATGACGAACACGACCGCTCGCGCTCCATGGCCGGCGCGGCCGAGCGACTTCACGAACGGCGGCGCATCGCTGGCCACGCCTTTCATGAAGCCGCCGCTGAGGGCCGACTTGGCTTGCATCAGGGCCGCGACGGCGAAGCCTACACCAATCAACCCAAGGACCAGCGAGCCGAACGGGAAGGACAACAGCGCGCTCGCAGCCTGTTCGGTGCCGCCGCCGGAGGCGGATTGCTTGTGGCCTTTCGCGAACTGAAATGCGGTCCCAGCGAGTGCGAAATGCGCGACGGCGCTCGCACCATGGCCGATGCGATGGACGAGGCCGCGTCCGCTTGTGCCGTAATTCTCGATATCGAACAGCACCGATGACAGGCGGTATAGCGCATAACCGAGCAGGCCGAGCGCCGCGACATAAAGCAGGGGTACGCCGAGCGGAACGTCCTGAAGCCAGTTGAACACGCCCTCGGGTCCGTTGTCGCTACTCTTCGCGGACAGCGCCAGAGAGCCGATCAGCAGATAGACCAGGCCTCTGGCCGCAAAGCCCAACCGCACGAGCCAACGGAATTTCTCGGATTTGTCGACCATCAGACTCCCCGCGCGACGGACGGGGAGCCAACGGGCAAGGTGTCGAATGGTGCCCGAGCGAGGCTAGCGCACGCGCTTGACGTAAAGCTGGTTGTCGCGTCGTTCGATCTTGAAGCTGTCGCCGGTCGCTTTCATCAGGTCGGACAGCCGTTTGTAGCCGTAGTTGCGCACGTCGAAGCTCGAGCGGTTCCCGGCGATCTGGCCGACTTCCTGCAGCCTGGCATAGCCTTCCTCGTCGCGGCTCGCGGCTTTCCACGCGGCGCCGAGCAGTTCGATCAGCTCGCGGTCGACTTTCTGCGTCTCGCCGGTGGGCAGGTCCTCCTCGGCCGCGTCGGTGCGGATTAGCTGGTCGACATCGATGTAGCGGGTGCAGGCGGTCTTGAACGCTTCGGGCGCCTTGGCGCTCCCGAAGCCATAGACGATCAACCCGTCCTGCCTGAGCCGCGTTACGAGCGGGGTGAAGTCGCTATCCGAGCTCATGATCCCGAACCCGTCGACCTTGCCACGATAGAGCAGATCGACCGCATCGATCGTCATCGCCATGTCGGTGGCGTTCTTGCCTTTGGTGAGGTCGAACTGCTGCATCGGCTGAAGACCGTAGCGATGCGTGATCTGATTCCACTTGGCGAGCGCCGGCTTGGCCCAGTTGCCGTAGGCGCGGCGGATGTTGACCTGGCCGAGCTCGGCGAGGACGGTCAGCACCGGATCGATACCCGCCGGGCTTGCGTTGTCGGCGTCGATCAGCAGCGCGATGTTCTTGAGCGGTTGGTCGGCCATGGGTCCTCACGCCGGCGTGAACCGGCCCGTCTCTTCGTCTAGCAGACGCAGCTCGCCGTCGGATATGGCGAAATGGGCGCCGCGCAGGACCAAGGTGCCGCGCTTTTCCTTCTCCCTGATGCAGGGGAAGGTACGCAAATTGGCTAGGCTGACCTTGACCGCGGCCTGTTCCATCGCCCTCTCGGCCTCGCGGCCCGTGGTGCCTAGCTCCCGCGCGATCGGCTCGCGCGCCTGATCGAGCATCTCGATCCAGTCAGCGATGAAGCCTCCCTTTCCGGGCTCGCAGCCATGCAATTCCTGAGTCAGCGCCGCCTGGCAGCCGCCGCACATGCCATGGCCCATGACCAGGATCTCGCGGACCTTGAGCACCTGGACCGCGAACTCGAGCGCCGCCGAGACGCCGTGATGACCAGGTGTTGTCTCGAACGGCGGCACCAGCGCCGCAACGTTGCGCACGACGAAGATCTCGCCCGGACGGACGTCGAAGATATGCGCGGGATCGACCCGGCTGTCGGCGCAGGCGATGACCATGATCCGCGGCTGCTGACCGTCGCGCAGGCTCGCCCAGCGCTCGCGCTCGGGCTTCCAGCCTTGCTCACGGAAGCGGCGGTATCCTTGTAGCAATTCCGTCAGTTCGGCGCTCGGTATGGTCATGCCAGCGCCCATGCCTCCCGGCATTGCCAGTGACAAGCCACATCCCTAAGTGGGCCGGTGATGAACGACCTCTCCGCAGCTCCCCGTCCGGAACGCCAGCGCAAGCCCGATTGGATCCGGGTCAAGGCGCCCGTCAGCAAGGGTTTTCAGGAAACCCGGGCGCTGATGCGCGAGCTGAACCTGAACACCGTCTGCGAGGAAGCCGCCTGTCCGAACATCGGGGAGTGCTGGTCGAAGAAGCACGCGACGGTGATGATCCTCGGTGACGTTTGCACCCGGGCCTGTGCGTTCTGCAACGTCAAGACCGGCATGCCGCGCAAGGTGGATCCGCTCGAGCCCGAGCATGTCGCGATCGCGGCGGCCAAGCTGGGACTAGAGCATATCGTGGTCACCTCGGTCGACCGCGACGATTTGCCTGACGGCGGAGCGGGGCAGTTCGTCAAGGTGATCGAGGCGCTCCGCCGGACCACTCCAACGACCACGATCGAGATCCTGACGCCCGACTTCCGGGGCAAAATGCGGCCCGCCGTCGAAGCGATTTGTGCCGCTGGTCCCGATGTTTACAATCATAACCTCGAAACGGTGCCAAGGTTGTATCCGACCATCCGCCCTGGCGCGCGCTACTACGCCTCGCTGCGGCTGCTCGAGGAGGTCAAGCGCCACGATCCGCTCATCTTCACCAAGTCAGGGATCATGCTCGGGCTCGGCGAGGAACGGCTCGAAGTCCATCAGGTGATGGACGACATGCGCAGCGCCGAGGTCGATTTCCTGACCATGGGGCAATACCTGCAGCCGACTCCGAAACACGCCAGAGTGGCCGATTTCGTCACTCCTCAAGTGTTCGATGCTTACGGGGCGATCGCCCGCGCCAAGGGCTTTCTCCAGGTCGCCTCGAGCCCGCTGACCCGCTCGAGCTATCATGCCGGCGACGACTTCGCGCAGATGAAGGCTGCGCGAGAGGCGAAGCTGGCCAGACTCTGATGCCGGGTATCCGAGAGACTCGCACGCTGCCTTACAGCGCGGAGCAGATGTTCGACCTCGTGGCTGACGTCGGGCGCTATCCCGAATTCCTGCCGTGGGTGATTGCCACGCGCGTCCGCTCGAACAGCGAAACCGAAATGGTGGCCGACATGCTGGTCGGCTTCAAGGCGCTGCGCGAAAAGTTCACCTCGAAGGTCATCAAGGACCGGCCCAACCGGCTCGAGGTGATATACCTCGACGGTCCGATGCGCGATCTCGACAATGTATGGCACTTCCGGACGACGCCCGAAGGTGGATGCGAGCTCGATTTCTGCGTCGACTTCACCTTCAAGAACATGATGTTCGAGATGCTCGCGGGGCAGTACTTCGACCGCGCCTTCCGCAAGATGGTGGCGGCGTTCGAGACGCGGGCGGACGAGCTCTACGGCAACAGCAGCTCGAGCGCGCAGAGCGTCGCCTGAAGACGAACGCCGGCTCGGTCCCGGTTCTCGAACAGCTTCGATTCGGCGTCCGGCTTGTCGCTGCCCCGCTCGGCGCGGGCGAAGACCACGGTGCCGACCGGCTTTCCCGGGCTGCCACCGTCAGGCCCGGCGATGCCGCTGATCGCGACCGCGACATCCGCCTTGCTGCGCTCGAGCGCGCCCTGGGCCATCGCATACACGCAAGCGACCGAGACGGCGCCGAAAGCGTCGAGGATGTCGTCCGCCACGCCGAGGCCGTCGTGCTTGGCTTCGTTCGAATAAGTCACGAAACCGCGGTCGAGCACGGCCGATGAGCCCGGAATTTCGGTGATCGCCGCCGCCACGAGGCCGCCGGTGCAGCTTTCCGCCACGGCGATAGTGCGACCGGCAGCCTTGTTCTCTTCCACCACGCGGCGGGCGAGCTCGACGACTTCTTCCGGGAGCAGCGACTGGGTCACGACCGGCGCGGGCAGATGGGCATCTCGTCGGGATCGACGAGGCCAACGATGGCGCCGAGCATGCCGCCAGCCACTTCGGGATCGATCGGAGCCATCGCCTCGATTACCCATTCGAGACGCCGACAGTTCCGGGCCGGGATCTTGGCCGACGCTTCCTGTACGATCCAAGCGTCGACTAGCGGACGCACGGCGTTGTCAGGCAACGTGCCGACGGTGTCGAGCAGCTGGCGGCTTTGCGCGTTGCCGGATCCGCCGCCGAGCACTTTGAGCATGCCCGACTTGGCCCGCGGCCACACCAGCGCCTGCAATGCGGCGTAGCGTCCGGCGAGAGCATCGCCGCGACGCGCGAGGTAACCGCTCGCGGACAGTTCGTTGCCGCACTTGAGGCGCATGGCCTGGATCAGGCTCGGCACGCTGTAGATCGCAACCGCGCCCACTTCGGCTTCCGTCACGCAAGTCTGCTGCGCACTGGCCGCGACCGGTTGCAGCACAAGGGCAGCAGCCGCCACGGCGGTGAGCCTCTTGATCGAAGTCATTCCCGTCGTGTCCTTTCCAGCGGGATCAGCATTGCCACCGCCTGGGCGGCGATCCCTTCGCCGCGGCCGGTGAAACCGAGCCGCTCGGTGGTAGTCGCCTTCACATTAACCGCCTCTATCCCGACCCGGAGCAACTCGGCAAGCCGCGCGCGCATCGCGTCACGGTGGGGACCGATCTTGGGCGCCTCGCAGATCAGGGTGAGGTCGACGTTGCCGATCCCGAAGCCGGCCTGGCGGGCCAGGGTCACCGCATGCTCGACGAAGCGGCTTGACGGCGAGCCGCGCCATTGCGGATCGCTTGGAGGAAAGTGCTGGCCAATGTCGCCCGCACCGCAGGCGCCGAGCAAGGCATCCACGACAGCATGAAGACCGACATCGGCATCGCTGTGCCCAGCAAGGCCGCGTTCGTGCTCGATGCGCACCCCACACAGCCATAGCTCTTCGCTCTCGGCCAGGCGATGGACATCGAAACCGGTGCCGATGCGGGGGTAGATTTCCATGAAATCCTCCGCGAATGTCAGCTTGCGCAGCCGTTCGTCGCCTTCGACCAGCGCGACTGCGAGCCCCGCAGCGCGGGCGACCTGGGCGTCGTCGCCCGCGTTCGGATCGCCGATCCAAGCGCGGTGGGCGGCGAGGATATCGGAATAACGGAAGGCCTGCGGGGTTTGCACCCGGCGTAAGGTCTCGCGATCGGCGCTTCCCGCCATCAGACCGCCGTCGGCGCTGGCCAGGCTATCGACCACGGGCAGGACAGGAATGGCACCGGGGTGATGCTCCAGCGCGTCCAGCAGACGCTCCACGACATCCGGCGGGCAATCAGGCCGAGCCGCATCGTGGATGAGTACGAGTTCGGGTCGGGAAGCCGCCAGCGCTTCGAGAGCCGCGCGGACTGATGCTTGACGCGTCGTTCCGCCCGCGACGAGCGTGACGCCATGAAGTCCCGCAAGCGCTTCCCCGGCAAGCTCCCCGGCTCCTGACGGGATGGCGATAGCCAGTGGACGGGCTCCCGCGGCGATCAAGGTCTCGGCCGAATGACGCACCACCGGTTTGCCACGCCAACGCGCGAACTGTTTGGGTATCGGCTGCCCGGCTCGCAAGCCCTGGCCGGCTGCGACGATCACCGCGGCGAACCTGGCTCGTGAGGGGGCACCCATCGCGAGCGGCCGCTAGCGGGTTGCCGCCGCGGCCGCAATCCACTATGCGGCTGCCCGATTTTTGGGCAACTCTGGCTGCATGACCTTGCTTCCCTCTCCTCCTGCCCTCAGGCCGATCGATATCGGCTGTGCGCGGATCGACTGTCCGGTGATACTCGCCCCGATGACGGGCGTGACCGACAGGCCGTTCCGCACGCTCGTGCGCCGTTACGGCTCGGGACTCAACGTCACCGAGATGATCGCCAGCCCTGCGATGATCCGCGAGACTCGTCAAAGCCTGCAGAAGGCCGCGTGGGACGCGGTCGAGGAACCGATCTCGATGCAGCTGGCCGGCTGCTCGCCCACGGAGATGGCCGAGGCGGCGAAGCTCAACGAGCAGCGCGGCGCGGCGATCATCGACATCAACATGGGCTGCCCGGTGAAGAAGGTCGTCAACGGCGATGCGGGCAGCGCGCTGATGCGCGACCTGCCGCTCGCCGCGAGCCTGATCGAGGCGACGGTGAAGGCGGTCGCGGTGCCGGTTACCGTCAAGATGCGCATGGGCTGGGACCACGTCAGCCTCAACGCGCCCGAGCTCGCGCATATCGCCGAGGACCTCGGCGCCAGGATGATCACCGTCCACGGCCGCACCCGCAATCAGATGTACAAGGGCGAGGCGGACTGGGCCTTCGTCGGCAAGGTCAAGGGCGCGGTTTCGATTCCGGTTATCGTCAACGGCGATATCTGCGGGATCGAGGACAGCGCGTCGGCGCTCGAGCAGTCGGGCGCCGACGGTGTGATGATCGGTCGCGGCGCTTACGGCAAACCGTGGCTGCTCGGGCAGGTGATGCACTGGTGGCGCACCGGCGAGAGCCTGCCCGACCCTGATCTCGACGAGCAGTTCGCGGTCCTGGTTGAGCACTACCGTGCGATGCTGGATCACTACGGCTCCGACGTCGGTAGCAAAGTCGCCCGCAAGCATCTCGGTTGGTACACCAAAGGCCTGCCTGGCTCGGCCGAATTCAGGAATCGTGCGAACTTTATCGATGATCCTGCACAGGTACTTGGAGAAGTCGAACGCTTCTACGAGCCGTTCCTGCGCCGGCTGGCGGCGTGAGCGAGATCCCTGAGCCGCGCGAGCAGATCGCGGGGCTGACCTTTGCATTGCTGTTGCTACGGCCCGACCTCAGCATCGACCAGGTCAATCCCGCGACCGAAAGCCTGATTGGCCGCAGTGCGCGGCGTCTGCTCGGCCGCAAGTTTCTCGACGTGGTGAGCTTCGCCGAACAGCGAATCAGCGAGCGCCTGCTCGGCGACGAGGCACAGACAGTGGCACGCGGCCTCGTCATGCACGTCGACGGAAAGCCGCTGGTCGTCAACATGACGATCTCGCCGATGGCAGCGCACCCAGGCTGGCGGGTGGTCACGCTTTCGGATGCGGGACAGGAGGAGCGTCTCGGCGAGGAGGAGCGTGCGCCGCTGCGCGGCCCTGCCGTGCTCGCGCATGAGATCAAAAATCCGCTCTCCGCAATCCGCGGCGCAGCTCAGCTGGTCGCGCGCGAGCTGGGGGAGGGCAACCGCGCGCTGACCGACCTGATCACCGATGAGGTCGATCGCATTGCCCAGCTGATAGACCGCATGCAGCGCCTTGGCCGCGAGCAGCCCGAGCCTGTTGCTCCGATCAATCTCCACGCCGCGATCCGCCGCGCCTGCGACACGGTCAGCGCCGCGGACAACAGCGAGATACCGGTGCGCGAGGAGTTCGACCCCTCGCTGCCGCCGGTGCTCGGCAACGAGGGGGCGCTGGTGCAGGTGTTGATCAACCTGATCGCCAATGCACGCGATGCGTGTCAGGGAACGAAGGCGCCTGAAATCGTCGTCCGAACGCGTTTCGTCAGCGGCCTCGCGCGCAATGTCATGCGGCTCGGCCGACGGGTCAAGCTGCCGATCGAGGTCCAGGTCAGCGACAACGGCCCGGGCGTCGACCCAGCGCTGCGCGAACACATTTTCGAGCCGTTCGTGTCGAGCAAGAAGAACGGCCAGGGCTTGGGCCTGGCGCTGGTCAACAAGCTGGTCCGCGACATGGACGGCCGCATCGGTCATGAGCGCGACGATGCAGGTGGCTGGACGCATTTCCGCGTTCACCTGCCGGTGGCGAAATAGGAAAGGCGAGACGATGGCGAGGCGCGCATTGCTGGTCGAGGACGACGCGTCGATCGCGACGGTCATCACCGCCGCGCTCGAGGCCGAGGCGTTCGCGGTCGACCGCTGCGACAGCGTCGCCGGGCGCGACAGGCTGCTGTCGGGCGGCGATTACGACGTCATGCTTACCGATGTCGTGCTTACCGATGGCGATGGCATCGCCACGCTCGGCGAAGTGCACCGTGCCTATCCCGACATGCCAGTGATTATCCTTTCGGCGCAGAACACGCTCGACACGGCCGTGCGCGCCACAGATACCGGCGCGTTCGAGTATTTCCCCAAGCCTTTCGATCTCGAGGAACTGGTCCGCACGGCGCGCCAGGCGGCCGATGCCCGAGAGGGCGTTGCCGCGACGGGCGAAGAGCCGGGCGAGGGACTGCCGCTGATCGGCCGCAGCCAGGCGATGCAGGACGTCTACCGCATGATCACGCGCGTCCTGCGCAACGACCTGACCGTGCTGGTGCTCGGCGAATCGGGCACCGGCAAGGAACTCGTCGCCGAGGCGATCCATCAGCTCGGCGCTCGCAAAGCCGGGCCATTCGTGGCGGTCAACACCGCCGCTATCCCGCGCGAGTTGATCGAGAGCGAGCTGTTCGGGCACGAGAAAGGGGCTTTCACCGGTGCCGTCGGCCGACACATCGGCAAGTTCGAACAGGCGCACGGCGGCACGCTGTTTCTCGACGAGATCGGCGACATGCCGCCCGAGGCGCAGACCCGACTGCTGCGCGCACTGCAATCCGGCCGCGTCCGCCGCGTGGGCGGGCGGGAGGAAATCGCAATCGACGTGCGTATCATCGCCGCGACCAACCGCGACCTCGCACCGATGATCGCCGCGGGAATCTTCCGGGAGGATCTCTATTACCGGCTCAACGTTGTGCCGATCCACTTGCCGCCGCTGCGTGAGCGCAAGGGCGATATCGAGCCTCTCGTGCGCCATTTCCTGCGCCAGGCGGCAACCGAAGGCTTGCCGGCGCGGGGGCTTTCGGAGGACGCGGCGTCCCTCCTCGAGGTGCAATCCTGGCGCGGCAACGTACGCGAGCTGCGCAATTTCGTGTTCCGTGCCGCGCTGCTCTCGCGCGAGGAGCAGATCGATGCTGCGACCGTGCGCCAGCTGTTGGCGGAGCGGCCTGCGGCCGATGCTCCGACTGCCGCCGACTTTGCGGGCGCGCTCGCGACTTGGCTGAACAAGGCCGGGCCGGCGCCCGGGACCCTCTACCACCGCGCCCTCGCGGCCTTCGAGAAGCCGCTGTTCGAGCACGCGCTGCGCGAGACGGGCGGCAACCAACTGCGCGCCGCGCAACTGCTCGGCATTAACCGCAACACCTTGCGCAAGCGGCTCGACGACCTGCAGATCGACCCGGAACGCTTTAATCATCGAGCATAGCAATTCAGGCCGTCGAAAAAGCCCTTGCATTGCTGCAACAGTCCCGTTGTAACAATGCAACGATGAATTCCCCCCCTGGTCCCGAGCCCACAGCCGAGACACATCGACGCAGTCCGCGCTGGTGGCGGCGGGGGCTAGTGGTCGCGCGGCGCGCCAACTTCTACCTCTGGCTCGAGATCGTCGCGGCAGTGGCGCTCGCGGTCATGCTGACGAGTTCGTACCTGGCACTCACCGGCGCGTCCGACCCGCGTCGCCTAATTCCCTCGGGCCAGGCGGCCGCCATGCTGGTCGGCACGTTGATTCCCGCGATGACCCTGGTCGTGCTGGTCGGTCGCCGAATGGCGATCCGCCGCGCTGGCGGGACGACGGCCCGGCTGCACGTCAATCTGGTGTTCTTCTTCTCGCTCGTCGCGGCGATCCCGACGCTGCTGGTGGCGATATTTGCCAGCATCCTGTTTCAGACCGGCGTCGCATTCTGGAATTCGGACAGTGCTCGCGGTCTGTTCGAAAACGCCAATCAGCTTGCGCAGGGGTACTACGAACAGGCCGAAGAGGACCTGCGCCTCGAGACGGAGGCGATGATCGGAGACATCCGTGATTACCTCCAGCAGGGCAGCATCACGAGCCCCGACTTCGATGACGGCTATGCCTACCAGGTCGTCTATCGTGGCATCAACGAAAGCGCGATCCTGCAGCAGTTGCAGGACGGCGGGATGCGGACCCTGGCGATCGTCGATCCGGAAGAAAACAGCTCGGCGGGCAATCGGGTATCGGCAGACACGCTCAATCGGCTGCGCGCAGGGGAAGAAATCGTCGTCGTTGCCACGCCGGAGCGGCTCGAGGCCGTCGCACCGATCGATCGCAACGCTGGGATATATCTCTACGTGGCGCGAACTTCGGAATTCAACGCGCTCAGTCAGTGGGAAAGCGCGCGCAGCGTGCTCCAGGAATACGAAGTCGTTACCGAGCGCGCGCGAAAGCAGCAGCTCCTCTTCAACCTGGCGCTATTCGGAACGTCGCTGACGCTGGTCGGGCTCGCGGTCTGGTTCGCGCTGCGTTTCGCCGACCGACAAGTGAAGCCGCTTGCCGAACTGGTGACTGCCGCGCGCGAGGTTGGGGCCGGCAATTATGCGCTACGCATTGCAGGCCGTACGGGATCGGACGAGATCGGGCTGCTCAACCGTGCGTTCAATCGGATGACCGAGCAGATCGAGCGCCAGACGGCCGCACTGATCGGCGCCAACCGCCAGCTCGCCGAGCGGCGCGCGTTCATGGAGGCAGTGCTGCAGTCGATCACCGCCGGCATCGTCTCGGTAGACGGGGCAGGGCAGGTCGCGCTGATGAACAGCTCGGCGCAGGAACTGCTGCTCGACCGCGCCGGTCCCGCGCCGATCGGGCTCGAACTGGCCAAGATCGCCCCGCAGCTAGCCGCGCTGCTGCGCAGCGGCGCCAGCAGCGGCGTGGTCCAATACAGCAAGCGCGGTGAGCTGCTGACGCTGGCAGTCAAGATCGCGCCCGCCGCTGAAGGCCACGTGATCACCTTCGAGGACATCACGCGCCAACTCATCGACCAGCGCCAGGCGGCCTGGTCCGACGTCGCGCGGCGGATCGCGCACGAGATCAAGAACCCGCTGACTCCGATCCAACTCGCAACCGAGCGGCTCAAGCGCCGTTACCGCAAGCAGATCGAGCAAGATGGCGAGCTGTTCGAGGAGCTGACCGGCACGATCATCCGCCAGGTTGGCGACTTGCGGAAGATGGTCGACGAGTTCTCCTCGTTCGCGCGCCTCCCCAAGCCGGTGTTCCGCCATGAGGATCCGGTCGACCTAGTGCGCCAGGCGATGTTTCTGCAGGAAGTCGCGCATCCGGAGATCGACTACACGTTCGGCGCGCAGGGCGATGTGCCGCACATCGAATGCGACCGGCACCAGTTCGGCCAGGCGATGACCAATGTCCTCAAGAATGCGGCCGAGGCAATCGAGACCAGGCGCCGCGATGCCGATGCCGATTATCGTGGCCGTATCGCAGTCACGATGGAAGCCGACGACCGCGTTTTAACCGTTTGCGTGGCCGACAACGGCATCGGCCTGCCGCAGGCGGCGGAACGGATAATGGAGCCTTACGTGACGACCCGCGAGAAGGGCACCGGCCTCGGCCTCGCGATCGTCAAGAAGATCGTCGAGGAGCACGGCGGCGAGCTCAGCTTCGCCTCGGCATCCGGCGGCGGCACGTGCGCGACACTGCGCTTCGCCAGGGAACCCGCAGCGGCGAGCGAGGCAGCCGAATGACCGGCCGACCAATAATACCCATGGAGACAGATTGATGGCGCTCGACATCCTCGTGGTGGACGACGAACAGGATATTCGCGAGCTCGTCGCCGGGGTCCTCGCCGACGAAGGCTACGACTGCCGCACGGCGGGCGACAGCGGCAGCGCTCTCAAGCTGGTCGACGAGCGGCGGCCGAGCCTGGTGCTGCTCGACGTCTGGCTGCATGGCAGCCCAATGGATGGGCTCGAGGTGCTCGACGCGATAAAGGCGCGTGAACCGCAGCTGCCGGTCATCATCTTCTCCGGCCACGGCAACATCGACACGGCGGTCTCGGCGATCAGCCGCGGCGCGGTCGACTTCATCGAAAAACCGTTCGAAGCCGAACGGCTGCTGCTGCTGGTCGCGCGCGCGACCGAGACCGAGCGGCTGCGGCGCGAGAACGCGCGGCTGCGCGAAGGCGCCACGCTCGCCGAGGAGTTCACCGGCAACTCGAGCGCTATCAATCAGGTGCGCGCGACATTGAAGCGTGTCGCCAACACTGGCAGCAGGGTGCTGATCAGCGGTCCGGCCGGATCGGGCAAGGAAGTGGCCGCACGGCTGCTTCACGCCTGGAGCCCGCGTGCCGACAAAGCCTTCGTGACAGTCAACTCGGCGCGCATCACTCCCGAGCGGTTCGAGCAGGAGCTCTTCGGTGAGGAAGCCGACGGCAAGCTGATGCGTGCCGGGCTGCTCGAGATGGCGGACGGCGGAACATTGTACTTCGACGAAGTCGCCGACATGCCGCTCAATACCCAGGCACGGATTCTGCGCGTGCTGACCGACCAGAGCTTCGTGCGCGCCGGCGGCAACCGGCAGATCCGGGTCGACGTGCGGGTCGTGTCCTCAACCGCGCGCGATCTCGAAAAGGAGATCGAGGAAAAGCGGTTCCGCGAGGACCTGTTCTACCGGCTCAACGTAGTGCCTGTCAGCGTGCCTTCGCTGGCCGCGCGGCGCGACGACATACCCGCGCTCGCGGACCACTTCTTCACTCGCTATGCCCGCGAGCAGGGGGTGCGGCCGCCGGAAGTCTCGGCCGAGGCGCTGGCTGCGCTGCAAGCCTACGACTGGCCCGGCAACGTGCGCCAGCTGCGTAATGTGGTCGAGCGCACCGTGATCCTCGCCCCGCGCGATCGGATCGATCGAATCGAGCCGGACATGCTGCCGGCAGAGATCGTCGGCGGGTCGGCCGACAATGGCACGGGAATCTCGACGCTGATGGGTGTGCCGCTGCGCGAGGCGCGCGAAAGCTTTGAGCGCGAATATCTGCGCATTCAAATTCGACGCTTCTCCGGCAACATCTCCAAGACCGCGGGCTTCATCGGCATGGAGCGCTCCGCGCTGCACCGGAAGCTCAAGCTGCTCGGGATGAGCGAACGGACCGACGTGTTCGAAAAGGATTGAGGGTCAGTGCCCGAATTTGTCACGGGAACTTCACATTGAAGTTAGAATTTGCGCTACGACAGGCTCGTGCCTAGATTCGGCGCGGAAGGTCGGTGTTGCCCATGATGGGCAGGCGCCAGAACGCGGACCGCACAAGCGGCCGCCAACAAGAAGGAGTCAGATGAATGACCAAGGGAACCTTAAAGCCACGGCTGCGCGAAGCCCCGGAACCGGCGGCGCCACCGCCGGCCGCCAACAACAGCGCCAAGCCCGCCAACCTCCAGGACCAGTTCCTCAATCATCTGAGGCGCGAGAAGACGCCGGTGACGATGTTCCTCGTCAAGGGCGTCAAACTGCAGGGCATCGTCACCTGGTTCGACAACTTTTCGATCCTGCTGCGCCGCGATGGACAATCGCAGCTGGTCTACAAGCACGCGATCTCCACGATCATGCCGAGCCTTCCCGTCGATGCCGCGCAGTTCGGCAGCGCGGAGGGCGGCAAGAAACAGCGTTTGCTGCAGGACATCTTCCTGTCGCGGGTGCGCGACGCAGGAGTCCATGTGACGATGTTCCTGGTCAACGGCGTGATGCTGCAAGGCCGGATCGCGGCTTACGACCTGTTCTGCATGCTGCTCGAGCGCGAGGGCTTCGTGCAACTCGCCTACAAGCACGCCGTCTCGACCATCCAGCCGGTCGCGCCGGTCGACCTCACCGCCGATCTCGATGACGAGGAAGGCGAGCAAATCTGATCGTCGACGAAGCCTTCGAAGGCGGGGTTACCCGCGGCGCCCGGGCGCTGGTGATCTGCCCAGACATCCGTGGGAGGCGGCAAGCGCAAGACCCGGAGGCGCGGCTCGAGGAAGCCGGCGGCCTGGCGGAGGCCATAGGCATCGTCGTCGCCGAGGCGTTCATCTTGCCGGTGCGCACCGTGCGGCCCGGCACGCTGTTCGGCGAGGGCCAGATCGAACGCATCGCCACCGAATGCGAGCAGGAGCAGGCCGAGCTTGTCATCGTCGACGGCGCGCTGACGGCGATCCAGCAGCGCAATCTGGAAGAAAAGCTCAAGCGCAAGGTGATCGACCGCACTGGGCTGATCCTCGAGATCTTCGGCGAGCGCGCGGCGACCGCCGAGGGCCGGCTCCAGGTCGAGCTGGCCCATCTCGATTATCAGCAGAGCCGCCTGGTGCGCAGCTGGACCCACCTCGAACGCCAGCGCGGTGGCTTTGGTTTCCTCGGCGGTCCCGGCGAGACCCAGATCGAGGCTGACCGGCGGATGATCCGCGCCCGGATGGGCAAGCTGAGGCGCGAGCTCGAGCAAGTCCGCAAGACCCGCGGTCTCCATCGCGAGCGGCGGGGCAGAGCGCCGTGGCCGGTAATCGCGTTGGTCGGCTATACCAACGCCGGTAAATCGACGCTGTTCAACCGCTTGACGGGTGCGGAAGTGATCGCCGAGAACATGCTGTTCGCGACGCTCGACCCGACGATGCGGTCGATCGAGCTTCCCGGCGTCGAGAAGGCGATCCTTTCCGACACCGTCGGGTTCATCTCGGACCTGCCGACCCAGCTCGTCGCGGCGTTCCGGGCGACGCTCGAGGAAGTGACCGCGGCCGACGTCATCCTTCACGTTCGCGACATCGCCAATCCGGACAGCGCAGCGCAGAAGCGCCAGGTGATCGACGTGCTCGCCGAGTTGGGCGTGATCGAAGGCGAGGGAGGTGAGGGCCGGATGCCGATCCTCGAGCTGTGGAACAAGTGGGACATGCTCGACGAGGAGCGGCGCGAAGAGCTGGCGGTGCTTGCCGCGGCAAATGAGGACATCCTGCCGCTTTCCGCCGTCACCGGCTTCGGCGTGGACCGGCTGCTCGACCGGCTCGGCGAGCTGCTGACCAAAGGCGCGCGCCGCCACGTGATCACGCTGCCGGCCAGCGCGGGGCGCAAGATCGCCTGGCTACACCGGCACGGCGAAGTTCTCGGCGAGGAAGAGTTGGGCGAGGGCTTGGGCGAACCGCAACGTCGGATCGAGGTGCGGCTGACCGACAAGGAGTTCGGCCGCTTCGAGGCGCTCGAAGGGTAGGGACCGGGTTACAAAGCTTTACACCTGTGACCCTGACAGTCACCTTCAGTTTCCTTTGAATTTCTGGCCGTTGGCTCTCAAAGGGTGACGTGGTGACAGGATTACACTGCGCGGCGCGCATCGCCCTTTGGCAGCGGAGCAGTTTGGAACGTCGGCGATTCGAAAGAGCCTGAGCGAGTCTAAGCCGCGCGAGCATCTGTAGGAAAGTTGTTTCTGATCCTCGTCGTTTCGCGCTCCTAAAGAAGAGACTGTCTAGGCTTCGCCAAGCTTGACCTGCTGCCAGAGCGCTTCCTGCTGATCGAGCGTGAGACCTGAAAGGGATCCGCCCGCGAGAGCCTCCATTGCCCGGAAGCGGCGTTCGAACTTGTCGTTGGCGGCGCGCAAGGCTTCCTCGGCCCTGATGCCGTGCGCGCGCACCAGGTTGACCGCCGCGAAGAGTAAATCTCCAGCTTCTTCCAGACGTTTATCCTCCGAAGCTTCAGCAAGTTCGGAGATTTCTTCGGCCAACTTTTCGCCGGGACCAATGACATCAGGCCAATCGAACCCCACGCGTGCGGCACGTTTCTGCAGCTTCTCGGCGCGCAGCAGCGCCGGCAACGCAATGGCCACCCCGTCGAGCGCGCTCACGGCGCCTTTGTGCGCCCGTTCGGCTGCCTTGAGCGCTTCCCAGCGTTCGTCGCGCGCTTCGCCTGGATGCTCCGCGTCGGCGAAGATGTGAGGATGGCGCGTTTCGAGCTTGTCGGAAATCGATCGCGCGACATCGTCGAAGGCGAAATGGCCGGCTTCCTCGGCGATGCGTGACTGAAACACGACCTGGAACAGCAGGTCGCCGAGCTCATCGCGAATTTCCGCGATGTCGCCGCGGGCGACCGCGTCGGCGACTTCGTAGGCTTCCTCGATCGTGTGCGGAACGATCGTCTCGAAGCGCTGCGCGCGATCCCATTCACACCCGTTCTGCGGATCGCGCAGGGTGGCCATGATGCGGAGGAGGCGATCGAGTTGCTGAGTCATCTTAGGATGATAATATATATTATGTTAAATGGAGTCCGGTTCAGGGCCGTCCCCCCGGGGAAACGGCCGCAAATACCGCAGCGACCAGGAAGAAGATCGAAACCCACGCCAACGCCATCACCAACGTTTTGCCGGCGCCGACGCGCTGAGCTCGAAACGCACCGACGGCCAGGAACAGCCATCCGGCAAGTGCGATGATCGAGACCCACGCCGTTCCGTTCACGCCGCCAGTTCCATCCCGTCGTAGCCGACCAGGATTCCGGCCGGTACCTCGGCCGATAGCGTGGCATAGTCCATGCTCTTGTCGAGATGCGTGAGTACCGTTGTTCGCGCGCGGCAACGCTCGGACAAGTCGAGCGCGATGGCCAGGCTGGCGTGCGTCGGATGCGGCTCACGGCGCAGGCAATCGGTGACGAGCACGTCGACTTCGCTGAACAAGGCCACCATTTCGTGGGTGATCTCGCTGAAATCCGTCGCGTAACCGATTGATTTTCCATCCGCTTCGAAGCGGAAACCGGTGCTCGTCGTAGGTCCGTGCGGCATCTCGACCGAATCGATCGCGAAGCCGGCGTGAATCCGGACCAGTTCGAGCGTCTCGAGCTTGACAATGGTCGGATAGCCGTAACGGCCCGAGAAGACGTAGCTGAAGCGCTGGCGCAAACTGCGCGCGGTGGTTTCGGAGGCGAAGCCCGGCAACGGCGCGTTGCGGCTGAAGCGCATCGGCCTCAAGTCGTCGATGCCGTGGCAATGATCCGCATGGTCGTGGGTCCAGAACACCGCGTCGACTTTGTCGATCCCGTTGTCCAGCAACTGCTGGCGCAAGTCGGTCGAGGTGTCGACCAGCAGCCGCATGCCCTCGTCGCTCTCGACCAGGATCGAGACGCGCGAGCGGCGGTTCTTGGGCTCGTTCGGATCGCATTCGCCCCAGTCGTTGCCGATGCGCGGCACGCCGGTGGAAGTTCCGGAGCCGAGCACCACGAGCTTCACGGCGTGGCCTTGCCGAACAGCGCATAGAAATTGCGGGTCGTATTGGCAGCCAGCGTCTCGACACTCTCGCCGCGAAGCCCGGCGACGAATTCGGCGGTGTTGCGCACGAACGCCGGCTCACAGGTCTTCCCGCGGTGCGGAACCGGCGCAAGAAACGGACTGTCGGTTTCGACCAGCAGCCGCTCATCCGGTATCTCGCTCGCAAATTCTTGCAGTTCGCGGGCGTTCTTGAACGTCACTATACCCGAGAGCGAGATCGTCAGGCCGAGATCGAGCACCTGGCGGCCAAAGCCTGCCGAGGCGGTGAAGCAGTGAATCAGCGCCGGGAAAGCGCCCCGCCCCATTTCATCACGCAAGATCGAGACGGTGTCGTCTTCGGCGTCGCGCGTGTGGACGATCAGGGGCAGGCCCGTTTTTCGCGAAACGGCGGCATGAGTGCGAAACAGGTCGCGCTGCACCGCGCGGTCGGACTTGTCGTAATAGTAGTCGAGCCCGCTCTCGCCGATCGCGATGACGCGGGAATGCTCGGCCGCCTCGAGCAAGGCGCCCTCGCCGAGATCGGCGTGCTGTTCGGCCTCGTGAGGATGGATGCCGATGCTGGCCCACACGTCGGGCTCGCGCTCGGCAGTACCGACCACGTCGGCCCATTCGCTTCGGCGGGTCGAGATGTTGAGGAACGCCTTGACCCCTGCCTGGCGCGCACGGTCGAGCACGGCGGCCTGCTCCTCGATCAAGCCCTCGTAGTTGAGGTGGCAGTGGCTATCGACCAGCATCATGCCGCGGCCTCTTCGGGCAACTCGAGCCGGGGGAAGACCGGCGTAGGATTATCGACGCGGATTTCGGCCTCGGCGGCATCGGCGGCAAGCGCGGCGAAGTCGCGTTCGCCTGCGGGGATGCACAGCGCGTCGAGAATTCGTGCGGAAGCGGTCGGCGTTACCGGCGACACGGCCACCGCAAGGTCGCGAATGCAGCCGCACAAAGTCGCGAGCACGCGCTCCATCCGCGCCGGATCGGTCTTGCGTAGCGCCCAGGGCGCCTGTTCGTCGATATAGGCATTGCAGGCGAACACGGCCTGCATCCAGGCTTCGAGACCGGCGGCAAAGGCGAGCTTGTCGAATGCCTCAGGCAGTTCGGCCGCGCACGCTTCGCGAACCTTCGCGCGCAGGATCCGATCCGTTTCCAACACCGGCGCCTCCGCCGTGAATCCGCCGCCGCAATTCTTGGCGATAAAGCTGAGCACGCGCTGCGCCAGGTTGCCGAAGCTGTTGGCGAGCTCGGCATTGTTGCGGCTGACGATCGCTTCGGGCGACCAGCCCCCGTCCTGCCCGAACGTGAACTCCCGCAGCAGGAAGTAGCGCAGCGGATCGACGCCGAAGCGGTCGGCGAGCTCGTTCGGGTCGACCACGTTGCCGACCGACTTCGACATCTTTTCCCCGCGACTGAGCAGGAATCCGTGGCCAAATACTTGCTTAGGCACCGGGATGCCTGCACTCATCAGGAACGCCGGCCAATAGACTGCGTGGAAGCGGACGATGTCCTTGCCAATCAGGTGCAGATCAGCAGGCCAGAATCTGCGGAACATCTCGGTATCGTCCGGATACCCCAGCCCCGTCAGATAGTTGGTGAGTGCGTCAACCCAGACGTACATCACATGGTCTTCCGCACCCGGCACCTTCACGCCCCAGTCGAAGCTGGTCCGGCTCACCGAGAGGTCGCGCAGGCCCCCCTCGACAAAGCGCATCACCTCGTTGCGGCGGGTTTCGGGGCGAATGAATTCCGGATTGCTGCGGTAGAGCTCGAGCAGCGGCTGCTGGTATTTCGAGAGGCGGAAGAACCAGCTTTCTTCGACGGTCCATTCGACCGGGGTGCCTTGCGGCGACAGCTTTTCGCCCCCCTCCCCTTCGATCAGCTCGCTTTCGTCGTAGTAAGCCTCATCGCGGACCGAGTACCAACCTTCGTAGCGGTCGAGGTACAAGTCGCCGCTGGCCTCCATCGCCTGCCAGATCGCCTGGCTAGCGCGGTGGTGCTCGGATTCGGTGGTGCGGATGAAGCGATCGTACGAGATGTGAAGCTTGTCGAACAATTCACGGAAATAGGCTGACATTTCGTCCGCCAGATCGCGCGGCGCGACGCCCAAATCGCGTGCCTTCTGGGCCATCTTGAGACCGTGCTCGTCGGTGCCGGTCTGGAAGCGCACTTCGCGCCCGCGCAAACGCTGGAACCGCGCGAGCACGTCGGCGGCGATCGTTTCGTAGGCGTGCCCGATGTGCGGCCGGCCGTTCGGGTAGTGGATCGCGGTGGTAAGATAGTAAGGCTCAGCCATGCGCCGGGGCATTAGGAGCCCCAAGGGAGGCGAGCAAGGTGCCGATTTCCATGACCAGCAGGCCTGGATCGAAATTGTAGGTCGGCGCCTGCGCGGCGAGCCGAACCAGTTCGGCGTGGGTATCGCTGAGCGCGGGAATCGCGCCGCGCTGCGTGGTTTCGATGCGCCCCGCAACGACGGCGCGCGCGAGATCGATCGCGGCAAGCTGGCGCTTGCGGTCCGGCCGGCCGCCGATCGCTTCGGCGAGGCGGCCACGGCGCTTGAAATCGGGGTCGCCCTGATCCGCGATCTCGCGCATGAGGCGATGGATCTCGCCCAAATCCATCTCGACAAACTCGAGCGCCGCGCCGGGTGAGCCGGCGGCCGCCGCAATCGCCGCTTCGCGAATCGCGGCATCGGCGCGCGGCGCCTCGCGCTGCAGGAGCGCGTCTATCTCAACCGCCTCGACGCGTGGGAACTGCAGCACACGGCAGCGGGAGCGGATTGTGGGAAGCAAACGCCCGAGCCGGTGCGCAACGAGGAAGAAGAAGGTGCCGACCGGCGGCTCTTCGAGGCTCTTGAGCAGGGCGTTGGCTGCACCCTTCTCAAGATCGTCGGCCGGGTCGATCACGATGGCACGACGGGTGCCGAGGGTCGGCCGCGTGGTCAGCCGCTGCTGCATCGCGCGGACCTGCTCGACCGTGATGTTGCGCTTGAGTTGGTAGGGTTTGCCTTCCTCGCGCTTCTTTTCGTCCTCGGATGTGGCCGGAAGCGGCTCGAGCACGATGATATCGGGATGGTCGCCCTTCGGCTGCGCGAAGTCCGGTTCGGCGACCAGCTCGCGCGCGGCCTGGAGCGCGAAGCTCGCCTTGCCGACGCCACGCCGACCGGAAAGGATCCAGCCGTGGTGGAGGCGCGGACCGGCCAGCGCCGCATGCCATTCGCGCCACGGCTCGTCGTGGCCTGCGAGCGTCATAGCAGCGGAGCCAGCGCGTCAAGGATGCGGCGATGGGTTGCTTCGATCTCGCCGCTGCCGTCGATGCGCACGAACCGGCGGGGCTCCGCCTCGGCGAAGCGCGCGAACGCCGCGGCGACCTGGGCGTGATAGCTCGCGTCGCGGCCGCCGATCGCATCGCTTTCGCCTCCGTCGCGGCGGGCAAGGCGCCGCGCGACCTGCTCCGGCGCGGCTTCGAGGAGAAAGGTCATGTCGGGGAGCAGTCCGCCCGAGCCGATGCGGTGCAGCGTCAGCACGTCCGCATCGGGGACTCCCCCGCCCCCGCCCTGGTAGGCGCGCGAGGAATCGACGAAGCGGTCGCTGACGACCCAGCTCCCGACCTCGATCGCGGGCAGGATCGCCCGGGCGACATGATCCGCCCGGGCGGCTGCGAACAACAGCGCCTCAGCGGTCGCTGGCCAGCCCTTCCCGGGCGGATCGAGCAGAAGGTCTCGGATTGCTTCGGCGCCGGGTGTGCCGCCAGGCTCGCGGGTCAGCCACACCTCGATGCCCCGCGCGCGCAGGGCTTCGGCGAGCAATTTCGCCTGCGTCGACTTGCCGGCCCCTTCCCCGCCTTCAAAGACGACAAACCGGCCGCGCGTCACGAGATCAATCCGACGAGGCCGTTGACGAGGCGTTGGAAGGCATTGGCCTCGGGAACAGCTTCGGCCGCGACTAGCGGGACATCGTGCGGTGTCTGGCCGGGGATCGACACCCGCAGGAACGCGACTCGCTGGCCGTCCGCTATGGGTGCCTCGACAGGTCCGCGATAGCGGATGGTCAGCGACGCCGCTCCGGCGTTGCCCGGAGGCACGCTAGCGAGCACTTCCCCTGCGGTCTCGAGCGCAACAGTGTCTTGCGCGCCGTTCTGGACGAGCGCTTCTCCGACGGGAATCTCGGCAGGCAGGATCACGCGCGTTTCGAACGCCTGAAACCCCCAGCGCATCAGGTCGCGCGCCGTGCTGTTGCGGATCGAAGCGCTCGGCGCGCCGGCAATGACCATGACAAGACGCCGCCCGCCACGCTCCGCCGACCCGAGGAAGTTGTAACCCGATTCGCGCGTGAACCCGGTCTTCATCCCGTCGGCCCCGTCGACCACACCGGTGATGGGATCGTGGTTCGCCTGGGCGATGTTGCGGTAAGTCATCCCGCGATGGCCGAAGTAGCGGCGGTAGAGGCCCGGGAAGCGAGTAGTCAGCGCCTCGGCCAACATCGCCAGATCTCGCGCGCTGGTATAGGTGCGGCCCTCGTCCGGCCAGCCGTTGGGCGTGCCGAAGTGCGTATCGCGCATGCCGAGCTCGGCTGCGTTGGCGTTCATCAACTCCAGCCAATCGTTCTGCATTCCCGCCGCGGTCAGCGCCAGAACCACTGCGGCGTCGTTGGCCGAGACGGTGGTGACGCCAAGGAGCAGCTCACCCACGGTCACCCGGTCGCCGGCCTTGAGGAACATCGACGAGCCTTCGCCCGACCACAGCTCGGCCACTTCCTGGCTGACGACGACCGGGGTGGAAGGTGAGAGCTTCCCTTCCTCGATCAGCCGGAACGCGGTGTAGGCCGTCATCACTTTGGTGACCGAAGCAGGCACGAAGCGGCGATCGGCCTCGCGTTCATACAGCGTCTGGCCGCTCGATAGGTCGACCAGCAGCGCGACCGGGATTTCGGGTGCGACGGGAGCCGCGCCGTCGAATGTCGGCTCATTCACGGCCTCGACGAGCGGGTGCGCTGGCGCTGCTGCGAGGAGAAGCGCCGTCAGGCCGGTCAAGGCTATCGAGGTAGTCTTCAATTCCGCTCCTACCGCCGGAGTGGCCCTTCGCCCTCCGACAAGCTCAGGAGCCTCAGGACTGCCAGCGATCAGCCGTTGGTCAGGATTCGCGCATCGCTATAGCCCGCGGCCCGCACCTTGGCGAGCGAGGCCTCGGCCTCTCCACGGGTCGCGAACGGGCCGGTGCGGACGCGGAAATATTGGCCGGCCTGGATGACCTCGCCGTCGAGCACGCGCGCTACGCGGTGGGCGCGGTCGGCGGTGGAGAACGCGGCTGCCTGGACCACGAATGCGCCGCGGCTCGCGGCCGGCCGGCGCGCGGGTGCGGACGAAGGAGCAGGAGCGGGAGCGGCCGCGACCGTGCCCCTCGGCTCGAGCGGAGGTAGCGCCGGCGCACCGCCCGAACGCGCGGGCTGCGACGTTGTCGGAACCGCGGTCGCCGAGGCAGGACGCGGGTCCGCAACCGGTGGAACCAGCACGGCGGCGGTTTGAACCGGTGCGGCCGCTTGCCCGGGCAGCTTGCGCTTGAGGATTTCCACCAGCGACATCGGCGTGTCGATGCGCGGTTCGGCCGGATAGCCGGCACGCAACAAGGCACGCTGGTCCTCGGGCGGATTGACGCGCCGCACGCGTACCGGATTGCCTGCGTCGGTCCCGAGCTGCGCCAGCGCGCCCGGCGACAGCGCCAGCAGCTCATTGGAATTCATCGGCCCCCGCCGTTCTAGGCGGACCAGGATCGTACGTCCGGTCTCGAGCGAGGTCACTTCGACGTAGCTCGGCAGCGGAAGCGTGTGGTGCGACCCTGAAACACCGTTGCCGCCAGCTTGGTCGGTCACAATGTATCCGACCTGGTCGTAGTTGAGCACGTCCTCAGGCGTGTAAGCGGTTCCGGCGACGGAATACGGTTCGCCGACGACCACGGGGTAGTCACCTTGGGGGCCCTGAGAAGGCGTGGAGGCAGAGGCCAGCTCCCGCGAACCGCCCTCGGCGACACCGCAGGCGCCGAGCGCCAGCGCCGGGATCAGCCCGGCGGCGAGGGTTAGGTAGCGGGCCTGGCGGCCATCAGCGGGCAATCTCATCTGCAAGCAACCCCACACTCATCGCGTAGTAGTTCGAGCAGTTATATTCGAGGATGACCCTATAATTCTGCGTTAAGAGGTAGCTTGGCGCGGCGGGACCGTCGGGCTCGAACAGCGAAGCCATGACGTCGTCGCCGATCTGGCCCTGCGGAATGACGCCCAGTGCGCGCCAGTCGCGCACTGGCATCCAACGGCTGTGGCGGACGTGCACGCGCGGGCAAATGGGTGAGACCATCGCGGTCGCGATC
>CBHCZH010000003.1:0-51710 GCA_965977975.1 uncultured bacterium
CTACACGTTCGGCATCGTGGTGCCGCCGCGCGAATCGACCAACGGCTGATAATGGACGCTGAGCCCGGTTCCCGTGGCCAGCGCTTTGCGCAGGTCGCTTTCAAGCACCAGGCGCAGCTGGACTGTTTCGTCCATCGTCTCGGTGAAGTAGCGATAACAGTCGCGCCCTTCTTCCTTGGCACGGTAAAGCGCGATGTCGGCCTTGCGCATCAGATCGGTGCGGTCGGTGCCGTATTCGGGCGCCAGTGCCACTCCGATGCTGACGCCAACATGCGCCTGGTTGCCCAGGATCTCGAACGGGCGATGCATCTCGACCAGGATGAGGTCCAGCGTGCTCTCGATCCCTTCGGCCAGAATTTGCTCGCCGAGGAGGATCGCGAACTCGTCGCCGCCGAGGCGCGCGACGGTCCCATTACCATCGATCACGTTGGTCAGACGGCGAGCGACCTCCTGGATCAGCGCGTCACCTGCGAGATGGCCGAACCGATCGTTGACGTTCTTGAAGCGGTCGAGGTCGAGCAGCAGGATCGCCGCCTTCTCGCCATGCCGTGCACGGATCAACGCCTGCTCGGCCTTGTCGTTGAATAGCGCGCGGTTGGGCAGGCCGGTCAGCACGTCGTGATAAGCCAGGTGATAGGCTTGCGCTTCCTTGGCTTTGAGCTCGAGATGGGCCTGCTTGAGCTCACGGACGTGTTCGTCGTCCTGCTTCATCAGGCCGCGCAGCTTGAGCGACATCAGCAGCACCAGGAACGCGACCACGAGGAACATGCCCGCGGCGGGAAGCAGCAATTGGTTGATCATCACGCTTCCGGCGAGCACCGGCTTGAAGAAGAAGTTGGTGAGTTGCGCGCCGTCGCTGTCCATCAATGGCACTCGGGTCTCACCCTCGTGCAGCTCGGGCGAATTCGCCAGGCGCGGGTCGGGAAGGTAGTTTTCTCTCGAGGCTTCGAGCAGGAACTGATCGTCGAGATAGCGCAGGTTGACCAGCATAGGCGCCTGGGCTGTCGTGCTTGCGTCGTCACCGTCCGTAGATGCCATGCGCATCGCACTGGCGAGAGCGATACGATCGCCGATCCTCACGATGTCGGTCGCATGGATCACGTCCGCTCCGGTACGCACGGTCGGGAACAACGTGATCGGCTCATCCGAAAGGCCTGGTATGGACGGAAAGGTTACCGGCGCGGGCGGTGAACCGGGAAGTCGTTCGTTGAGATTGCTTCGTCCGCTCGGTCGTTTGATCTCGCCGCGCGCGAGCTTGACGAAACGGATCACGGAAGGCGCGACGTGCTCGAAGGCCGACGGGGCGACCTGCCGGCGCTTCACGGAGGCATAGACTGGCCGGTCGGCGCCGTCGAGAAGATAGGTCTCGTGCACGCCGTAAAGATCGAACAATCGGAAGCCGATGTTTTCGTTCAGCCATGCCCGGTCCAGATCGCCCGACGCGGCCTTGTCGATGCACTCTTCGCACAGGCCGACGGACTCCTGCGCCAGCGACAGCTCATCCAAACCGAGAGTGATCGCACGCCCAACCTCCAGCTTTTGGGCTTCCAACGACATTGTATCGGTGCCGCGGCCGGCGGCGATCAGCGCTCCGCCGCACAGGATTGCCGTAGCCAACAGGATCACCGCTCCCGGCAACAGCACGCGCATGCGGAACCGACGGTCGAAATTGCTCTGTGCTTGCGGGGGCATGGGACGGTCTCGACTAGTGTTTCGTCCCAGGCTTTGCGGTGCAGCGACTTACCATCCGAAGTCGAAGGGGTTAGGTATTTGTGCCAAGGCGCGGCGAAGCATCCCCGTGCGCAAAATGAAGGCGGGTCCGTGCGGACCCGCCGAGAGGTCAGGGGCGGATCGTAATCCGCCCCCGGGAATGTCTTGGCTAGCAGATCAGCGGCTGGCGCGCCGCACCGGCTGATCCTCGGGCGCTACCGAGATGCGCACCGTCTCTCCCGAGTTGCCCGGAAAACCGGTGAACATGGCTTCGACGAGGTTCGGCACCAGGTACTGCAAGCGGTTCGAGGTCGAAACCGCCTGGGCGTTGCCTTCGAACAGCCGCTGGCCGCTGCGGCCGTCGTCGATCTTCATTTCGACACCACTGGTATAGACGGTGTAGCTATAGATCTCGTCGTCGCCGAAGAAGCTGTCGTTCCAGCCCCAGCCCCAGGGACGGTACGGGATATAGCCAACGCGCGGACCGGTGGGCGTGCGGTAGACAATCGGCCGATATCCGTACCACGAAGAATAGAAGGGGTCCCGGAAACCCGGAACCGAGCGCACCCGCTCGCGCCCGTTGTCGACGCCGTAGTCGAAGCGCACCACGAGCTGCGCATCGGATGGGTTGTTGACAGGGGTGTAGCCGAGCGCGGCCATACGGTCGGCGACGAGCTGCGCATAATGGCGGAACTCGATGCCGCCGGCGAGGCCCGGATCGTCGGCAACGACCGTAAAGGTCTGCCCGGCAGGCGCGGGCAGCGCGGACTGGAACCGTTCCACGTCGGCGCGGAACGGCGTGGCGCAGGCGGCAAGGCCGGCCAGCGCGAGCGGCACGAGGGCCCATTTGATACCCCGCGCCAAGTTGGTGAATGTGCTCATCTCTAGACTCTCTTCCGAATGACAGGTGAGCAGCCCAGCGCTCCCCTCAACCGGGCACGAGGCTGTCATCGATAGAGCGTGTCATAAAGACGCCGGGCTGAATAGCACTTGAACGCAAGCGACGGAAAAATCGTGGTTTTTCAGTGGGTGAGGTGCACGAACACCTCACCGTTTCAGCCGATAGCTCACGAAGGCGATCTGCCTGCCGTCCGGCGACCAGCTCGGAACGTTGATTGTGCCCTGGCCGCCAAACAGACGAGTCAGGATCTCGGGCGGCGCGCTCCCATCGGCCGGCATCAGTCGCAGCTGCACGTCCTCGCGGTTTGGCGGGTGGTCACCCAGCGCGATATCGTCACCGAACGAGACGTAGACGATCGACCTTCCGTCGGGCGACAGATGCGGAAACCAGTCGCGCCGTGCCGGGTCGAACGTCAGCTGCACGGGGTCGCTTCCGTCAGCGTTGGCGCGCCACAACGCCATTGCCCCGCTGCGGGTCGAGTTGAAATAGAGATACCGTCCGTCGGGCGAGTACTCCGGCCCATCGTCGATGCCGGGACTTACGATCAGCGGATAGCGATCGCCGCCGGCGATCTTCTTGGCCCAGATGTCATAGCTCCCGTCGAGGCCGACGCGGACGTAGGCGAGCGTCGCGCCGTCGGGCGACCAGCCGTGCCAGTACGAGCGTGCCGCGGGATCGTCGACCACCGTCCGGACTGGCGCGGAGCCGTCGAGCGCGACCAAATGGATGCGGCTCAGGTTGTCCGCCTCGATCTGGTCCGAGATGACCAATTGCGAGCCGTCGGGCGAGAGGCCGTGGTCGTTGTTGTTGTCGATGTGGCGCCCGGTGTCGATTTCCGCCGGCTCGCCGCCTTCGACCGGGATCCGCCAGATCCGACCGCCGCTGTTGTAGATCAGATCCTTGCCGTCGCGGCTCCAGTTGGGCGCTTCGATCTTGGTGTCGAAGTGGCGGACGACGCGGCGGTTGCCGTCATCGAGGTCGATCACCTCGAGCGTTGCCTCGACTTGCGCCGCGTAGCCCGTGTCGGGAACGTAGGCGAGCTGCGGCACGGTCAGCTCGACGTTTGAGAACGTCGCCGTCTCGGTGACCGCGTCGTTGTGCGCCGAAAGCGCCAGGCCGACCAGGTATGGTGCCTGGAGCGCGATACGGAAGCTGCCGCCGGCGTGACGCAGCACGCCGTCCTCGCCGGCGACCGAGAAGTACACGAAGTCGCCCTCGCGCTCGAGCCGCACGCGGCGTGCGTGGCTCAGCGTGGAGACAATCTGCCGGGTCGGCCCGTCCTGCACCTCGCGGTACTGCAGCGAGACCAGGCCGTCGCCGTGGACCATCACGTCGGCATAAGGTGAGCCGGGGGTGAGGTTCTGGCGGATCATCACCCCGGCCTTGCGGTGCGGGTCGACTCCGGCGCCTTCGAAGGCGATGTCGGCGGCGATATGCAAGTCGCCCGAACGCTGGGTCCAGGCATAATGGAACGCGTCCTCACTGCCCCAGATGTTGGCGCCGCTGGCGGACATCCGGTAGCTGCCGTCGGAGTGAGTCGCGCTGCCCGGGGTGGAGACCTCGCCGACATCGGCATGGTTGCCGAATTCGCCGACCGGTTCCGCTCGTGCCGCGGCCGCCCACAGCGCGGCGATAGCCGCCAGCGCGATTGCCTTGCGCATCTCCGTCTCCCCTTTTTTCGGGGATGATAGCGTTAACAAAGCCCGCGGACTAGAGCGGCTGGAGCTTGTACTTGAAGGCTGCGAGCGTGGCTTCGAGCGGGCCCTCGTAGACCATGCCGTCCTCGGGGCCTGTGTAAGTGCGCCGGCCAGTTTGTTTGTCCTTCTCGAAGAACCGGCCCGTGGTCTTGACCTTGCCGAACGGACGCAGAGGCTCACCGATCCCGGTCAGGTCGAGCAACATGCCGCAGTGCGGAGCATAGCGGTAGCGGATGCGGCTCTGCGGAAATTCGTTTCGCCTATCCTCCACGCCTTCCTCGAGATCGAAGTCGCTCGCGTATTCGTAGAGGTCCTGGCTGATCAGGCACAGCACGCGGCCGTCGGCGAGCTCAAGGAAGAAGCCGGCGCCTTCGTCCTCGTGCTCCACGATCTCGGCCACGCGAGAAATTGCCAGCTCGAGCTCATGCGCAACACCCCCGGCCAGGTCTTGGCGCGCTTTCGTCGCTTGCTCGCGAATATAGCCCGTCCACGATCCAAGCGCGCGGAGAAGCGCGATCAGGACATAGAGGCCAACGGCGACGCCCAGCGCGACGAAATAGGCTTTGTGGTCCTGCGGCCGATCGACCGGTGCGAGCTGTTTCCAAAGCCAGTAGGGAACCCCGAATGCAACGAACCCGGAGAACGCCGCCCCGAGCATCGCGTTGGGCAGGCCCTCGAATCGGCCCTGGCCCTTCGCGGTCGCGCTGAGACGGGCGATCTCCGGGCCCACGAGCGCGGAGTGCGCGGGAGCCGGTTCATCGATCTCCTCGATCCGCCCGATGCGCTTCGTCATGCCTACCCCCGCAGCAGCCCCAACGCATCATAGGCGGCCGCCAGCGTCGGGCCGGCGAGCTGCCGCGCCTTGGCCGCGCCGCGGGCGAGGATCGCGTCGAGCGCTTCGCGGTCCTCGAGAAGGCCCGTGAAGCGCGCGCTGATCGGCGCCATGGTGTCGACCATCAGCTCGCCGAGCGCCTGCTTGAAGGTCCCGAAGCCCTGCCCGCCATAAGCCTGCAGCACCTCCGGCACCGAGCGGTCGGCAAGCGCGGCGTAGATCGTCACCAGATTGAGCGCTTCGGCTCGGCCCGCGAGGCCGCCTTCATCGCTCGGCAGCGGTTCCGGATCAGTCTTCGCCTTGCGCACTTTCTTCATAACCTCGTCCGGGCTGTCGGCGAGGTTGATGCGGCTCATGTCCGAAGGGTCCGACTTGCTCATCTTCGCGGTGCCGTCGCGCAAGCTCATGATCCGCGCCGCGCCGGGCGGGATGATCGGGTCGGGCAGGGTGAACAATGGTGCGTCTTCGGGACAGAAGTCGTTGTTGAACTTCTGCGCGATGTCGCGCGCAAGTTCGAGATGCTGCTTCTGGTCCTCGCCGACCGGCACGTGTGTGGCTTGGTAAAGGAGCACGTCGGCCGCCTGCAGCACCGGATATGTGAACAGCGCAATGCTGGCACCTTCGCGATGCTTGCCGGCCTTGTCCTTGAACTGGGTCATCCGGTTCAGCCAACCCATCCGCGCGGTGCCGTTGAGGAGCCACTGAAGCTCGGCGTGGGCCGGGACCTGGGCTTGGTTGAACAGGATCGAGCGATCCGGATCAATACCGCAGGCGACCAGCGCGGCAGCCATTTCCAGCGTCGCGGCCTTCAGCTCCGCGGGCGAGTGCGGCATCGAGATCGCGTGGAGGTCGGCAAGGAAGAACAGGCACTGGCTGCCCGGCTCCATGGCGTTCTGCATGCGCACCCAGTTGCGGATGGCGCCGAGGTAATTGCCGAGATGAAGGGAGCCGGTAGGCTGGATGCCGGAAACGACGCGCATGGTAATGGCCTTACTTCGAAACTGGAAAAACGAGGTGCCCGACGGCCTCGGGCGCGGCGCTCAGAATGAGACGCTGCTCGGCCATCGCCAGGCCGCCCGGCTGCGCCCGGTGAGGCGCGAGCGCTTACGCAAGAAGGCGGCGGAACGGTTCATCGCCCGCGCGATAGCACATTCGGACGCGACTGAAAGCCTACTCGGACAGGTTGACCGGCTCGGCCGGACGCTTGCGCTTTACTTGCGCGATCAGGTCCTTGTCGATCGCGCCGATTGCCCAGGCGATGAGGAAGAACGCGCCCGCGCCTACCCCCACCAATAGCGTGATCGACCACACCCGCTCGATCACGTCGCCACCGAAGCGGTCGGCGAGCCGGGGCGTCAGCCACCACCGCAGCGCGCTCATCGCGGCGGTAGCCACGAGCTGGCGGGCGATGCGTCCGGCGAGCTTGCCGGTGAAATGGAACCAGCC
Organism: uncultured bacterium; assembly: GCA_965977975.1. Lineage (GTDB taxonomy): Bacteria > Pseudomonadota > Alphaproteobacteria > Sphingomonadales > Sphingomonadaceae > Croceibacterium_A. Next base: position 6,587 of record CBHCZH010000003.1, read on the forward strand.
ACGCCACTGCAAAATAGCATAAAGCGTCAGCACGTTGAGCGTAGCGGTAAACGCCGTCGCTCCGGCCAAGCCGACAATACCGTAGCGCGGCACGACGTAGAAGTTGAGTGCGATGTTGATCAGCAACACGCCCGCCGCAACCCAAACCGGGGTTCGCGTATCCTCGCGGCTGAAGAAGGCCGGCTGGAACACCTTGACCAGCACATAGGCAGGCAGGCCGGCGACCAGGGCGGTGACGATGTTCGCCATGATCGCAGTGTCCGCCGCGGTCATCTTGCCTTGCAGGAAGAACGCGTCGGTGAAGGCAGGCGCGCAAATCGCCAGCGCCGCGGCGGCGGGCAGCGTCAAAAGGGTTCCGACTTCGACTGCATTTGCCTGCAGCCGCTGCGCCTCGCGGTTGTCGCCCGCCTGGATGAAACGCGCGAGCGCCGGCAGGATCGCCGTGCCGAGCGCGATCCCGAAAATGCCCAGCGGCATCTGGTTCAGCCGATCGGCCATCTTGAGCAATGTCAGCGAGCCCTGCGGCAGACTGGTGGCGAAGAACGTGTCGACCAGCTGGCTGATCTGATAGACGCCCGCGCCGAACGTCGCCGGCAGCATCAGCATGCACAAGCGCTTCACCTGCGGCGTGAAGCTCGGAAACTTGATGCGCAGGCGGACGCCGGCCTTGCGTGTCGCCCAAGCCATGTAGGCGAGCTGTGCTACACCGGCCAAGGCGAGCGCGACCGCCTGGGAATAGGCGACCGTCACATCGCCGCCGCCGTGGTTCTCTCGCAAGTACGAGCCGGCCAGGATGCCGCCGATCAGGACGACGTTCAGCAGCACTGGCACGACCGCGCCCGGCGCGAAGCGCGAGCGCGCGTTGAGCAGGCCCGACAGCATAGCCACCAGGCTGACCAGCATCAGATAGGGAAAGGTTATTCGCGACAGGCTCACCGCCAGCTCGAACTTGCCCGGCACGTCCTGGTACTCGCGCGCCAGCAGCCAGACGATTCCCGGCATTGCCAGCATCGCCAGCGCGGAGAAGCCGAGCAGGACCCATATAAACACCGCCAGCACATCGCCGGCGAAGCGGTCGGCGGCCTCGTTACCCCCTCCCTCGCCGTGCAGCTCGCGCGTGTACATCGGCACGAACGCCACCGAGAACGCGCCCTCGGCGAACAGCCGGCGGAACGTGTTGGGTAGCGTGAACGCTAGCTGCCAGGCGTCCGCCGCGAGACCGGCGCCGAGCACGCGCGCGAGCAGCATGTCGCGCGCGAAGCCGAACACGCGGCTGACCGCGGTCAGCCCGCCGATCGTGCCGACGTTCTTGACGAGGCTGCTCACGCGGCCAACCTCAGCCGGCCGTGCGGATCAGCCCTCGCCGCCAGCGCCGGCGCCGAACACGTCGACGCCTTCCTGCTGGCGTTGCTGCAGCTGCTGCAGATACAGCGCGGTGAAGTCGATCGGGTCGAGCAGCAGTGGCGGGAAGCCCGCGTCGCGCACCGCATCGGCGATCACCCGGCGGGCGAACGGGAACAGGATCCGCGGCGCCTCGGCATACGTGAAGGCGTGCATCTGCTCGTCGCTCATGTTGCGCATGCCGACGAGGCCGCAATAGGCGAGCTCGACGATATAGGCCGTGCCCTGGCTGGTCTTGGCCGAAGCCGAAACCTTGAGCTCGATCTCGCTGATCTCGTCGTTGACCTTGCGCGCGCCGATGTTGAACTGGACGTCGATCTGCGGCTGCTCGGTCCACTGGAAGCTTTCGGGCGCCTTTGGGTTCTCGACCGACAAGTCCTTGATGTACTGGGACAGCAGCCCGGCGACCGGCTGCGTGTCCGCGCCGTTTCCTCCATTGCCGTTGTCGGTGTCGAGGTTGGTGAGGACGTCGCCTTCTTCGGCCATGCTGGGTGTGTCTTTCGGATTGGATGCGTGGGAATTGGCCCGCCGCTAGCACTGGCATGGCTCGGCCGCAACGCTGCGTCAAAAACCGCACACAAACAGGGAGCGGAAGCGCTGGACAGGAGTTGTTCATTTGTATTTGGCACCTATTTCGGGCACGATTGCTTTTCAGCCGGCGCGGAGGCCGGCTTCGAGCCTCCACCGGCAGCTTGGGACACGTTGAGTTGATCATCGAAATCGTCATCCTTGCCATGATCGCGGCCTTCCTCGGCCTCAGGCTCTATTCGGTGCTGGGCCGTCGCGCCGAACACGAGGAAGAGCCCGTGCCGACTCGCTTCGAGCGGGGCGAGAGCGGCCAGGCCCCGCGTCCGGTCGCGCCGCCCGTGGCCGAGCTGCCGCGCCGCAACCGCGAAATCGCGGGTTTCGCACCCGCGATCGAGCAGGGCCTGCGCGAAATCAGCGCGGCGGACCGCCGCTTCGACCTCCTGACCTTCCTCGAAGGCGCCAAGGCAGCCTATGGTATGGTGCTCGAAGCATTCTGGCGCGGCGACAAGGAAGAGCTGCGCCAGCTGTGCGACGACGACGTCTATCAAAGCTTCGCCGCGGCGATCGCCGCGCGCGAGGCGGCGGGCGAGACCCTCGACAACCGGCTGATCCGCATCGAAGACACGCTGGTCCATAGCGCTGCCCTCGATGGTCGCACCGCCCGTATCGCGGTGTCGTTCGTCGCCGACATTGCCTCGGTGATTCGCGACAAGGACGGCAACGTCGTCGCCGGTTCGCTCGACGATGCGATCGAAAGCCGCGACGTGTGGACCTTCTCGCGCAACGTGGACAGCGCCGACCCAGACTGGCTGCTCGACGAAACCGACGAAGGCTGACTCCGGCGTGAGGTGGGGAGGGCGCAAGCTAGCGAGCCTCGCCGCGCTTGCTCTGCTGGCAAGCTGCGTCAGTCCGCGCGACGAAATTCCCGCTCCAACACCCGCCAACGCTGTCGCCGCGGGACTTCGCAAGGGCCCGGCCGTCCGAGATCTGCGGATTGCGCTGTCCGATGCCGAAGCGGCGCTCGCCTCGTTCCGCGAATCATGCCCGAAGCTCGTCGCCCGGACCGATGCCAGCGGCCTGACGCGCGGCGAGGACTGGCAGGCGGCCTGCACTGCCGCGGCGAGCTGGCCCGCGGGTGGCACGCAGGAGTTCTTCGAGGCGCAGTTCGAGACGGTCGCGGTCGGCGACGGCGAAAGCCACGTGACCGGCTATTTCGAGCCCGAGATCGCCGGCAGCCGCACGCGCCGGCCAGGCTACGATGTGCCGGTCTATCGCCTCCCGCCCGATCTTGTACGCGACTGGCCGGCCGAGACGCCGCCCGACCAGCGCACCGGCCGTGCCCCGCTCGGCCGCTTCGACGAACGCGGCAGGTTCGTGCCTTACTTCACCCGCGCCGAGATCGAAGATGGCGCGCTCGCCGGTAAGGGGCTCGAGATCGCCTGGGTGGCCGATCCCATCGAGTTCTTCTTTCTGCAGATCCAGGGCTCGGGCCGGCTGATCACGCCCGAAGGTGACGTGATCCGCATCGGCTACGCCGGGCAGAACGGCGGCGGCTACACGGCGATCGGCCGGCCGATGCGCGAGCGCGGCCTGATCGGCCCGGGCACGCCGTACGCGACTTCGATGCAGGGCATCGTCCAATATCTGCGCGACCACCCCGGCGAGGGCCGCGCGATCATGCGCGAGAACGAAAGCTGGATCTTCTTCCGCGAGCTGACCGGCGACGGGCCCTTGGGCGCGCTCGAGGTGCCCGTGCGGCGCGAAAGCTCGGTCGCGGCGGACCCCGCGTTCGTCCCGCTCGGCGCGCCGGTGCTCCTGTGGGGCGGCGACCGGCACGAGCTGCACGGCCTGTGGATCGCGCAGGACACCGGCGGCGCGATCAAGGGCCCGAACCGCTTCGACAGCTTCTGGGGCGCGGGCGACGAGGCCGAGACGATCGCCGGCGGTATGAACGACACCGGCCGCGCGCTGCTGCTGCTCCCGAAGGGAACGCTCGCGCGGCTGAGGAGCCGGTGAAGCCGCCGCGAGGGCTCAGCGCGACCGAGGCGGCGCTGTGGCGCAAGGTGACCGAGACTGTGGTGCCGCTTGTCCCTCCCCTCCCGCTTGCGGGAGGGGCCGGGGGTGGGCTCGTGACGCAAGAGCCGGACTCACCCACCCCTGACCCCTCCCGCAAGCGGGAGGGGAACCATGGAGCGCGCTTGGCCCTCCACCCCCGGCCGGCGGCCGGTGGCCCCCCTCTCCCGCTTGCGGGGGCGGGTTCTGGCCTCGATTCGCATTGGGACCGGCGCTTGAAAAGCGGACTGCTTCCACCCGACTTTACTCTCGATCTCCACGGCCACTCGCTGGACCAGGCGCATCGCAGGCTCGACGCAGGCCTGATGCAGGCCAAGGCGATGGGTGCTCGATTGGTGCTGCTGATCACCGGCAACCCGCGTCCGGCCGATGCCGCCGATCGCGGCAAAAAGCGCGGAGCGATCCGCGCCAAAGTGCTCGACTGGCTGGCGGCGGGACCGCACGGCGCGGACATAGCCGCGGTCCGCCCGGCGCACCGCCGCCATGGCGGGGCCGGAGCGCTCTACCTGGTGCTCAGGCGCAGGGTGTGATGCTGGGTTTCAAGGAGATGGCGAACAGATCCGGGCTGCGACGGAGAGGAAAGGGGGCTGCGGAACCCCTCCGCCAATGGCCGGATCGGCCACGCCACCTCCCGTAAGCTATGTGGAGCCGGTGCCCGAAACGGTTCAGGCCGCTTCGGCGATATCGTCGGCCGGTGCGTTGCGGATGAGGTAGTCGAACGCGGTCAGGGCCGCCTTCGATCCTTCGCCCATCGCGATCACGATCTGCTTGTAGGGCACGGTGGTCACGTCGCCGGCCGCGAACACGCCCGGAAGATTGGTCGCCGTCTTGGCGTCGATCTCGATCTCACCGTACCTCGACAGCTCCAGCCCGGAGTCCTTGAGCCATTCGGTGTTGGGAACGAGGCCGATCTGCACGAACACGCCCTCCAGCTCGACGTTGTGCTCCTGTCCCGAAACACGGTTCTTGTAGACTAGGCCGCTGACGCGCTCGCCGTCGCCCAGGATCTCGGTAGTCTGCGCCGAAAGGCGGATGTCGACGTTCGGCAGGCTGCGCAGCTTGTCCTGCAGCACCTGGTCGGCGCGCAGGCCCGCATCGAACTCGATCAGGGTGACGTGGCCGACGATATTGGCGAGATCGATCGCCGCCTCGACGCCCGAATTGCCGCCACCGATCACCGCCACGCGCTTGCCCTTGAACAACGGGCCGTCGCAGTGCGGGCAATAGGCGACGCCGCGGTTCCGGTACTCGAATTCGCCGGGCACGCCGAGATTGCGCCAGCGCGCGCCGGTAGCGAGGATCACCGCGCGGGCCGACAGCGCCGCGCCGTTCTCGAGCACGACTTCGTGCAGGCCGCCGGGTCGCTTGGCCGGGATAAGCTGTGCCGCCTCGGCGAGGTTCATCACGTCGACCCCGTTTTCGACGACATGGGTTTCGAGCTCGCGGACCAGCTTGGGCCCTTCGGTGTACTTGACCGAGATGAAGTTCTCGATCCCGAGCGTGTCGAGTACCTGGCCGCCGAAACGCGCCGCGGCGATGCCCGTGCGGAAACCCTTGCGCGCGGTGTAGATCGCCGCCGCCGCGCCCGCCGGCCCGCCGCCGACGATCAGCACGTCGAACGGGTCCTTTTCGGCCAGCCTCGCTGCCGCCTTGTCTGCGGCACCGGTGTCGAGCTTGGCGAGGATTTCCTCCACGCCCATTTTGCCGCTGGCGAACATCTCGCCGTTGAGGAAGGTTGCCGGTACCGCCATCACGCCCCGGCGTTCGACTTCGTCGGGGAACGTGCCGCCTTCGATCAGCGTGGCGGTCACCCGCGGATTGTTGAGGGCGAGCAGCGTCAGCGCCTGCACCACGTCCGGGCAGTTGTGGCACGACAGCGAGAAATACATCTCGAACGCGAAATCGCCTTCGAGGTCGGCGATCTGCTGCAGGACGTCGTCGGCGATCTTCGGTGGATGCCCGCCCGTCCAGAGCAGCGCCAAAACCAGCGACGTGAACTCATGGCCCATCGGCAAGCCGGCGAAGCGAACCCATTTCGCCGCATCGGAACCGCTGCGGATCACGAAACTGGGCTTGCGCTCGTGGTCGCCGTCGAAGGCGGCCGACACCTTGTCGCTCAGCCCTGCGATCTCGCTCAACAGCTCGCGCATCTGCGCCGACTTCGCGTCGTCGCCGAGCGAAGCGACGAGCTCGATCGGCTCGCGCAACAGCGCGAGGTGCTGGCGCAACTGGTCCTTCATGCCGGCGTCGAGCATTGAAAAAACTCCTAACTCCTCCCCAGGATGGGGAGGGGGACCGCGCGAAGCGCGGTGGAGGGGGCTATCCTCCTAGCGCTGTGGTTGCGGCGAGCCCCCTCCACCACTCTTCGGGTGGTCCCCCTCCCCGTGCCGGGGAGGATTGGGAGCCCCGGCGCGCGGGGGTCGGGTGATGGGTGCGCTCCGGGCCTCGTCGGCCGCATCGCGGCGGCCGAAAGCTCAGAACTTGCCGACGAGGTCGAGCGAAGGCGCGAGCGTCTCGGCGCCTTCTTCCCACGCGGCCGGGCAGACCTCGCCCGGATGGTTGCGCACGTACTGCGCGGCGCGGATCTTGCGCACCAGCTCGTTGGCGTTGCGGCCGACGCCCTCGCAGGTGATCTCCATGATCTGGATCACGCCGTCCGGATCGACGACGAAAGTCGCCCGGTCGGCCAGGCCGACGCCGTCGCGCAGCACGCCGAAGTTGTTCGACAGGGTGTGCATCTGGTCACCGAGGAACGCGTACTTGAGCTTGCCGATCTTCTCCGACGTGTCGTGCCAGGCCTTGTGGCTGAAGTGCGTGTCGGTCGACACCGCATAGACTTCGACACCCAGCTTCTGCAGCATGTCGTAATGCTCGCCGAGATCCTCTAGCTCGGTCGGGCAGACGAAGGTGAAGTCGGCCGGATAGAAGAAGAACACCGCCCACTTGCCCGCGAGGTCCTGGTCGGTGACGTCGAAGAACGGCTTACCGGCCTGGAACGCGGTTGCCTTGAACGGCTGGATCTTGCTGCCGATGATACCCATGAAAAAATCGCTCCTGCGGAGAGGGTTGAAAACTTTGTGCGAGTGCGAACTAAGAAATGCTGCGGCGCAGCGCCAGCGAAACAATCCGGTCGGGGTGATCGGTTTTTTCGATCAAGGAGAGCGATCAGGTCAGCCGCACTGCGCCCGGTGAAGCAGCTTGTGGTCGGCCAGCACCAGGGCCATCATCGCCGCGACGACGGGAGTGCCGCGGATGCCGACGCAAGGGTCATGGCGCCCCTTGGTCGCAAGCTGGGTCGCTTCGCCTTCGCGGGTTATCGTGTCCTGCGGAATCAGGATCGAGCTGGTCGGTTTGAACGCCACGCGCACCACTACCGGCTGGCCGGTCGAGATGCCGCCGGCGATGCCGCCCGCGTGGTTGGCGGCGAATTCCGGGCCGTCCTCGCCGGGGCGCATCGGGTCGGCGTTTTCCTCGCCGCGCAACGCTGCCGCCGCGAAGCCGTCGCCGATTTCTACTCCTTTGACCGCATTGATGCCCATCATCGCCGCGGCGAGATCGGCGTCGAGCTTGCCGTAGATCGGCGCGCCCCATCCGGCCGGGACACCCGTTGCGACGCATTCGACCACCGCGCCCAATGAGGAGCCGGCGAGCCGCGCCTCGTCGACCAGCTTCTCCCAGCGGCTCGCGGCCCAGGAATCGGGGCAGAAGAACGGGTTCTCGCCGATCTGCGCGTCGTCGAACGCCTCGCGGTCGATCTTGTCGCCGCCAATCTCGCTGACGTAGGCGGTGATCGTCACTTCCGGAATCACCAGCCGCGCCACCGCGCCTGCCGCCACGCGCGCCGCCGTCTCGCGCGCCGAGCTGCGCCCGCCGCCGCGATAGTCGCGGAAGCCGTACTTGGCGTCGTAGGCGTAATCGGCATGCCCGGGACGATAGGCTTTGGCGACTTCGGAATAGTCCTTGCTGCGCTGGTCGGTGTTCTCGATCTGCAGCGCGATCGGGGTGCCCGTGGTCCGCCCCTCGAACGTGCCGGACAGGATCTTCACAAGGTCCGCCTCACGCCGCTGGGTGGTGAACTTGCTGGTTCCGGGCTTGCGCGCGTCGAGGAACGGCTGGATGTCCGTTTCCGCCAGCTCCAGCCCCGGCGGGCACCCGTCGACGATGGCGCCCAGGGCCGGCCCATGGCTCTCGCCCCAGGTGGTCATCCGCAATACGCGGCCGAAGGTGTTGACGCTCATGGGCCGCGCTTTTGCCGAATTGACGCGGCGTGTCCAATTTTTGGTTCACGCAGAGGCGCAGAGGCGCAGAGTGGTCATCGCTCCCTTCCTTCGTCATTCCCGCGAAAGCGGGAACCAGTCGGCTCTCATATCGCCGCAGAGGCAACTGGGTCCCCGCGTTCGCAGGGATGACGAACATAGGGGTCAGCTCTCCGCGCCTCTGCGTCTCCGCGTGAAACCATTTTCCTACTTTGTTCCAATCTGCCATGCCCAGCGGATGACTTGCGCCGCGCCTTGGAATTCTGCTCTCTCCCTTGCCATGCAAGGCGACACCCTTGGCCGCGCGCAAGGCGACACTTTAGCGCGCAAGGCGACAGTTTTCGGCCGCAAGGCGACGGTTTCGGGCCATTTCGGCCGAGGACCGTGTCACAAGTGTCAGAAGCGTCAGCTTCGGCCGGGGACACGCCCCCGCCGGGCCTTCCCAAATCCGCGACGACTCGGCAGGAACAAACCATGATTGCCAAGCTGACGGGGCGGCTCGACGAGACGGGGGCGGACTGGGCGGTGATCGACGTCCAGGGCGTCGGCTACCTGGTCCATTGCTCGTCGAAGACCCTGTCGGCGCTGGGCATCGCGGGCGACGAGGTCACGGTCTTCACCGACCTCCAGGTCAGCGAGAACGACATGCGCCTGCTCGGCTTCGTGCAAGGCACCGAGCGCGACTGGTTCCGCCTGCTGACCACGGTGCAGGGCGTCGGCAGCAAGGTCGCCCTCGCGATCCTCTCCGCGCTCACCCCCGACGACCTGCAACGCGCCTGCGCCGCCGGCGACGCCGCGCAAGTGGCGAGGGCGCAGGGCGTCGGGCCGAAGCTGGCGGCGCGGATCGTCAACGAGCTCAAGGACAAGGCGGGCGCGCTACCCGGAGCGCCCGCGGGCGTCTCGCTGGCGGCGGTCTCGCAACCAGGCAGCGCCAGCGCCGACGCCGTCTCCGCGCTGCAGAACCTTGGCTTCAAACCCGCCGTGGCCGCCAGTGCCGTCGCCCATGCGCAGGCCGAGCTGGGCGAGGGGGCGGGGCTGAACGAGCTGGTGCGCCTGGCGCTGAAGAGGGCGGCGGGGTGATGGAAGTCTTTTGGATCGACTTCGAGAACCCGCCAATCGGATTGGGCCTTGGCGCCGGCGTAACCGGCCGCAGCAGGGAGGACGCGCTCTCGCTCGTGCGCGATCGTTTCGGCGACCTTCCAATCGCGAAGGTCGGCAAGGTCGATACTTTGGATCAGCTTGAGGAGAACCACGTGCGGCCGAACATGGGGAACTTCCTCAAGAGGGGCATCTGGTTTCCCCTGCAGGGGTTGGGCTGGTGAACCTCCTCCTCCCCACCCTCTCCCGCTGGAGCGACCTTACGCTGCTGGGCCTGCGCGCGCTGACCGGCGGGTTCCTGATGCACGAGACTTGGGACAACGTCTCGAGCCGGGCGCGGATGGGGGAGTTCGTGCAGTTCCTTGGCCAGCATGGCTTCCCGGTGCCTTGGCTGCTTGCGCCGCTCTCGGTGGCGGTCCAGTTTGCCTGCGGGGCGTTGCTGATCGCGGGACTGCTGACGCGGCTCGCGGGAGTGCTGGTCGCTGCAAACTTCGTGGTCGCGCTGGCGATGGTGCACTTGAGCGAGCCGTTCCGCGGCATGTGGCCGGCGCTAGTGCTGGTCGCCCTCGGGCTGCATTTCGCCGCGGCGGGATCGGGAAAATTCGGGCTCGATGGGCTCTTGTTTGGAAGCGGCCGGCGCGCCGGGCGATAGACCCGGCCAATGGACCTTACCGCAAAGGGGAGATGGGGAAGTGACGCAATATACGAGAAGAGGGAGCCTGGCGTTGGGCCTGGGCATGCTGGCAACGGCGTGTGGCGGCGGCGGCGGTTCCGGCGGTTCGCCAACTCCAACGCCTGCGCCAACTCCAACGCCTGCGCCCACGCCCACTCCCGCACCCACCCCTACCGGATCGATTGCCGCTGCGGCGGCGGCGAAGAACATGAAGTTCGGCTCAACCTTCGCGTGGAGCGCGCCGAACGCGGATGCCGGCTCTTTCGCCAATCCCAACTACGCCGCCTTGCTGGAGCGCGATTGCAACATCCTCGTCCCCGAAAACGAGCTGAAGTGGGAAGCCATCCGCCCCAGCTCCTCGACATTCGATTTCGCGCGCGCCGACGACATGCTCGCCTACGCGAAGGCGCACGGGATGGAGATGCGGGGACACACCCTGCTGTGGTACGTGGAGGAGCGGTTTCCCACCTGGCTCGAGAACTACGATTACGGCGTCGCGCCGCGCGCCGAGGCCGAACGGCTGATCAGGGAGCACGTGACGCAGGTCGCTACGCACTTTGCTGGCGACATCACCAGCTGGGACGTGATCAACGAGGCGATCGACGGGGCAACCGGGAACTTGCGCCAACACTCGATGTCGGCGGCGGTGGGCCACGATCACTCGCTGCTCGATCTCGCCTTCCGCACCGCTCGAGATGTCCTGCCCGGTGGCGAGTTGGTCTACAACGACTACATGGACTGGGGCAGCACCACCCACCGCGACGGGGTTCTGAACCTTCTGCGAGGGTTCAGGGACCGTAACGTGCCGGTCGATACGCTCGGCATCCAGTCGCATATCGGGTTCTATTCGGGCGGCAGCGCGCAGAGCATCGTCGATGCGCAGCGTCCGGCGATGGAGGCCTGGCTCGACCAGGTGGTTGCGTTGGGTTACCGCCTCAAGATCACCGAAATGGACATCAATGATCGCAACCGCGCCGGCACCATCGCCCAGCGCGACGCTGATTGCGCGACGCTCGCGGCGGGCTGGCTCGACATGCTGCTCGACTACGACGAGCTCGACGAGGTGCTCGTGTGGGGCATGTGCGACAAGTACAGCTGGCTGCAGGGCTTCGGCGCGCCACGGCCCGACGGGACGCCGGTTCGGCCCACGCCTTACGACGATCTTTTCCAGGCCAAGCCGCTGCGCACGACCTACATGGAGGCCTTCCAGAATACGACGGCGCGGACGGCATGACGGGCGGGGACCGGCGCAAGCCGCGCTCGACGGGCCAACTCCAGCCCGCACAGGAAGGAGAGATGGCTGCGGGATGAGTGCGCATATCCCTCGACTGATAGCGATCGCCGCGTTGATCGTCGGCGCGCATTCGGGGCTCTCGGCGCAGAGCCAGAGCGCGCCGGTCGTTGTCCGGACCACGGTCACGCCGCCGGAAAGGCTTCGCCTCAGGGGGGAGCACGGCGAGGTCGTCCTGGAAGGCGCGCTCAGCCCGCAGGGTGCAATTTCCAATCTGGCGGTGGTTCAGTCTTCGGGCTCCGCCGAACTCGATGCCATCGGCCAGCGGAGCTACGAAGGCGGTATCGTGGACGAACGCCGCAGGCCCGAAACGGACGGACGCATCCGCATCGAGATCAAGGTGATAAATTTTGGTCTGCCGGACAACGGCCCACTCGATTATCCCTGCGAGCAGGCGGTCAGGGACTACGATTGGTGGACCGCCACTTTCGCCGGCCGGTCGGTTCGAGAGGAATTCCTGTTCGGGGCGCTTAGCGGGATGGGCCGGGTGCTCGGCGTAGAGGGGCTCGAATTCGTGTCGGACAGGAACGCCTACGAGCAGGCATGGCTGAAGGCGATTGCCGAATGCCGCAATCGCCCGCAGGAGCAGTTCGTCAAATTGCTGATGACCTTCGGCAATGGCCGGCCGCTGGAAGCGGGATGACCGACAACCCCACCCTCTCCCCCCAGCGCCAGCCGGAGGACCAGGACGCCGCGCTGCGCCCCAAGTCGCTCGGCGAGTTCGTGGGGCAGGAGGCGGCGCGCGAGAACCTGCGGGTGTTCATCGAGGCCGCGCGGGCCCGCGGGGAGGCGATGGACCATGTGCTGTTCTTCGGGCCGCCGGGGCTCGGCAAGACCACGCTGGCGCAGATCGTCGCCAAGGAGATGGGGGTCGGCTTCCGCGGCACTTCGGGCCCGGTGATCGCGCGCGCCGGCGACTTGGCGGCACTGCTCACCAACCTCGAACCGCACGACGTGCTGTTCATCGACGAGATCCACCGGCTCAATCCGGTGGTCGAGGAAGTGCTCTACCCGGCGATGGAGGACCGTGCGCTCGACCTAATCATCGGCGAGGGGCCGTCGGCGCGCTCGGTGCGGATCGACTTGCCGCCGTTCACGCTGATCGGCGCGACCACGCGGCAGGGCCTGCTGACCACGCCGCTGCGCGATCGCTTCGGCATCCCGGTGCGACTCAACTTCTATACCGTGGCGGAGCTGGAACGCGTGGTGACGCGCGGCGCACGGCTCCTGGGCGTCGGAGTCGATTCCGCAGGTGCGCACGAAATCGCACGCCGTTCGCGCGGAACGCCGAGAGTCGCCGGGCGGCTGCTCCGTCGAGTCAGGGATTTTGCCCATGTCGCAGGCTCAGACATCGTAACCGCGGAGGTCGCGGACCGGGCGCTGCTCAAACTCGAGGTGGATTCGCTCGGACTCGACGCGATGGACCGGCGCTACCTGACCATGATCGCCGAGACCTACAAGGGCGGGCCGGTCGGGGTCGAAACGCTCGCCGCGGGCCTCGCCGAGCCGCGCGACACGATCGAGGACGTGGTCGAGCCGTTCCTGATCCAGCTCGGCCTCGTCGCCCGGACGGCGCGGGGGCGCTGCCTCAACGACGCTGGCTGGCGGCACCTGGGAATCGCCCCACCGACAGGTTCGCAGACCGGTCTGTTCGACGCCGGAAAGTAGCCGATCTCGCAAATTCGCGTTGGGAATCGCGCGCGCTTCGGTTCCAGAACGGGACAGAGCCGGTTCACGGCCCGTTCCAGGCGCCGAAAAATGCGATTCCGGGGCTCCGAATGTGGTTAATTCGATTGCGGGGCCGGCGTTTACGCGTGTTCTTGGCAGTACCGGGAGAAGCCGGAGGCCCGTTCGGGCGCCTTCAGCCATCCCACCGCTACTGAGAGAGAATGCTCATGTCGGTACGTACGGCCCTTGCCAAACTGTCCGCCGCGGCGGCAGGCGGCGCGCTCATCGGAGGGGCGGTTCATGTCGCCGAGCCACAGGCGGCAGAGACGAGCTATCGATCGGACAAGTCGGTCAAGACCGAACGTCCCCGGTACGTCAAGCAGCGGCGCTCCGAGCGCACCGTGCCTCCCCGCGAGCGGACCATCCGCCGCGTGGTCGAGCGCGAGTGCTGCGAGGAAGAGCAGTACGCGATGGTCCCGATCCCGCTGCCGCAACTGCCGCAGCAGCCGATCATCGCCACCGGGGGCGGCCAGCCGATCGTGATCGGCGGCTCGGGCGGGTCGAGCGGATTCGGCGGAGGCTTCTTCGGCGGGTTCTTCGGCGGCAGCAGCAGCGGCGGCGCCACCAAGGTCGAGATCAGGATCGACAACGACAATTCGACCACCGGCAGCTCGACCTCGACCTCCACGGGGGGCAGCTCGACTTCGACCGGCGGCAGCTCCACGTCGACCTCGACTGGTGGCAGCTCGACCTCGACGAGCTCCGGCAGCATCACCAGCACGACCACCTCGAGCTCCGGCAGTGTGACCAGCACGACGTCGACCTCGGGCAACGTCTCCACGAGCAGCTCGACCTCGGGCAATATCACTTCGAGCACCTCGAGCTCGACCAGCTCGTCGACCTCGAGCTCCACAAGCTCCTCGACGTCGAGCTCCACGAGCTCGTCGACGAGCACCAGCAGCTCGACCAGCACGAGCAGCGGCGCCACTGGCACCACCTCGGGCGTGCAGGTGCCCGAACCTTCGATGGTGCTGCTGTTCGGCGCCGGCGCCGCCGCAGTCTTCGCGCGGCGGCGGAGGAAGAAGGCGGCCCCGCTGGCCGCCTAGGCTTTTCACGTCACGCGTGAAGGGAAGGGCGGCTTGGGGGAGCCGCCCTTCTTTTATGACGCGGCCGATACCCAGTTCACGCCCGGCCCGTCGGTACGGATCACCTCGCCGAGCTCCCAAACGTTCTCGTAGCCGTACCCGACCAGGTTGATGAACGTCGGGATGTTGAGCGCGAGCTGGATTTTCTTGGTCACCACCGGCGGACGATCGTCGGCGAAGTTGTTGTTGCAGTAGATGTAGACCGGGCGGTCCTTGTCTTGCCCAAGCACTTCGGCGAGCCGCTCGGCGGTGAAGTCCGGCAGCGGGAGGTTGACCGCGCCCGCGATGTGGCCTTGGGCAAAGGCAGTCTCGGAGCGCGCATCGAGCAGGATCGCCCCGTCGGCAAGCGCGCGCGCGGCAAACTCGTCCCACGGCAGCCGCCGGGCCTCGCGGTACTCGGCGACCTGGCCTGTCAGCTCGACGAAGCAGGGGTAGTCGATTAGCGGGTTCTCGGGCGCTTCTCTTGCTGAGGCGGGCAGCGCCAGTACCGACGCGGCGCCGGCGAGGAACAGGGTTCGAACGGGGCTCATGCGGCTTCTCCCTTCGCGGGGGAAGCTGCGCCCCTGCATCTGCACCGGGGGTGAATGCCAAAGCCAGTCACCCCGGGCTTGTCCCGGGGCCCAGCTGCCTCTTACGCGCCAGGAAAGCTGGGTCCTGGAACAAGTCCGGATGACCGCAGGGTTAGGCCGCCAGCTTCCTCAGCACGTAATGCAGGATGCCGCCGTTGCGGTAGTATTCCATTTCGTTGGCGGTATCGATCCGGCACTTGGCGGTGAAGGTGAACTTGTCGCCGTTGGTGCGGGTGACCTCGACCACGACGTCCTGTCCCGGCGTCAGCTCGGCGAGGCCGCGGATCGAGAAGCTGTCGTCGCCGGTCAGGCCGAGCGAAGCGCGCGTGTCCTCGCCGGTGAACTGCAGCGGCAGCACGCCCATGCCGACGAGGTTCGAACGGTGGATGCGCTCGAAGCTCTCGACGATCACCGCGCGCACGCCGAGCAGGTTGGTGCCCTTGGCCGCCCAGTCGCGGCTCGAGCCGGTGCCGTATTCCTTGCCGGCGATGACGACCAGCGGCGTGCCGTCGGCTTTGTGCTTCATCGCCGCGTCGTAGATCGCCATGGTGTCGCCGGCGTACTTGGTCATGCCGCCTTCGACCCCGGGGACCATCTCGTTCCTGATGCGGATGTTGGCGAAAGTGCCGCGCATCATCACTTCGTGGTTGCCGCGCCGGCTGCCATAGGAGTTGAAGTCGCGCTTATCGACCTGGTGCTCGAGCAGGTAGCGGCCCGCCGGCGAGTCTTCCTTGATCGAGCCCGCCGGGCTGATGTGATCGGTGGTGACTGAATCGCCGAGGATCGCCAGCGGCTTGGCGCCGACGATGTCGGTGACCGCCGCCGGAGTCATCGTCATGCCTTCGAAGTAGGGCGGATTGGCCACGTAAGTGCTGCCCGGGCGCCATTGGTACGTGTCCGAACCGGTAACGTCGATCTTCTGCCAGTGCGCGTCGCCCTTGTAGACGTCGGCATAGCGCGCCTCGAACATGCCGCGGTCGATGTTCGCGGCGCGGAGCGAGGCGACTTCCTCGTTGGTGGGCCAGATGTCCTTGAGGAAGACCGGAGCGCCATCGCTGCCGGTGCCGATCGGCGTGCTGACGATATCCTCGGTCACGGTGCCCTTCAGCGCATAGGCGACGACCAGCGGCGGGCTGGCCAGGAAGTTCGCGCGCACGTCTGGGCTGACGCGGCCCTCGAAGTTGCGGTTGCCCGAGAGGACCGAGGCGGCGACGATATCGTTGCCGTTGATCGCCTTCGAGATCGGCTCTGCGAGCGGGCCGGAGTTGCCGATGCAGGTGGTGCAACCGTAGCCGACGAGATCGAAGCCGATCGCGTCGAGATGGCTCTGCAGGCCGGCCTTCTCGAGATAGTCGGTGACCACCTGGCTGCCTGGCGCGAGGCTGGTCTTGACCCACGGCTTGGGCTTGAGGCCGCGCTCGTTGGCCTTCTTGGCGACCAGGCCGGCGGCGATCAGCACGTCGGGGTTCGAGGTGTTGGTGCAGCTGGTGATCGCGGCGATGACGACATCGCCGTCGCCGACGTCGTGGTCGGCACCCTGAACGGCGCAGCGCTTGGCCGAGGCCTTGCCGTAGAGCGACTTGAGCTCCTCGTTGAACAGGTCGTCGACGTCGGGCAGCGCGACTTTGTCCTGCGGACGCTTGGGGCCGGCGAGCGAAGGGACGACGGTGCCGAGATCGAGCTCGAGCGTGTCGGTGAACACCGGATCGGGCGCCGAAGGATCGAGCCAGAAACCTTGCTCCTTGGCGTAGGCCTCGACCAGGGCAATCTGGCTTTCGTCGCGGCCGGTCAGGCGCAAGTACTCGAGCGTCTTGTCGTCGATGCCGAAGAAGCCGCAGGTCGCGCCGTACTCGGGCGCCATGTTGGCGAGCGTTGCGCGGTCGGCGAGGCTGAGCGAAGCCAGGCCGGGACCGAAGTACTCGACGAAGCGGCCGACCACTCCCTTGGCGCGCAGCATCTGGGTGCAGGTCAGCACCAGGTCCGTCGCGGTGACTCCTTCGTTGAGAGCACCGGTCATCTTGAACCCGACCACCTCGGGGATCAGCATGGAGACCGGCTGGCCGAGCATTGCCGCTTCGGCCTCGATCCCGCCGACGCCCCAGCCGAGCACGCCGAGGCCGTTGATCATCGTGGTGTGGCTGTCGGTGCCGACGCAGGTATCGGGATAGGCGACCATCGCCCCGTCCTGGTCGACGCTGGTCCACACGCACTGCGCGATGTGCTCAAGGTTGACCTGGTGGCAGATCCCGGTGCCGGGAGGCACGGCCTTGAAGTTGGCCAGGCTCTTCGAGCCCCACTTGAGGAAGTCGTAGCGCTCGAGGTTGCGTTCGTACTCGAGCGCGACGTTCTTCTCGAACGCCTTGGGGTGACCGAATTCATCGACCATCACCGAGTGGTCGATGACGAGGTGAACGGGGACCAGCGGATTGATCTTGGAGGTATCGCCGCCAAGCTTGGCGATCGCGTCGCGCATCGCCGCGAGGTCGACCACGCACGGCACGCCGGTGAAGTCCTGCATCAGCACGCGAGCCGGGCGGTACTGGATTTCCTTGCCGGTCTTCGGGTCCTTCTGCCAGTCCGCGATCGCCTGGATGTCGCCCACCGAGACCGTGAAGCCGGCGTCCTCGAAGCGCAGCAAGTTCTCGAGCAGGACCTTCATGCTGAACGGCAGGCGACTCACGTCGCCGATCTTCTCCGCCGCCTTCCTGAGCGAGTAGTAGGCTAAAGTCTTGCCGCCCACTTCCATCGAGCTGCGGGTATCGAGCGAGTTCTTGCCGACCTGGGTCATTGGGCGAGCGGCCTCCTGGAATGCTGGTTCCGGCCAAGAGAGAAGGGCCGGATTTGCGGCAGGCGATTGCGCGCTCGGGCGCGCTAGGTCAAGGTGAAGCGGAAGCAGGAATTCTTGGCATGCCATTAGGTCCATCCGGTCGGCGGAACGAGCCACTCAATGTGATCTGGATGGCGCTCGCGCTCGTGGGCGCTGCGACGGTCGGCGCAGCGGCGGGGCTGATCTGGCACGCGAGCGGGCTCGGCGGCGAGGAGGAGCCGGCAGCCGTGGAGGAGACCGGCTAGACCGCCACCTGTTCGGGCGGCTTGCGAGGCGCGGCAATCCAGCATCCGGCGACGATCAGCACCGCGCCGATCAGCACCGGCAGCCGTAGCCCCTCGGCGAAGAGCAGCCAGCCGAACAGCGACGCCCACAGGAAACCCGAGTATTCGAGCGGGACGAGCACTTGTGCCTCGGCGCGAGCATAGGCCCAAGCGAACAGCATCGAGGCGGTCAGCGCCAGCACCGCGGAGGCTGCGATGACCGGCCAGGTTTCGCTGCCGGGCATCTCGAATAGCACCGGCCCGAACAGCCCCAGCACAAGCGCCATCATCATGGTCTGAAAGGCCGCCACCTCGATCGGTCCGGCGAGCAGCGACTGCTGGCGCTGCAACACGAGGTTCCAGGCGTAAAGCAGCGAGGACACGAGGATCGAGGCGGTACCCCAAAACGCCTCTTCGTGTCCGTCCCCTTGTCCGGCGCGGCCGAACACGATCACGGCAACCCCGACGATTCCGAGTACCGAGGCGCCGACCGACCGCGGATCGACCCGTTCGCCGAGCAGCAGCGCGGCGAGATAGAGCGCGATCAGAGGGGCGATGAACGATAGCGCGATGCCTTCCGCGAGCGAGACCCGTGCGAGACCCCAAAAGAAGGTGAACGCCATCGCCGCGCCGACGATGCCGCGGATCACGTGCACTCGCATCGCCCTGCGTCCCGGCCATCCGTTGCGCGTCCCCAGCCAGACCGGCGCGATCAGCACCCCGCCGATCAGGTTGCGCAGCAGCAGCGCGCTGTAGGCGCCGACTGCAATAGCCGCGCCTTTCATTAGCGCATCCATCAACGAGAACAGCCCGACCGCCGCGAGGGCCGTTGCGTAGGGCAGTATCGGATGGTCGCGGGTCATGGCTGCGGTGTAGGAGTTCCAGCGTTGCGGGCAATCCACGCTGAACCGCGGATTCAGGGGACAGACAGCCGCGCGGGTTGATAGCAGGGGTCGAAACAGGCAGAATCCGGCCCATATAGCCCGGCTATAGCCTGATGGACGGGGCACGATTCACAATGAAGATTTCACTGCGTACATCCCTGCTTGCTGGCGTTGCCGCGGCGCTGACTCTGCCGGTCGCCGCGCAGGACGTGGTGCCGCAGCCGGTGCTCGAAGACGACGCGGTGCCCGTCTCGGCGCCGGCGGCGAACCCGGCGCTGACGCTGCCGCCCGCGCCGCGCTATCCCTCGGTCATGCAGTGGCCCGTCGCGCATGCGCGCAAGCTCCTGGCGGTAATCGAATCGATCGGCGTTGAAGGGCTCGACCCGGCAGACTACAAGCTGGCCGAGTTGCGTGCCGCGATCGAGGCCGGCCCCGGACGCGAGCTCGACGCGGCTGCCAGCCAGGCCTTCACCTGGCTGGTCGAGGACTTGCGCGACGGGCGCACGCCCATGGAAGCGCGCCGGCAATGGTTTGTGGTCGATCCCGATCCCGACCTCCTCCCGACCGGCAAGCTGATGACCGAGGCGCTCGCCACCGGCGATGTCGGCGTGGCGTTGATATCGGTACTGCCGACTCACCCCGACTATGCCGCCCTGCGCGATGAGTTGGCGGCGACGCCCGCCGCCAATCGACAGCGCCGCCTGCTGATTCGCGCCAACATGGACCGGTGGCGCTGGCTGCAGCGCGACCTCGGCGGCCAATACCTTCTGACCAACGTGCCCGAGTTCCAGCTACGGCTGACGGTCAACAACAACATCATCCGCACTTACCGCACGATCGTCGGCAAGCCGGGCCGCACCGCGACTCCGCAGCTCGCCGAGACCGTCGAGGGGGTGATCTTCAATCCGACCTGGACGGTGCCGCAATCGATCGTGAAAGGCGAAGGGCTCGGCGCGCGCGTACTCGGCAATCCGGGCTGGGCGCGCGCCAACGGCTACACCGCGACGCGCGGCGCGAACGGCTATGTCAGCGTCGTGCAGGGCTCGGGGCCGGGCAACTCGCTCGGGCAGATGAAGCTCGACATGCCCAACCCGCACGCGATCTTCCTCCACGATACGCCGTCGCGGGGGCTGTTCAGCGCCGAGAGCCGAGCGCTCAGCCACGGGTGCGTGCGCGTCGAGCGGGCGCTCGAGCTGGCGATGACTATCGCCATCCTCGGCCAGGGCACGTCGCGTGATGAAGCGGTGGCGATCTCGACCTCGGGCGAATACACGCGGGTGCCGGTCGTGAAGTCGATGCCGGTCTACATCACCTACTTTACCATGGCGCGTGACATCGACGGGACCTTGCGGACCTTCAACGATATCTACGGCCGTGATGCGCCGGTGATCGCCAGCTTCAACGCGCCGCGCGTCGGCAACCGCTCCCGCGTGACGAGCGAGGAAGTGGTCCCGATCGTCGACGACCTGCAGACGTCTTGAGCCTCCCCTCCCGAAAGGGGGGAACCGCTCAGCCCAGCCCGAGCCGGTCCGCGTAAAGCAGGCGTCCACCCGAGAGCTGGACGAGCGCGACCAAGAAGTCGTCGGGCGCCAGAGCGAAGCAGCCGTTAGAGCGGCCGAGGCGGCCCCAGCGGTCGACGTGGGCCTGGCTGCAATAGTCGGCCGCATGCATCACGATCGCGCGGTCGAAGGTGTTCGAATTGTCGGGATCGAGACTGCCGAGCCGCACCGAAGTGCCGTATTTGCCGGTGTACCATTCCCAAGTAATGTAGGCGCCGCGCGCGGTCGCAAGCGAGCCCGGCTCGTTCGAGAACCACTTCAGCCAGCCGTCGTGCTCCGGATCAGAACCTTGGCCGTGGGCGACACGGAACGAGGTGACGGTGCCGTTCTCGAGATTGGCGAAATGGAACCGGGGCAACGCCGAGTGGACCGCGAAGTCGGCAACGCCGGCGATGTCGCGGCGCCACAGCACGTCGCCCGCGCGGGCAACCTCGCGCCGCGCTATCTCGAGGATATGCGTTTGCCGCGTGTCGAGACCGCTCGCTTGGGCGAAGACGCGCGCGGGCAGCGCCAGCGAACCCGCCGCGGCGGCTGCCGATGCGATAAAGTGACGCCTGTCCACGTGCGCAATCATGCCTTCTTGTGCCATGGTCTGTCTAGCCGGACGGTGAACGGGATCAGCTACCGCCGAGCACCATCCGGTCGTGCTCGATCTCGACGCGCTGGATCTTCGACAGGAACGACTGGCCGAGCAGCGAAATGTCGAGGCCCTCGGGAATGACCACCGCTTCGACCTGCTGCGCCTCGAGCTCGCCGAGCTGCACCCGCTCGAGCGTGATGGGTACACCCATGACGGTGCCGTTCGCGCCCCTGGCGACCGGCTGGATCGCCTCTTCGCTCCACTGCACGCCCGCCGCGTCGGCGTCTTCGGCGGTCAGCGCGACGATGCTCGCGCCGGTATCGACCATCATGTTCGCCGAGCCGCCATCGATCGCGACGTCGGCGTAGAAGTGCCCGTCGTCGGCGCGCGGCAGCACCATCTCGCCGGCGTTCCACTGGTCCTGCTGCAGCATCTCGAGCTGGGCCGCCGACTCCTTTTCGCCGGTGGCGTCCGGTGTGGCGATCGTGTCGGGACCACTCGGCGCGAACCAGCCGACGAGCACGCCGGCGCCAATGGTGAGCGCGATGAAGGGGCCGAACTTCATCCGGACAACGTCGTCCCGTTCAGCTTAATTTGGAGTAAAACTACTCCGCCGCCTCCGCCGGCATCTCATCGGCGTGGCCGGCGTCGCTCATCCCTTCTTCGATCTCGGCCGCCTTTTTCTCGACCAACGCGACGATGTGGTCGAGCATATCGGCGTCGGCGACGTGGTGGTCGGTCACGCCGGAAAGGTATACCATGTGCTTACCCGCGCCACCGCCGGTGATCCCGATATCCGTCTCGCGCGCTTCACCGGGGCCGTTAACCACGCAGCCGAGCACCGAGAGTGAGAGCGGAGTCTTGATGTGGGAGAGCCGGTCCTCGAGCGCCTGCACGGTGCGGATCACGTCGAAGCCCTGCCGCGCGCAACTCGGGCACGAGACCACCCGCACCCCGCGGGTGCGCAGGCCGAGAGACTTCAGGATCTCGAACCCGACGCGCACTTCCTGCTCGGGTTCAGCCGAAAGCGAGACGCGGATCGTGTCGCCGATTCCGGCCCAAAGGAGGTTGCCCATGCCGATCGAGGATTTGACCGTCCCGCCGATCAGACCGCCCGCCTCGGTGATGCCGAGATGCAGCGGGCAATCGACCGCGTCGGCAAGCTGCATGTAGGCGGCCACCGCGAGGAACACGTCGCTCGCCTTCACCGCCACTTTGTATTCGTGGAAGTCGTGGTCCTGCAGCAGTTTGATGTGATCGAGCGCGCTCTCGACCAGGGCTTCCGGGCAGGGCTCGGCGTATTTCTCGAGCAGGTCATTCTCGAGGCTGCCCGCGTTGACCCCGATGCGGATCGCGCAGCCGTTCGCCTTGGCGGCGCGCACCACTTCGGCGACGCGCTCGGAGGAACCGATATTGCCCGGATTGATGCGCAGGCACGCAGCACCGGCATCGGCGGCCTCGAGCGCACGCTTGTAGTGGAAATGGATGTCGGCGACGATCGGGATACGGGCAGCACGCACGATCTCGCCCAGCGCGGCGGTGCTGTCCGCGTCGGGGCAAGACACGCGGATGATGTCGGCCCCCGCCTCCTCGCAGCGGCGGATCTGGTCGATCGTCGCTCCGGCGTCGGAAGTCGGCGTGTTGGTCATGGTCTGCACGGTGATCGGCGCATCGCCGCCGACCGGGACGTTGCCGACCATGATCTGCCGGCTCGGCCGCCGGTGAATTGTACGCCAGGGACGGATTTCGTTCATCTTGACGCCGCGCTCCCTGACGGAGTTAGTTGATGAAGTACACCTGAGAGCGAATCCGTATGCGCGCGCCAAAGAGGCGCGGCGGCGCGAATATCGGCGGATTTGACGGCATGGCTCATTGCGCGGGCCCCTAGCAGTTTTCGGAGTTGTAGGAAAACCATGCTATAAGACGGCTTAACGAGAGGATTGGGGGCGGGCCATGGACGCATTGTTCCGGTTCCCCAGCGCGGTCCGGCATTCGCCGGAGGTCGAGCGCTGGTTCCTGACCCAGCCACCGGGTCTGGGCGACACCGCCGAGCGCTGGTTCGAGCGCATCCGCAACTGCGGCCCCGACGTGACCGAACTGCTGCACGACGGCTGGCCGACGGCCTGCGTCAAGGACGCGGCGTTCGCCTACGCCGCCGTCCACGCTGCCCACGTCAATATCGGCTTCTATCGCGGTGCCGACCTCTCCGACCCGGCCGGCCTTCTCGAAGGAAGCGGCAAGCGGATGCGGCACGTCAAGCTCAGGCCCGGTGACGAGATCGACGAGGGCGCGCTCGAGGCGCTGATCGTCGCGGCTTACGACGACATGAAGGCGCGGCTCGCGTCGGCGTAGAAACCGGTCTCAGCCGACCAGCCACAGCGTGACGAAGAAGCCGTAGAACAGTGCCATCGCCACCAGTGCAGCGCGGCGCCACAGCGGCGGACGAAGCTCGGGCGGCAGCAGCGTGATGTTGACGCGCAGGATGTGCAGCGAGGCGATCACCATGACGATCCCGGCGATATTGGCGCCGAGCTGCAGCAGCACGATCGGTTGCGCGAGGCCCATCGCCACGAAGCCCCAGGCGACGACCAGCGCGAGCACCGAGTAGTAGACCTGGCGCACGTCGCCGCTGCTCCAGCGGCGCACGCGGCGGCTGCCCGTCCACAGGATGTCGGTGACCGCGCGCACCTGACCGTCGAGGATGTCGAGCTGGGCCTTGAACAGCAGCCACGCGCCCATGAACGCGACGCCGAGCGCCAGCGCCGTGCCGCCGCCGAGCGCGTCGGCAAGCGCCGCCGCGACGCCGAGGCCGCGGATGTCCACTCCGGGTTCGATCACCGCGGTGTAGAGGATCGCCGGCAGCATCATGCCGAGCAGCGCGCCCCAGAAGAACACGCCCCACTGGTCGACGCGGACGATCTTCCACCAGCCGCGCCAGCGCGTCATGCTTTCGCCGTCGGGCGCGAACACGCTGCCGGTGTGCGCGAGCGGTACTTTGTGCCCGCCGATCGCCGCAGGGATGTAGCCGACCACGCCACCCATCCCGAAACCCTTGTCGCGCGCCCAGTTCGCCAGCGTCAGGTTGCCGACCCCGCCGGCTCCCGAATAGGCTGCGAACGCGCCGATCAGGAACCAGTCGGCGCCGGCCGGTAGAAGCGCGAAGCCCCCCGAGTTCCAGTCGTAACCGGCAAGTCCGGTCGCCGCGCCGAGCCAATTGGCGGCCGGCGCGGCGACCAGGCACAGCGCGACGAGCCCGAGCAGGATCGCAAGGACGATCACCCAGTTGAGGAGCTCGAGCGTGCGCTCGATGCGCCGTCCGACGAGAAGGATGCCGACGCAGACGAGATAGACGGCCACTCCGATCCAGTAGATCGTGCCGGCTTCGGCATTGCCCGCGAGCTCGCCCGCGGCGAGGTAGAAGATCGCGCCGGCGGCGGCTCCGGCCCAAGCGGGCCAGCCGTATTGCAGGAAGTACAGCGCCGCGTAGACGACGGCCCAGAACCGCGCGTGCGGGCGGGTGCGCATGAAGCCGACCACCGCGGGCTCGCCGGTGTAGAGCGTGTAGCGCACCAGCTCGGTGTTGAAGACGGTCTGGAAGAACACCGCGATCACGGTGACCCACAGCAGCGCGAGCCCGTACTGCACGAACGCCGCCGGCCCGATCAGCCATTCGCCGCTGCCGATCGCGCTGCCGAGCAGAATCACGCCCGGGCCGATCACTCCGAAGATCTTGAAGCCGTGCGTCGGCGGCGGCGCCGGCAGTTCGGCACGGCCCCACGGCTCCAACCCCGATCGATCTTCGCCTGCTAGAGCGTCGGTCATCACTTCCTCCCCTGGAATCTAGGCGGCGAGAGCCGCGCCCAACACCTTCCGCATTTGCTCCGCCGTCGCGTCCGTATCGCTTTTTGCGCGCCACGCGACGAAGCCGTCGGGCCGAACGAGCAGCGCGCCGCTCGGCCCGATACCGAAGCGGTGTATCGTTTCCTGCGGCAGGCCCAGGCCCGGAAGCGCGATGCCGATCTCGCGGACGGCTTCGAGCCATCGCTCGTGTTCCGGACCGAGCAGTAGCGTTAGGCCGTCCGCCGCGCAGTCGATCGTCGAGGTTTCCGCGTCGAGCCACGCATAAGGCACCCGGCTGCCCGGGGCGCCCCTGGTCTCGTCGGGATGGAGACAGGCGGGCTGGTTCTCGCTCCGGCCGTCGACGATGGCATCCGAACGATAGAACTGGCCGATTTCCATCGTCAGCTCGTCGCGCATCTCGGGAGTGTCTGGCGCGATCCATTCGTGAGTAACGCGGCGGACGTAGCGGGCGTAGGCCTGCTCGACCGTCAGCAGCGCCACCGGGCGGCGCTCAGCCTCGTAGCTATCCAGCAACGCTTCATCGGCTTTACCCTTGAGCACCATTGCCAGCTTCCAGGAGAGGTTGGCGGCATCCTGCACACCTGTGTTGCCGCCGAAGCCGCCGGTCGGCGGCATGACGTGCGCCGCATCGCCAGCGAGGAACACGCGGTCGCTACGGAACGCATCGGCAGTTTCGGCAACCGCCTTCCATATGGCGACATCTTCGATCTCGATCTCCAAATCGGGCACGCCGACGGCCGAGCGGACCAGCGCGGTGCAGCGTTCATGCGATACGTCGCCAGCGACATCAGTCGCGCCCGGCAGCGACAAGTCGCCCAGCGTATTGACCGCGAGGAAGCCGCGCGTGCCGCCGGCCTCGAAGCGAAAGAAGCCGCGCTGATCGGCGTTGGAGACGTAGATCACTCCCAGCCGACGTCCCTCGAGCCATTGGCGGCAGTCCGCCTTGAAGTAGATCGTGATGCTGTCGGAGAGCAAACCGGGCCCGCTCATCCCGATTCCGAGCGCCTCGCGCACCGGGCTGCGATTGCCGTCTGCCGCGATCAGCCATTGCGCGCGGATCGGCCGCACCTCGCCGCTGTCCAGATCGCGGACCTCGGCGAGAACATGCTGGTCGAACTGCTCGAACCCGACCAGCTCGGTGCGATATGACAGCATGGCGCCCAATTCGGCCGCGCGGCGGTGGATCAGCGGCTCCAGACTTTGTTGGGTCATGAAGAACCGCCGGCACGGGCTGTACGGCTCGACGCCCGCGTTGATCGAGTCGATGAACCGCGCCAGCTCGCGACCGGCGAGCGATTCGACCAGGTTGATGCCGCCGTCGGGCCCGAACTGCTCGTGCGACGCCTCGAGGATGGCGGGCTCTAGGCCGATCCGCCGGAACGCTTCCATCGTGCCGAGATGGAAATAGCCCGCGCGCGGGTGGATCGAGGTCCCGGCGTGCTTCTCGACAACCTGCGGCTTGATGCCGTGGTGTCCAAGGAACGCCGCTGCGGACAGGCCGACCAGGCTGCCGCCGACTATCAGGACGTCGCATTCGGTGGCAGGAGTCGCCATTGAGAGCTCCTCTCCCCGGCGTCCATCCTATGGGCTTTACTAGCGCTGACAAGCGCGAGGGCGCAGCCTCGCTCCCGCTTACGGGAGAAAGGAGGCTTGGCCAGACCCTCTTCGCGATGGCGCGTGCAGCTCTCACAGCTTAAGGGTCCGCCGAACCACGCGGGGACCCTGATGGACGAAAGCGTAACCAGCCATTTCCTGCGCGACGCGTTCCTTCTGCTCGCCTTCGCCCTCGCTTTCGTGCTGCTGTTCAGGCGCTTCGGGCTGGGCGCCACGCTGGGTTATCTCGTCGCCGGTGCGGTGGTCGGGCCGCAGGCGCTCGGGCTGATAGGCGATGCCGAACGGATGAGCGGTGTCGGCGAGCTCGGTATCGTGCTGCTGCTGTTCATCGTCGGGCTCGAGCTCAACCCGGCGAGGCTGTGGCGGCTGAGGAGCGAGATCTTCGGGCTCGGCCTGCTGCAGGTGACCGCCTGCGGGCTGGCGGTTACCGGCGTGGTGCTTCTCGCTACCGAGTTCTCGCCGGCCGCCGCGTTAGCGCTCGGCCTGCCGCTCGCGCTGTCGTCGACCGCGCAGGTCCTGCCGATGCTGCAATCGGCCGGACGCCTGCGCACGCCGCTCGGCGAGCGGGCCTTCGCGATCCTGCTGTTCCAGGACCTTTCGATCATTCCGCTGCTGACCATCGTCGCGGCGATGAGCCGCAATCCGGCGGACACGGGCGGGCCGCCCGGCTGGCAGCTGGCGCTGCTGACGCTGGCGGCGATCGTCGGGCTGATCCTTGCGGGCCGCTTCGTGATCCGGCCGCTGTTCGGCCTTATCGGCGGGCTCGGCGAGCGCGAGATGTTCATCGTTGCCGCGCTGTTTACGGTTGTGGCCTCCGCCGCTCTGATGGAGCTGCTCGGACTTTCCCCAGCGCTCGGCGCGTTCATCGCCGGGGTGATGCTCGCCGATTCGCCCTACCGCCACGAGCTCGAGGCCGACGTCGAACCGTTCCGTTCGATCCTTCTGGGCTTGTTCTTCCTTGCGGTGGGCATGCTGCTCGACCTGGGCGCGATCGCCGAGCGGCCGGGTTTCGTGTTCGGAATGGCGCTGGCGCTGATCGTGGTGAAGGCGGCGGTGATCTTCGCCATCGCGCGGGCGTTTCGTATCGCGTGGCGGCCAGCGCTCGGCCTCGGCCTGCTGCTCAGCCAGGGCGGCGAGTTCGGTTTCGTACTGTTCGCCGCGGCCGAATCCGCGTTCCTGATCACCGATGAGGCGGCGAGCGTGTTCGGCGCTGTCGTGACCCTCTCGATGGCGACCACGCCGTTCCTGATGATGGCG
This sequence comes from uncultured bacterium, assembly GCA_965977975.1. GTDB lineage: Bacteria > Pseudomonadota > Alphaproteobacteria > Sphingomonadales > Sphingomonadaceae > Croceibacterium_A. Next base: position 34,134 of record CBHCZH010000003.1, read on the forward strand.
ACCCGGAAGCTGCGCGAGGAGCCGCTGCGCGACCTGGGCGAGCGCGAGGCCCCAAGCGACCAGAGCGCCAGCGCGCTCGTCGTCGGTTACGGCCGGTTCGGGCAGACCGTGGCGCAGACGCTGATGGCGGGCGGCATCCCGGTGACGCTTGTCGATACCGACATCGAGATGATCGACGTCGCCGAGCAGTTCGGTTCCAAGGTCTATTTCGGCGACGGCACCCGGCTCGACATCTTGCGCCAGGCGGGCGCGGCGGAGGCGGAGCTGATCCTGTTCTGTCTCGACGGCGACCAGATCGAGCCCGACTTCGTCCACGCCGTGCACAAGGCTTTCCCGCAGGCGGCGATCTACGTGCGCGGTTATGACCGGCGCAGCGTCATGAAGCTGTCCGACTCGCCGGCCGAGTACGTCGTGCGCGAAATGCTCGAATCGGCGCTCAGGATGGCGCGCATGGCGCTCGAGAAGATGGGCCTCAGCGAGGAAGCGATCGAGCGCGCCGAGACGCTCTACAGGGCGACCGACAGGGAACGTCTGTCTCGGCAGATCGCCGCCGGCGACATCCGCGCGGCGCGCGAGGCGATCCTAACCGAGCCGCAACTGCACGATCCGGCGGCGGACGAGCCGGGGTAAAGCGTGATATCTTAGGTTGAGCGGGAAACTCCCTCCCCCTTGAGGGGGAGGGTCGAGGTGGGGGTGCTCGGCGCTCGCGTTGACGCGAGGCTTCGCCTCGCTCCCCCACCCCAATCCCTCCCCGTCGGGGAGGGGCTGATTTAGTCAAGATGATCCCGGCCTAAAGCTTGAGCTCGTACAGGAACTCGTCGTCGCGGTGGTTGCCCACCCAGAAGTCGATGTCCGCGACCTTGCCGAAGCCAAAACGCTGGTAGAACCGCTGCGCGCCGAAGTTCTCGCTGAACACCGACAGCTGCAGGGCGTCGGCATCCCAGGTACGCGCTTCGGCGATCGCCCATTCGAGCAGCGCAGCGCCGAGGCCTCGGCCGGTCATCCCGGGCGCGCAGTAGAGCTGGCTGACGAAGACCGGGCGTTCCGGGCGCGGCTCGGGCTGTTCGTCGAAGCGGTGGCCGCGCACGATCAGGCAGTAGGCGGCGAGGCGCCCGTCCTCGTCGGCGACCTCGACCAGTGTCGGCGGATCGGCGAGGTGCTCGCGGTACTTCGCTTCAGTGCGGTATTCGGCGAGGAAGGCCGCCAGGTCTTCGGGCGCGTAGAGGTGCCCGAACGCCGCGACGAAGCTCGCGCGGCCAAGCTCGGCGAGCGCGGCGGCGTCGGCGGGTGTGGCTGGGCGCAAGTTCAAAGAGCGCGGCTCATGCACATCGAGAACTCGTCGCCGACGTAGTCCCCGAAGTCTGCGCACTCGGTGAAGCCGTGCTTTTCGTAAAGGCAGCGCGCTTCGTGCCAGGCCTGCGGACGACCTGTCTCGAGGCCGAGCCAATGGTACCCGCGCGCCCTTGCCTCGTCGATCAGCCGGTGCAGGATCGCCTGCCCGGCGCCCTTGCCGCGGTATTCGGGTGCCGCGCGCATCGACTTGAGCTCGCCGCGCCCCGGCTCGATCTCGCGCAACGCGCCGACCGCGGCGAGGCTGTCGCCGTCCCAAGCCGAATAGAACGTCACGTCCGGCTGGCGCAGCCGCTCGACCGGCATCGCGTGAACTTTGCATGCCGGCGAAAGCGCATGCATCTCGCCGAGGTGGAATTCGAGCAGGGAGATCACCTGCAGCCCGGTCAGGTCGTCTTCCACGATACGATAGTCGCTCATGCGGGCCATGTGCTACGGCGCGTGGATGCTGGCAAGACGCTGGAGCCTGGCGATACACGGCGGCGCGGGGGCGATGGCGCGCGAGGCGATGACCCGCGCCGACCAGGGCGAACACGAAGCGGGCCTCGCTGCCGCGCTCGATGCGGGCATCGCGGTGCTGGCGTCGGGCGGCAGCGCGCTCGACGCCGTCGAGGCGGCGGTCGTCGCGCTAGAGGACGATCCGCATTTCAACGCCGGGCGCGGCTCGGTGTTTACTTACGACGGCGCGATCGAGCTCGACGCCTCGATCATGGACGGGCGCAGCCGCGCGGCCGGCGCGGTGACGGGGCTTACGACCGTGCGCAATCCGGTCCGCCTCGCCCGTGCGGTGATGGAGCACAGCGCGCACGTGTTCCTCGGCGGGGCCGGCGCCGAGGCGTTCGCGCGCGCACACGGCATCGAGATTGTCGACCCCGCCTGGTTCGCCATCAATGAACGGCGGCGCCAGCTCGAAGCGGTGAAAGCGCGCGGCGGGTTCGATGCCGAAGTCAAGTACGGGACAGTCGGCGCCGTCGCGGTCGATGCGATGGGTCATGTCGCAGCCGCGACCTCGACTGGCGGGCTGACCGGCAAGCGCTGGGGCCGGATCGGCGATTCGCCGGTGATAGGCGCCGGCAATTACGCCGACGACCGCTCGTGCGCGGTATCCGCGACCGGCTCGGGCGAGTTCTTCATCCGCGCCGGCGTGGCGCACGAGATCGGCGCGCGGATGCGGCTGCTCGGCGAAAGCGCGCAGGCGGCGGCTGACGCTGTGATCGCCGAAGTTAGCGCGCTCGGCGGCGACGGCGGAGTGATCGTCGCCGCGCCCGACGGCAGCACCGCGTTTTCGTTCAACACGCCGGGGATGTACCGCGGCCGAGCGGACAGCGAGGGAGTGCGGGAGCTGGCAATTTTTCGGGATTGAGTTTTTCTCCCCTCCCGCTTGCGGGAGGGGATTTAGGAAAACTTGTCCTTCTTGCGCTTTCCGAAGCGCATGTCGCCTTCGAGCCTTGCCCGCAACGCGCCGTAGAATGCCTCGAGGAAGGCGCGGTCGTCGCCTTCGCCGGCCTGCCAGCCGATCTTGCGGCAGATCGCCTCGAGCACCTGGCGCTGCGCCTGCGGATTGTTCTGCCTGAGCACGGATTCGAGCACTTGCAGCTCGTGCTCGCCGTAAACCGAAAGCTCGGCCTCGCCGAAGCGGTAGCTCTGGGCCGGACGCTCATCGCGCACCGACATCGCCTCGGGCAGCTTGCGCCGCTCGGCTTCGACCACCCAGGTCCCGGCGACGAGATCGCCGGCGCGCAAATTGTCCTTGTTGAAGAACGGGAACAGCACGAATACCCCGAGCCACACCGCCGCGGCCCAGCCGGTCACACCCATGTTCGAGCCGATACCGGAGATCAGGAAGATCGCCGGGATGAACACCTCGACGTCGCGCATCAGGTTGCGCGCGATGACGGCCTCGGCGGTCAGCCTGCCGCCACCCCGCGCCGCGACACGGATGCCGAGCGCCCGCTTGCCCGGCGTCGCCCCGCGCGGGCCGAGCTCAAAGAACAGGAAGTAGCCGTAGCGCGAGAAGAACACGAGCAGGATCAGCAGCACCAGCACCAGCTCGACGGCCGGGCTGGGCTCCTCCATGTTCGCGCTCATCACGCCGATCCCGACCATTCCCAGGATGATCATGAGGACGATCAGCGTGCCGAAGATGACGGCCAGGTCGAGAATCAGCGCCCCCGCCCGAGAGCCGCGGCTGGCGATCGTCAGCGGCAGGGCGAGCCCTTCGGGGGTGACGAGATCGCGACGACGCTTGGCGAGGTCGCTGCGCAGGGCGGGGGCGGTAGTCACGACGCAAGCTTCCGGTTGCGGCCCATCAGCGCGAAGTACGCGAGCCACATGGTGAGCATCGTCCCGCCGATCGCGCCGCGCAACGCCGGGTCCGCTACGAGCTGTCGGCCGTAGCCTTCGAGCAGGCCCGCCACCGCCAGCATCAGCACCGCACCCGCCATGACCAGCGCCGCACGCCGGCCGCTTGCCGCCGCGGCGGCGAGCACCGAGCGATCCCCCGGGAAAGCCATCGAACGGCCGATATGGATTCCGGCCGCGCCGCCGATCAGGCCCGCCAGCAGTTCGGTGGTGCCGTGGATCGACAGCCAGGCCGCGAATTCCCAGCCCAGACCCGCGTCCGCAAACACCCAGAACATCGCCGCGAACGTCGCAAACTCATAGGTTAGCAGCAGGACCGTCGGGATGCCGAAGGCGAACCCGAGCCCAAAGAACAGGATGGTGACCCCGGTGTTGTGCGAGAACAGGAACGTGGCGAAGACCGTCAACCCTTCGGCGCTGTCGGCTCCGGACAGCGTTTCCATCAGCGCTTCGCGGCTCGCGCCGGGCCGGCGGCCGCCGGCAAGCTCCTCCGGGACCAGAGCGTAGTACCAGTCGCTGTCGCGCGCGACGAGCAGCCAGCCGGCGACTGCACCGGCGATCATCGCCGCGAGCGCGATGCACAGCTCGAGCCACAACGAGCGCACCGCCGCGCTCCATTCGCCGCCGAGAAAGCGCCTGAGCCAGCCGAAGAACGTGGTGCGCGGGCCGTAGACCTGGAACCAGGCGCGCCGGACCAGCGATTCGAGATAGGCGAGCGTGCCGGCATCGAGCGAGGTCTCGCGCGCCACCGCGAGGCTCGAAGCGGCCTGGCGGTAAAGCACGGGAAGCGCGAGGAGGTCCTCGTCCGAAATGCGGCTCAGCCGGTTCTTCTCGAGCGAGGTGACGATCGCCTCGAGCCGCCGCCAGTCGGTTTCGCGCTCGAGCCGGAAGCGGTCGGAGCGCAAGGACGGGGCTTCGATGTCGGGATCCGGCTCGATCTGGGTTTCGCGGAACAGGGCGAGGGCCTTTAGCCTGCTCCCCTCCCGCTTGCGGGAGGGGCCGGGGGTGGGCATGTCGCCCGCATATCCAGGGGCCCACCCCTAACCCCTCCCGCAAGCGGGAGGGGAACATGGGTTTCACTCGGGCATCGACGCTGCTTTCTCACCCTACCGCCTCCGCCCGCTTCGCCGACAGGTAACGGTCGAGCAGCCGATACCCGATCGCTTGCCAAGGCGCTTCGATCACGTCGACGCCGAGCCTGCGCAGCCGCTGCAGCACCAGCGCGCGCTGGCGGGCGAGACCTTCGGCGGCGACCGCGGTGGCCAGGTCGCGCAAGCGTGCGGGCTCGGCCTCGGTCAGCCCGGCCAGCTCGGCGTCCTCCATCGTGACAAAGATCACCAGGTGGTGACGCACCAGCCGTTCGACGCTCTCGACCATCAGCTCGGCGGAGGTCGGGTCGGCGAAGTCGGAGAACAGCACGATCAGCGAACGGCGCTTGAGCTTGGCGGTGAGCGTGGCCAGCGCGAGCGTGAAATTCGGCTCCCTCGAGGTGTAGTCGAGGCTTGCGGCCGCGGTCTGCAGGCGGTGGAAATGCCGTGCGTCGAGCGCGAACGGGGTCATCAGCTCGGGCTTGTCGGCGAATCCGAACAACGCCACCCGGTCACCGCCCTTGAGCGCGACATAGGCGGCCATCAGCGCCGCCGAGACCGCACGGTCGATGCGCGGCAGCCCGTCGACGGGCTCGCACATCGCCTGGCCGCAATCGAATGCGAACACGATCTGGTTGTCGCGCTCGGCCTCGTTCTCGCGCGCGTAGAGGCGCGAATGGCGCGCGCTCGATTTCCAGTCGATTCGGCGCCGGTCCATGCCCGGCTCGTACTCGCTGAGCGCTTCGAACTGGGTGCCTTCGCCGCGGATGCGACGGGCGATCAGGCCGAACTGGGAGTCGCGCAGGAAGTGCTGCAGCACCGGTGAGCGGACCGGCGAGAGATCGGGCCAGACCCTGACCGGCAAGCCGAGCGCGCGATGCGTCTGCCGGTGCGCGAGCCCGAGCGGGCCGGCCCAGCGCAGCCACAGCTCGTGCAGCTCGCCGGTTCCGCGACGGACGGGTACGAGCCCGGTCTCACCGGCCCAGATGTCCGGCACCGGTCCCCGCTCGAGCTCGAAGGATGCGGTACCGCGCTCGCCGAGGCGCGAATCGAAGCCAAGCGCGGCTTCGGGCGCGGCGGCGCCGGTCCAGCCGGCGAATTCCGCGTGGAGCGAGAGCGGCACCGGCTGACCGATCTCGACGTCCACGGGATGGTGCAGCTTGAGATCGATCAGTCGCGCGGCGAGCAGTCCGTCGATTATCGTAGCTGCGAGCAGCATCAACCCCAACGCCGGCGCGACGATCCAGGCGCTCGGCGCGGTGGCGGCGATCACCACCGCCACCGGCGCGAGCAGCGCCAGCAACACCAGGGCCCGGGCCGAAGGGACGAGCGGAGCTTTGATCACGGCGCTATTTCGGCGCCTCGGTCTGCTCGACCAGCGTGGCGACCAGCGCCTCGATCTGCTTGCCTTCGATCTCCGCTGCCGGCGACAGCAGCAGGCGGTGGCGCAGCACGGAAACGGCGAGCGCCTTGACGTCGTCGGGCAGCACGTAGTCGCGGCCGTGCAGCGCGGCGCGGGCACGGGCCGCGTTGGCGAGCAGAACCGCGGCGCGCGGAGAGGCGCCGCTGGCGATATCGCGGCTCTCGCGCGTAGCGCGGACCAGCGCGACGGTGTAGCCGATGACCTCGTCGGAAAGGATCACGCCCTTCACCGCTTGTTGCGCGGCGCCGAGCGTCGCGGCGTCGGCCACGGTCTCGATGCCGAACTCGGCCGGCCGCGGCGGACCGCTGCGTTCGCCGAAGCGGCGCACGATAGCGGCTTCCTCTTCGGCGCTCGGATAAGGAACCAGGAGCTTGAACAGGAACCGGTCGAGCTGCGCTTCGGGCAGCGGGTAGACGCCCTGGCTTTCGATGGGGTTTTGTGTCGCGACAACCATGAACCGGTCGGACAACGCATGGCTCTGCCCGTCGAGCGTGACGCGGCGCTCCTGCATCGCCTCGAGCAGCGCGGCCTGGGTCTTGGGCGGCGTGCGGTTGATCTCGTCGGCGAGCAGCAGCTCGCGGAAGATCGGCCCGCGGGTGAGCGTGAACTGGCTGGTCTGGAAGTTGAACAAGTTGGAGCCGAGGATGTCGCCCGGCAGCAGGTCCGGAGTGAACTGGATGCGCCCGAACTCGAGCCCGGCCGACGCGGCAAAGCACTGCGCGAGGAAGGTCTTGGCCGTACCCGGCGGGCCCTCGAGCAGGATGTGGCCTTGCGCGACGAGCGCGATCAGCAAGTGCTCGACCGTCTCCTCCTGGCCGACGATCGCCTTGGCGATCTCGCCGCGAATGGCCTCGGCGATGCGGCGCGTTTCCTCGAGCCCTTGAGTCATGGAGCAACGGTCCTTTCGATGGATCTCAGCGCGCTCGCGGCGCGCAGCAGTTCGGCGGGGCGGCGAGCGCGGCGCAAGGCGTCGGCCCGTTCGATGTAGTCGCCGGCGAGGCCGCGGGCGGAAAGCGTGCGGGCGATCGCCGCCTCGCGCGCTTCGGGATCCGCCTCGCGGATGCCGAGCGCTTCGGCAAGGCGCGCGGCGACGAGCGCGGCATAGGGCGGGCCGAGCAGGTGCAGCCTCCGCGCCCTTGCGACCAGCCCGCCACCGTTGCGCGCCAGCTGGCGTTTGCCCATCGCCAGCGCGGGCGCCTCGGCCACCGGCGGGCCGAAGCGGCGAAAGCCGCGCCACGCGATCACCAGCGCGGCGAGGATCAGGCACAGCGTCGCGGCCAGGAACGGCGGCTCGAACGCCAGCGTCAGCAGGTTCTCACTGCGCGCGAGCCCGGCCATCGAGAGATCGAAAACGATCGCCAGCTCGTAGTCCTCGAGCGCCGCATCGACGATCGCGTGGGCCAGCTGGGCGCGCGTGCGATCGGCGAGGCCGTAGTTGTTCATCAGGTCGGGGTCGGCGACTACGATCACCGGCCAGAGCTCGGCATCGGTCGCGGGGTCGTCCTCGGCACGGGGCTCGAACCCGGCCCAGGCGGCAAGCGTCGGATAACGGCCGGCGTCGTCGAGGTAGCCCACTAGCGTGTCGCCACCGTTTTCGACCACCAGCGTCGCGAGTCCGTTGCCTGCGAGGCCCATGACCTGGTCGGGCTTGGGCATCCGTCCGCTCAGCTCGAAACCGTGCCACAGCCGGCTGTTACCGATTTCGGGATTCTCCTCTTCGAGGCCCTCGATCGATCCGAGCCACTCGGGCTCTACCGTGCCTCCGAGCATGACCCAGCCAGGGCGGGCTTCGACGCCGGGTATCTGGTCGGCCGGCATCGCGACCCATTTCGGCAGGATCAGCAGCGTCGGCCCGACATAGCGGCGCGCCGCGATAATCTGGGCGATCGCTTCCCCCTCGGCGCCGTGCTGCGGAGTGAGCACGAGCAGCCCCTCATCGTCGAGCCGGCCCTCACTGCGGGAGAGCGACACGTCGTGGCCTTGCTCCTCAAGCAGGCGGACGAGGCCGGCGAATCCGTTGAGCCCGTTCGCTGCCGCATGCGCGCCGCCGTTCTGGTCGCGGCCGCCGTCCCAGCCGGCGCCGATCGCGTAGAGCAGCAGCAGGAACGCTCCGGCCCCGACCGCCATAACGGCGAGCAGCGTGCGCGGACTGAACGGAGACGCGCTACGGCTCATGCCGGACCCAAAGCGGCTTTGGGCGCAGCGAGGGCAAAATCGGCGTAGGCGGCGCGGGCCGCGTGCCAGTCGTCGGCCGAAAGGCTGCGCAGCGCGAACAGGCTGCGCTCGACCCGCTCGGCGATCGTCGCGAAGGCGCCGCGCGCGGCTTGCGGAAGCGCCGGCAGCTCGGCGATCTCACGCGCGGTGCTCGACGGTTCGAGCAAGTCGGGCCGAGCCTCGGCGATCTGGCCGACGCTGCGCTTGAGCAGGAGGTGCGTCGCTTCGTCATAGCGCTCCTCGGCGGCGAGACGGTCGGCATCCTCGAGCAGCGACAGCGCCTCGGCGGCATCGGGTGTCCATTCGGGGGCGGCTTGTTCGGGCTCGCGGCGGCGCAATCCGTAGGGCGAAAGCAGCCGCCAGGTCAGATAGGCGAGAATCGCCACCCCGATCGCGACGACCAGCCAGGTCATCGCTTGCCCGGACATTCCAAGCGCGCGGCCGAACGCCGCCAGGGCATCGCCGATGGGACCGAACAGGCGGCCGAGAAATTCGCCCAGCTCCCTCAGCCAGTCCGGCGTTTCGGCCAGTTCTGGCGGTTTTAGGGGTGCGAACTGGATGTCCGAATCGGCGCGCAGCGCCTGCCAGTCGCGCGCAAAGCCGTCGGCACTGTTCGCCGCGGCGACGTCCCCCGTTTCCGTCGTCACCCGCCCATTGGTGGCATGGCCCGCGCAGCCGCGCAAGGCACGGCGGTCAGCCTCTCGGCCGGGCCTGCCGATAAGAGCCGAGCATGCGCAGCTCCTTGCAATGGAACGCCAACTCCTCGAGCGCGCGGTCGACGGCCGGATCGCCGGGCGCGCCGACGATATCGGCGTAGAACATCGTCGCCGAGAAGCTCGCGCCCTGCTGGTAGCTTTCGAGCTTGGTCATGTTGACGCCGTTGGTGGCGAACCCGCCCATCGCCTTGTAAAGCGCGGCGGGGACGTTCTTCACTTCGAACACGAAGGTCGTCATCGCCGGGCCGCCCGCGAGCGAGGCCGGGTCCAGCGCTTCTCTGGCGAGCACTACGAACCGCGTCGTGTTGTCGTGCGCGTCCTCCACCGCGTTGTCGACAATGGCAAGACCGTAGAGATCGGCCGCGAGCGCGGGAGCGATCGCGCAGAGGTGCGGATCGTCCAGTTCCTTGACCAGCGCGGCCGCGCCGGCGGTATCGGCATAGGCCATCGGCACGATCCCGTGTTCGCGCAAGTAGCGCCGGCATTGGCCGAGCGCCTGGGGATGGCTGTAGGCGGCGGTGAACGGTCCCTTCGCGAGGCCCATCACCGCGTAGCTGATCGGCAGGAAGTGCTCACCGACGATCGACAGTCCGCTGTCGGGTAGCAGGAAATGGATGTCGGCTACGCGGCCGTGCTGGGAGTTCTCGATCGGGATGATCGCGCTGCCCGCCGCGCCGGAGTTCACCGCCTCGAGTGCGTCCTCGAACGCGAAGCACGGCAGCGGCAGGCCTTCGGGCGCCCATTCGAGCCCGGCTCGGTGCGAGTTTGCACCCGGTGCGCCCTGAAACGCGACCGCGCGTGCCGGCGCGGCCGCGGCTGCGGCGCGCATCTCATCGACCAGTGCGAGGGCGGGGGCGGGGAAGCTGTCCATGGGGGCCCGCGCGTAACGGCGCGGCAGGCGGCGGACAAGTGACTATCGGACTTGCGCGGGCTCGCACCGGACACTAGAGCGCCCGCAAACCGGAACCCTGGCAGAAAATCCTTCGATGACCGACCGCTTCAACACCATCGCCGGCTGGACGCTCTTCGCCGGCATAGTCGCTCTTGGCCTGTCCATCGCAAGCGGCCTGTACTTCGAGGCGGACAAGCCGCACCGGCCGCATGAGATGGGCTTCCCGATCGAGGGCGTGGTCGAGGAAGGCGCGGCGGATGAGGGCCCGGCGCTCGCCACCCTGCTCGCCACCGGCGACGCCACCAAAGGTGCCGCGGTGTTCGCCAAGTGCGCCGCCTGCCACACGATCGAGCAGGGCGGCGCCGACGGCATCGGCCCGAACCTCTACGGCATCGTCGGCAAGCCGATCGGCAAGCACGCCGCGGGCTTTGCCTATTCGGGCGACCTCTCCGGGCACGGCGGCGATTGGAGCTACGAGAACCTCGACGCCTGGCTGACCAGCCCGAAGGCGTTCGCGGCCGGCACCAAGATGACTTTCGCCGGCCTCGGCAGCGCCGAGGACCGCGCTAACCTGATGCTCTACCTTCGCGAGAACGGCGGCGGCCCGGCTCTGCCCGAACCGCCCGCGGCCGAGGCGGCCGAAGGCGAAGCCGCTGCCGCCGGAGATGCGGCGGCCGGTCCGGCTACCGAGCCCGGCGCCGAAGCGGCCGGCGCGGTCGCGCAGCCCCAGCCGGCGGATGCCGGCGCCGCGACCGCGAACGAGTAATCCTGGAGGGCGCTAAGCCCGCCCCTTGAACCCCTGCGCGACGACGTACCACTCGGACGAACCCTTGCGGCTCGCGGGTGGCTTGGCATGCTTGACGGTACGGAAGTGGCGCTTGAGCAGCGCGAGCAATTCGGCGTCTGTGCCGCCCGCCAGCACCTTGGCCACGAAGGCACCGCCTTCAGCCAACACCTCGACGGCGAAATGGGCCGCCGCCTCGACCAGGCCCATGGTGCGTAAATGGTCGGTCTGCTTGTGGCCGACCGTGTTCGCAGCCATGTCCGAAAGCACGAGGTCGGGTGGCCCATCGAGCGCGGCCTCAAGAGTCGCCGGCGCGGCATTGTCCATGAAATCCATCTGCAGGATAGTGACTCCCTCGAGCGGCTCCGTCTCAAGCAGGTCGATACCGACGATGGCAGCGCGCGGCGCGCGTTTCTTGACCACCTGGCTCCAGCCGCCCGGCGCGATCCCGAGGTCGACTGCGCGCTTGACCCCCTTGAGCAGCCCGAACCGCTCGTCGAGCTCGATCAGCTTGTAGGCGGCGCGGCTGCGATAGCCTTCGGCCTTGGCCTGTCTGACATACGGATCGTTGAGCTGCCGCTCGAGCCAACGAGTCGACGAAGCGGTACGGCCGCGGGCGGTCTTGACGCGGCGACCGATATCCTTGCCGGAACGAGTCACTCCTCGCCCTGCTTCAGCCGTCTCAGTGCCGCCTGCGCGGCGAATCCTTCGGCGTCGGCCGCCATCAGCCCGCGCAGAATTCCTTCGCGGATGCCGCGGTCGGCAACGCCGAGGCGCGAGGCGGGCCAGAGGTCGAGAATCGCCTCGAGAATGGCGCACCCTGCGACGACAAGATCGGCGCGTTCCTGCCCGATGCACGGCAACTGGCGCCGCTCCTCGGGCGACATCGTCGAAAGCCGCGTCGCGATGTCGCGCATCGAGGCTGACGGCACGATCAGGCCGTCGACGGCCTTGCGGTCGTATTGCGGCAAGTCGAGGTGCAGGCTGGCGAGGGTAGTGACCGTCCCGCTCGTGCCGAGCAGGCGCAGGTCCGGGGTCTGATGTGGCGCAATGCGCTCGGCGAACTCGGCGAAGCTTTCACTGACTATCCGCAGCATCTCGCGATAGCGGGCGAGGCGAGCGGCCTCGTCGCATTCCTCGCCGCCGATCTTCGCGTTGACCGTCTCGGTCAGCGAGACCACGCCCCAAGGCACGCTCTGCCAATCGACGATGCGGGGTACGGGGCCTCCGGGCTCGATAAGCACCAGCTCGGTCGAGCCGCCGCCGATGTCGAAGATCACCGCCGGACCGATCCCGTCCTCGAGCAGTATGTGGCAGCCGAGCACCGCGAGGCGAGCCTCCTCCTGGGCGGAGATGATGTCCAGCCGGATACCGGTCTCGTGCCGCACACGCTCGATGAATTCGGCGCCGTTCGCCGCACGGCGGCACGCCTCGGTGGCTACGGAGCGGGCGAGATGGACGTTGCGGCGCCTCAGCTTGTCGGCGCAGACCTTGAGCGCGCCGACCGCCCGGTCCATCGCCGCCTGGCTGAGCCGACCGGTCTGCGCGAGCCCTTCGCCGAGCCGCACCACACGGCTGAATGCGTCGATCACCACGAAGTTCTCGTCCGCCGGTCGCGCGATCAGCAGGCGGCAGTTGTTGGTGCCGAGGTCGATGGCGGCATAAGCTTGCCTCGGGGCTCGGCGCGGCCCGTCATGCGGGGGCCTGCGCAGGGAGAACTCCGCCTGGGCGCCGCTGGGCTGCCTGTCGCCGGTGGGCTGGGAGTGCTGCGGCTGGGAATGCGCCGGCTGCGGTTCGCCGCCATGCAATCCCGCGGCACTCCGCCGCTCGCCCGGCGGCGTGAAATCCGCCATCGTATCAACAACTTTCAAAGCGTCTCAACCCGCCCGAAAGCGGAACCTGGGGTCAGGCTAGCGAAAGCGGGCCGCGACGGCAAGTTTGGGCCGCCCGGATGCTTGACGCAGCCGCCGGCCCTATCTAGATGCGCCGCTTCCCACGTTGCCCCGTCCTCTAATGGTAAGAGAGCGGACTCTGACTCCGTCAATCAAGGTTCGAATCCTTGCGGGGCATCCATCCTTTTTCCTTCAAAATAGCGTCGCTTCGGCGAAATTCGGCCGCTCTATTGCGCCAAAGGCGTGCTGCAGCTTGTTGCAATCTATGACCACGCCTTTCCGTCAGTTTCCAGCAGGTGTCTGCGGTTCGTGCAACACCGACGCAACACGGGCGGCAGCATCAAGGGCCGCGAGCACGAAGCCCGCGGCCCTCTTTAGATGCCTGATCCGACCGACTTGTCAGGCTGGGCTAGTCCCTTTCCGCTACGCCAGCATCATCGTGGCCGCTGCGCTGTGGCTGGTGCAAAAGTGTGGAAGGGGCAAGACGCGGCGCCTGCTCACTGCTCGACCCACTTCGCGACCGACGTGTTGTAGGCGAAGGCTGCCACCGGATAGGAAGCGTTCAGCGCGCGCGACGCTGCGCTGTCCTTAAAAAGGAAATCCCCGGCGTTGCTGATGGTAATGTCTTCACCGCCATAGTGTAGCCGGACAGCATGACCGCCGACGCCGTTGATGCCGGAGACGTAGTGGAAGGTGTTCAAAGTATCAGCCGCACCACCCTCGCCGCGGACCACGATATTCAATGACGGGACCGTCAGAACCCCGCCCGAAATGGTCGCTTGTTCAGGCACGGCTGGATCGCGAACGCCGCCGTCGAACGAGGACGAGTTGACGAGTTGGCGGGGGATACCGTCGATGCGGATGTCTCCCAACGTGGAGAGACATTGCACGAGTTTCGTCGCGCCCGACTGTGACTTTCCGATAACCTGGATCTCGGTGCAGCTCCCGGCGATATCGAAAGCAACGGCCTGCGCCACGGCGTAGGTCCCGGCAAAAATCAGTGGGTGTGTCGCTGAGAAGTTCGATACCCCAGAATTCACCGTCACGCACTTTGTCAGTGACGAGAAGTATGGCTGCAACATCGACACGCCCGACGCGGCACACAGCACCCCTTCGGCCGGCGCGGCATTGCCCGTCCGAGCCATGCTGGTCGACGTGGTTGTCGTCCCGGCGTATTGCTGATCCTCGCAATCAAGCTGGCGGATCAGCGTTTCGAGATTGTAGAGGCCGATCTGCTGCGCGATCTCTCGCTTTGAGCTGTCCCAGCAGCACCCAAGCGCCTCGAAATGGTCGAGAATGAGGTTGGAGGGCTGGTAGGCCTGCCCGGATTTGCCAGCCAGCAGCGCATTGCCGCCGCACTCGAAGGCACGACAACGGGTCATCAACAGCACGAAAAAGGCGTATGTCTTGTTCGAGTAACCTGCGCGCGTGCCATCGTCGAGCGCGAACCCGTGCCGCTTACAGTCCGCGACCGTCACCGTATCGAAGCGCGAATGCTCGATCTGGCCGGTGATATGCACACCGTCGAGAGGCTGGTTGATGACGTATATGTCCTCGAGCAGCAGCCGGGACATGGTAGGCAGGCCGGCGATATCGCCGCACGTGGCGTGGATGCCGTGGGCAAGAACGCCCGGTGTCGCACTGGCCAGGCGAGCCGTCGAAGATTTGATTTCCAGACCCACCAATCCGGCAGACCGGCCGCTGATATGAACCACCGGGTCGGTTAGGGCCGTGCCGATCAGCGTGGTTGCTCCGATATGGCCGCCGGCGCCTTTGAGGATAACCGAAGACGGCACTTCTATCTTAGTCACGGCATAATCGCCGGGCGGAACAAACACCTCAGCCCCGCCTCTGGCCACCGCCTCCGTAATGACGTTGGCGAATTTCGCCGTGTCATCGGTCGTGCCGTCTTTGGCAGGCAGCGCATCGCCGATACTGAGGGCTTCCTTGGCCTTGGCGTAAACGGTGCGCGCGCCCATTCCGGTGCCGGTTTGCTTGAATGTTACCAGCGCCGCCCCTTTAGTGGCATCGGAGGAAGCGAGGGCATCGGCAAGAGCATCTGCATCAGCATAAGGCATTTCGAATCTCCATCTCAGGGAACAAAGATGGAACAAACGAAATCCTACATTGCAACGCATATTTTCGGCGGATGCGAGTCAGCTCCGTCCGCCACTCCAACTCCGCGCTGCTCGCCGCGTTACAGCTTGCAATTTTGAGAAGCAGCGCCCCAAGGACTTTGCTCGAGGTCATTGGCTTGTTCCAGAAGCGCCGCGACGCATCGCGTTCCATCGGGTGACCAGTGCACGGTGCGCGCCTTCGATTGGGACTTCGGCTCCGTTCATCGAGGTTCGAATCCTCGCGCGGCATTCAGCTTTCTGGCCATCGGCTTTTCAACCGGCCCGCCACTCCCTAGGGAGGCGGAAATGGATGAAGAAAAAAACGTGATCGAGCCCGACGAGACTCCCGCCGCGGACGGCGATCTCGAGACACGCAAGTTCTATCGCGCCGAGCAGGAAGCAGGCTTCGCCGAGTCGGCGCCGACCGATACCCCGCAAACCCGCCATCCGGCCTATCGTCTGGCGTTCCGCGACACGGACTTCCTGCTGCGCGACGAGCTGAGGCCGGTGCGCTTCCAGCTCGAGCTGTTGAAGCCCGAGATGCTGCTCGACGAGGCGCGGGTTGGCTCGATGCTGGTGATGTACGGGTCGGCGCGGATTCCGCCGCCCGAGTCGGTGGCGGTAGCGCTCGAGGGCGCCAAGGACTTGCCCGTCGAGGAGCGGCTCGTGGTCGAGCGGCTGGCCGAGAAGGCGAAGTACTACGCCGAAGCTTACAAGCTGGCGCGGCTGGTCAGCGAACTGGCGATCGTCGAAAACGGCATGCGCCAGTTCGTGATCTGCTCGGGCGGGGGGCCGTCGATCATGGAAGCGGCCAACCGCGGCGCGTCGGACGCCGGCTCGGAATCGATCGGGCTCAACATCGTGCTGCCGCACGAGCAGGCGCCCAATCCCTACGTCACCCCCTACCTGTCGTTCCAGTTCCACTATTTCGCGCTGCGGAAGATGCACTTCCTGATGCGCGCGCGTGCGGTGGCGGTGTTCCCCGGCGGTTTCGGCACGTTCGACGAGATGTTCGAGCTGCTGACGCTGATCCAGACCGGCAAGATGAAGCCGATCCCCGTGGTGCTGTTCGGCAAGGAATTCTGGACCCGGGTGATCGACTTCGGTGCGTTGGCGCGCGAGGGCGTGATCTCGCCGGAGGACCTCGAGCTGATCACGTGGTGCGAAACGGCGGAGGAAGCTTGGGCCTGCATCCGCGATTTCTACAAGATCGGCAGCCCGAGGCGGGTGATCTGACGCCTCCCCTCCCGCAAGCGGGAGGGGGACCATGTCAGCGGACCGAGTGGTGGCCCATCGGGCCGTGACCTGATCCGAAGCCCGGTGCGGCGAGGAGGGCCCGGCGGACGAATTCGCGGCCCTCGCCGATCGCGTCCTCAAGCGGCTGACCCTTGCCCAGGAGCGTAGCGATGGCGCTGGACAGCGTGCATCCAGTCCCATGGGTGTGCCGGGTGTCGATACGCGGCGAGCGCCAGACCCGATCGTCGCGGCCAGGACGCGCGAACACGTCCTCGACTTCAAATCCTCCAGCATCGCCGCCCTTGGCGAGGTAGGTGACTGCACGTCGCTGCATCGCTTCGCGGCCGCCGAGTGCCGCCAGTTCGGGCACGTTTGGCGTGGTGAGTGTCGCCAGCCGCATCAGCCGCTCGAAAGCTGTGATAGTGGCTTCGTCTGCGAGCAGGGCACCGCTCGTGGCGACCATAACCGGGTCGAACACCACCGGCAGCGCCAGTTCCTCGAGCCGGTCGGCCACGGCATCGGCGATGTCCGACGAGCCGAGCATGCCAATCTTCACCGCGTCGGCGCCGATATCGGACAGACAGGCGTCGATCTGCGCGCCGACCATGGCAGGCGATAGCGCCTCGATGGCCATCACTCCGGTCGTGTTCTGCGCGGTCACCGCCGTGATCGCGGTCATCGCGTAGCCGCCGAGCATGGTGATGGTCTTGATGTCGGCCTGGATCCCTGCGCCGCCGGAGCTGTCGGACCCGGCGATAGCGAGGATGCGAGGCGGGTGGATCATCCTTTGAAGCGCCGCTCGGTCGAGGGTGGGTGCTTGCCATGCAGGTGCATGGCCCGCGTCGGGCGGTCGGCCAGCTCGCCGCCGCAATTCGGGCAACGGTGGTCGAGCGCTTCGGTGCACGGCTCGCAGAAGGTGCATTCGAAGCTGCAGATGCGAGCGCCGGGCGCCTCGGCCGGCAAGTCCGCGCCGCAACGTTCGCAATCGGGGCGCATCTCGAGGCTCACGCCGCCGCCTGCACCGCGGCGCAAATGTCGTCAACGACGCGTTCGACCTGTCCGGCGTCGTCGCCTTCGGCCATGACCCGGATCTTGGGCTCGGTGCCGGACTTGCGGATGACGAGGCGACCCCGCCCCGCCAGCGCGGCTTCACCCTCGGCGATGGCGGCCTTGACCCGGGGATCGACAAGCGGATCGCCGCCTGCGTAGACCACGTTCTTGAGCAACTGCGGCACTGGGTCGAACAGATGCAGCAGCTCGCTCGCCGGCTTGCCCGAATGGACCAGCGCGGCCAGCACCTGCAGCGCGGCGATGCAGCCGTCGCCCGTGGTGGCGTGATCGAGCAGGATCATGTGCCCCGACTGCTCGCCGCCGACGTTGTAGCCGCCGGCGCGCATAGCCTCGAGCACGTAGCGGTCACCGACTTTGGTGCGCACCAGGCCGAGCCCGGATTCGTTAAGAAGCCGCTCGAGCCCGAGGTTGGACATGACCGTGGCGACAACAC
>CBHCZH010000004.1:0-51542 GCA_965977975.1 uncultured bacterium
CGACGTAGTCGTTGGCGTCGCCGACCAGATCGAGCGTGACGCCGTGCACCGTCCAGGCGCCGAAGCTCTGCCCGGCGACGCCCTTGAAGGCGATGCGCAGCTGCTCCGGCTTGAGCCCGGCGTGGCCGTGGCGGCGCGCGATCTCGCCCGAGAGCATCGCGCCGACGGTACGGTTGACGTTGCGGATCGTACGTTCGAGCACCACCGTCTCGCCATTCTCGATCGCGGGGCGCGCGGCCTCGATCAGCTCGTTGTCGAGCGCGGCGGCAAGGCCGTGGTCCTGCTCGACGGTCTGGTGCAGCGGCGCCCCTTCGGGCAGCGCGACCTGGTGCAGCAGACGCGAGAGGTCGACGCCTTGCGCTTTCCAGTGACCCACGGCCTTCTTCATGTCGATCCGGTCGACCCGGCCGATCATTTCCTCGACGGTGCGGAAGCCCATCTCGGCCATGATCTGGCGCAGCTCCTCGGCGACGAAGAAGAAGTAGTTGATCACGTGCTCGGGCTGGCCGGTGAAGCGCGCGCGCAGCACCGGGTTCTGCGTCGCGACACCGACCGGGCAAGTGTTGAGATGGCACTTGCGCATCATGATGCAGCCGGCGGCGATCAGCGGCGCGGTGGCGAAGCCGAACTCGTCGGCGCCGAGCAGCGCGCCGATCGCGACGTCGCGGCCGGTGCGGATGCCGCCGTCGACCTGGACCGCGATGCGGCTGCGCAGATCGTTGAGCAGCAGCGTCTGCTGGGTCTCGGCTAGGCCGATCTCCCACGGGCTGCCGGCGTGCGTGAGCGACGTCAGCGGCGAAGCGCCGGTGCCGCCTTCGTAGCCCGAGATCGTGACGTGGTCGGCGCGCGCCTTGGAGACGCCCGCGGCGACCGTGCCGACGCCGACTTCGGAGACCAGCTTGACCGAGATGCGCGCGACCGGGTTGACGTTCTTCAGGTCGTGGATCAGCTGCGCGAGATCCTCGATCGAGTAGATGTCGTGGTGCGGCGGCGGGCTGATCAGGCCGACGCCCGGGGTCGAGTGGCGGACCTTGCCGATCGTCTTGTCGACCTTGTGGCCGGGCAACTGGCCGCCTTCGCCGGGCTTCGCGCCCTGCGCCATCTTGATCTGGATGTCGTCCGAATTGACCAGATACTCGGCGGTCACGCCGAACCGGCCCGAGGCGACTTGCTTGATGCGCGAACGCATTGAGTCGCCGTTCGGCAGCGGCACGAAGCGGTCGGCTTCCTCGCCGCCTTCGCCGGTGTTCGAGCGGCCGCCGATGCGGTTCATCGCGATCGCCAGCGTGGTGTGCGCTTCGCGGCTGATCGAGCCGAAGCTCATCGCCCCGGTGGCGAAACGCTTGACGATCTCCTCGGCCGGCTCGACCTCGGAGATGTCGAGCGGTTTGTCGGCCTTCTTGAGCTCCATCAACCCGCGGATCGTCAGCAACCGTTCGGACTGCTCGTTGATCGACTTCGCGAAAGTCTCGTAATTCGCCCACGAGTTGCCGCGCACCGCGTGCTGCAGGTTGGCGACCGTCTCGGGCGTCCACGCGTGGTCCTCGCCGCGCAGGCGGTATTGGTAGATGCCGCCGACATCGAGCATCTTCCGGTAGATCGGGTTGTCGCCATAGGCATTGGCGTGGCGGCGCACCGCCTCCTCGGCCACTTCCCTGAGGCCGATGCCTTCGATCGTGGTCGCGGTGCCGGTGAAGTACTTGTCGATGAATGCGCTCGACAGGCCGACCGCGTCGAAGATCTGCGCGCCGCAATAGGACTGGTAGGTCGAAATGCCCATCTTGGACATGACCTTCATGATCCCCTTGCCGACTGCCTTGATATAGTTCTTGCGGACCTGCTGCGGCTCGAGCTCGGGCACTTTCTCCGCGCGGATCTGCTCGAGCGTCTCGAACGCGAGGTAGGGATTGATCGCCTCGGCGCCGTAGCCCGCGAGCACGCAGAAGTGATGCACCTCGCGCGCTTCGCCGGTCTCGACCACGAGGCCGGTCTGCATGCGCAGGCCCTGGCGGACCAAGTGGTGGTGCACCGCTGCGGTGGCGAGCAGCGCCGGCATTGGGATTCGTTCGGGGCCTTGCGCGCGGTCGCTGAGGATGAGGATGTTCCTGTCCTGCAGCACCGCCTCGGTCGCGGCCCAGCACATTTCCTTGATCGCCATCTCGAGGCCGTCGGCCCCGGTGCGGGCGTCCCAGGTGATGTCGATCGTCTCGGTGCGGAACGCGCCGTCGAGCGACGCCTCGACCGAGCGGATCTTCTCCAAGTCCTTGTTGGTCAGGATCGGCTGGTCGACCTCGAGCCGCTTGTGCGTGCCGGCGTCGTGCCCGAGCAGGTTCGGGCGCGGGCCGATCATCGAGGTCAGGCTCATCACCAGCTCCTCGCGGATCGGGTCGATCGGCGGATTGGTGACCTGGGCGAAGTTCTGCTTGAAGTAGTCGTAGAGCAGCCGCTCGCGCCGGCTCAGCACCGCGATCGGCGTGTCGGTGCCCATCGAGCCGATTGGATCGTCGGCGAGCACCGCCATCGGCTCGAGGAACTTGCCGACGTCCTCCTGGGTGTAGCCGAACGCCTGTTGGCGCCTAAGAAGATTTTGGGCTCGCAGGCTGGTCGCCTCCTCGCGCACCGCCGCGCGATCACTCTCGATCGCTTCGAGGTCCTTGAGGTTGTACTGCGCCTTGTGCAGCCAATCGGCGTAAGGCTCGGCATTGGCGAGCTCCGCCTTGAGCTCCTCGTCCTCGACGATCCGGCCCTGCTCGAGGTCGATCAGCAGCATCTTGCCGGGCTGGAGCCGCCACTTGCGGACCACGTCTTCCTCACGAAACGGCAGCACGCCCGATTCCGAAGCGAGGCAGACCACGTCGTCGCGGGTGATCGAGAAGCGCGCGGGCCTGAGGCCGTTGCGATCGAGCGTCGCGCCGATCTGGCGCCCGTCGGTGAAGGCGACCGCGGCCGGGCCGTCCCACGGTTCCATCAGCGCCGCGTGATACTCGTAGAAGGCGCGTCGGGCCGGATCCATCAGCGGATTGCCCGCCCAGGCCTCCGGGATCAGCATCATCATCGCATGCGCGAGGCTGTAGCCGCCGAGCAGGAGCAGCTCGAGCGCGTTGTCGAGGCAGGCGGTGTCGGACTGGCCGTGCGGGATGATCGGCCAGAGCTTGTCGAGATCGGCACCGAGCAGCGGCGATTCCATCGTCCGGCGGCGGGCGTTCATCCAGTTGACGTTGCCGCGCACGGTATTGATCTCGCCGTTGTGGGCGATCAGCCGGTACGGGTGCGCGAGCTTCCAGCTCGGGAAGGTGTTGGTCGAGAACCGCTGGTGGACGAGGCCGAGCGCGCTCTCGCAGAGCGGATCGCGCAAGTCGTCGTAGAAGCTGCCGACCTGGTTCGCGAGCAGCAGGCCCTTGTAGACCACGGTCCGGCTCGAGAAGCTCGGCATGTAGAGATGGGTGATCTCGGGCAGGCCGTGCTTGTCGGCAAGCGCGGCGAGCGGGTTCTGGGTCTGCTTGCGGATGACGATCAGCTTGCGCTCGAACGCGTCCTGGTCGGCGCAGTTGTCGCCGCGGCCGACGAAGCACTGGCGGATGCACGGCATCGAGGCGAGCACCGCCTTGCCGAGCCCGTCCTCGGTGGTCGGCACGTCGCGCCAGCCGATCAGCGTCTGGCCTTCCTTGGCAATGAACTTCTCGAACTGACCGGCGATGAACTCGCGCGCTTCGTCGTGCTGCGGCAGGAAGCACATCGCCACCGCGTATTCGCCCGGCGGCGGCAGAGTCAGTCCCTCGCCCTCCGCCCACTTGCGATAGAGCGGGTCGGGGATCTGAACCAGAATGCCGGCGCCGTCGCCGAGCAGCGGATCGGCGCCGACAGCGCCGCGGTGATCGAGATTGGCGAGAATCTCCAGCGCCTGGCTGACGATCGCGTGCGACTTCGCACCTTTGATATGGGCGACGAAGCCCACACCGCAGGAGTCATGCTCATTGCGCGGATCGTACAGGCCCTGGGGCGCGGGGTACTCGGTCAAGCTAGTCGTTCCTGTGTCCAGCCGGAAAGACGCCCGCTCCGGCACCGGGGCATCCGCAACGGACTCCGGTGGCGAGGCGCGAATCACCCGGCACTGGGTGCCTCATAATTGTCGCGAGGCTCCCCCATGGCGTCAGGAAACAGTTTTGGCAAGGTTCGCCGAACGCCGCCACAAAGTTGCGCGTGACGCATGAGAAGTGTAATTTTAGACCAATGGGCCGCGGCAGGTCCTTAAACAGCGCCGCTCATGCGCTGAAGGGTCGCCAGCGCTGCGCGTAGCGCTGCGTCGGCATCGGCCGGGGCCTGCGCGGTGGGCATGGCGGGCGCAGCAGCCTTGCCGGGTGGGTCGAACAGGCGAGCGGTGTAGGCCGGCGCATCCTGGCCGGGGAATACCACGGCCGGTTCGGTGAGTTCGGCCTCTTCGTCCGGCTCCTCGATGCGAACGAACTCGTTCTTCGGCGCGGCGAACGGATTGTTCATGCCGAGCAGCGAGCTGTAGCCATCCTCCGCACCCGTCTCTGACTCTTCATCCTCATCGGCGTCGTTATCGGCCGGCGCGCTTGAGGGTGTCGAGGCCGCCGGGCGGCGCAAGGGCAGCGAAAAGTCGGGGACCGCATCCTCGCTGTCGTCTTCGTCGGCAGGCGGCAGCGAGCGCAAGAATTGGAGCGGCGGTGCCGGGGCGGAATGCTCGGGGGATTCGGTGGCCCCCTTCGGTTCGGCTGCCGGAGCGGAGCCGAAGAACGCAGCCATCGCCTGCTCGGCATCCTCCGCCGCGGCAGGCTCGAAATCGACCTCGGCGAAAGCGGCCGACGTGCTGGGCTGTTGGAGGGCAGCTTGCGCCATCAGCTCGCGGCGGCGCTCGATGGTCGAGCCGAGCCGCTGCACCAGCTGGACCAGGCCGAGCCCGTCGAGCGGTGCGGTTTCCCAATCGGCGCGGAGCTCCTCCGTCTCGGCGGGAGCTTCCACCGGAGCAGCTATCGCCTCGAGCTGGACCTCGCGTTCCTCCTCGAGTTCGGCGTCGACCTCCGATGCGCGGCGCGCCAGCGAGGGTGCCGCGAACGGCAGCGGCTCGAACCCGCGCGGCCCGCCGAGATTGTTGCGCGTATCGCGCTCGGCGACTTCCGGCTCGCGCGGATAGTGCTGATGAGACGGCCAGCTGGACGGGGATTTATCAGTGTCGGTCATATCGAAGTCCCCGTCGGTTTCGTCTGGATCGTCCTCTTGCGCGAGCTCGCTCAGCTCGAGCGGCTCGTCGTCGGGCACGGCGGCCGCAACCGGCGCCGCAGCAAACGGGGTGGCCGCGTCCGAGTTCTCGCCGGGAAGCGGAGCGCGGTAGAGGAAGTCGCTCGGCCGGTCGTCCTCGCTGATCGCCAGCGCGCGGCGGCGGTTGATGGGCAAGCTTTCGCCATTGACGACACCTTCGCCGCCCAGCTCCTCGTGTACGCTGATCGGTCGGCGCGAGCCGCCGGCAAGCTTGGTCGGGCGCGATTCGTCCATGGGCTGGTGCGCCTGCGCGACGCGCCGGGCGATCGCGATCCCGAGACCGGCGCCGGCCAACGCCCCGGCGAACGCGATGATCGAACGCGCCGTCATGCCGAGCGGTGGGCTTGCCGCGGGGATCAGTGACGCGAGGCCGGTTACGGACACCAGACGGTCGAGTAGCGCCGCGGGCAGCACCAGGCTGCCGATGCCGAGCAGCGCGGCGAACCACAGAGCCACGATCGCCGGGAACGCCGGATGCACGCTGATCGGCGGCTTGGCCGCCTCGCCCTCGTACTGGCTGTCCAGAGCCATCGTCGCCACTTGGGAATCCCTGTCAAATCCGGTCCGGCAGCCGCTCACGCGGCAGCCGAAACCCGGCCCTCTTCGCCGCGCCCTAGCAGCGCTTGGTAAATGGCCCGATAACGACGCGCGTTGCGCGCCCAGTCATGCTTTTCGGCCACATGCGCGCGAGCCGCGGCGCGCATCGCTTCCCATTCGCCGCGCCGTCCGAAGAGGTGTACGAGCGATGCTGCGCAATCGGCCGGGTCGTCGGGTGCGAACAGCGTGCCGGTGAGGCCGTCGGCGATCAGCTCGCGATGCCCGCCCACCGAAGAGGCGGCGACGAGCTTGCCTTGTGCCATCGCCTCCAACGGCTTGAGGGGCGTGACCAGCTCGGTCAACCGGCTTGCCTTGCGAGGATAGGCCATAACGTCGCACAACGAATAGTATCGTTCGACTTCGCCATGCGGCACGCGACCGACGAAGCGGATTGCATGAGCCGCTGGCGATGCCTTGGCCTGCCGCTGCAGCGCCTTCTCCACCGGGCCGCCGCCGACCATCAGCAGCTGTGCATCGGGCCGTTCGGCGAGCAGCGGCGGCATCGCCTCGATCAGATCGTCGAGGCCTTCGTAATCGTAAAAGCTGCCGATGAAGCCGATGACCGGGCCGCCCCCGAGCTTGAGCTCGTCCCTCAGTGCTTCGTCGCGCGGTGGCGGCTTGCCGAACAGGCTCAGATCGACGCCGTTGGGCATGACGCCAATCCGCCCGCCGGGAAAGCCGCGCGCGATCAGGTCGTCGCGCAAGCCGTGGCAGATCGTCACCACCGCGTCGGCGCCCGAAATCACGCGGTTCTCGAGAGTGCGCGTGAGGCGGTATTTGATCGAGCCCTCGCGGCCCGTTCCGTTGCCGACCGCGGCGTCTTCCCAGAAGGCGCGGATCTCGTAGACCAGCGGCAGGTCGTGCCGGCGCGCCGCGCGCAGTGCGGCGAGGCCGCACAGCGCCGGCGAATGGGCGTGGAGTATGTTGGGCTGCCACTCGCGGACGACTGCGCTGATCGAATTCGTCAGCGCGGCGATCTCGCCCCATTCGCGGGCCAGACCCGGAACGCCGCGGGTACGTTGAAACAGAAGCCCGTCGGCCGCTTCAACCGTCGGCCCTTCGGCATGATGCCTCAGGCCGGTTATCCCCATGACCTCGAGCCCGTCGGCTTGCTGCGCCTTGAGGATCGCCCGTGTGCGGAAGGTATAGCCGCTGTGCAGCGGTAGCGAGTGGTCGAGGATATGCAGCACCCTGAACATCGCAGGAATACTGCCACGGCAACCTTAACGGCGCGTCAACCGCGTCCCGGTAAGGGACTCGAACGCTGCCGGGATGCTTAAAGGATTTTGGGCGCTTGATCGACCTCCTCACTCTTGCGCTGACTCATGGGCTGATCGTGCTCGCGCTTTGGCGTCTCATGTTCAGGCCCGAGCTAGATGTGGAGGACGCGTCCGAGGTGCGCCGGCCGTGGCTCAAGGAAAAGCCGCCCGCGATCGAGCAAGGCTCGAGCGATGCTTGATCTCGCGCTCGTGGCCTTCATCGGCCTGCTGCTCGCGCTCGGCTTGAAGCGCCCGTTCTTCTGGGTGCTGGCCTACATCTATATCGACGTGGTCGCGCCGCAGAAGATCGGCTGGGGGTTCATCCAGTCGCTGCCGGTCTCACTGATCGCGTTCGCGGCCGCATTCGCGGGCTGGCTGTTTCTCGACAGCAAGAAAGGCAGCCGTTTCACGCTGCGCCAGGGGCTGATCGGAGTGCTGCTGGTTTGGTGCGCGATCACCACACTTTCGGCCGTATTCCCGGTCGAGGCCGCGACCAAGTGGGGCTGGGTGTGGAAGGCGATGGTGTTCGCGATGTTCCTCCCGCTCACCTTGCGCACGCGTCTGAGGATCGAAGCTGCGGCGCTGATCATGGTGCTCTCGATCGCGACAATCGTGATCAACGGCGGCTTGAAGACCGCGCTCGGCGGCGGCGGATACGGCGTGCTGGCTCTGCTCGTCCGGGAGAACGCCGGGCTTTACGAAGGCTCGATCCTTTCGACCGCGGCCATCGCTACCATTCCGCTCGCTTTGTGGCTTGCCCGGCATGGCACGATCTTCAAGCCCGATTGGCGCGTCTACGGCTTCGTCGCGGGCCTGGTCTTTGCCTGCCTGCTGATCCCGATCGGTACGGCGGCGCGCACCGGGCTGGTCTGCGCGGCGGTGCTGGCCGTGCTGCTGATGCGCTCGGTCAGGTACAAGTTCGTCTATGCCGGGATCGCGGCAGTCGCGATGGCTGCCGCCATCCCGTTCCTGCCGGCAAGCTTCACCGAGCGGATGAGCACGATCGGCGAATACCAGGGCGACGAAAGCGCCTCGACCCGCGTGCAAGTGTGGAAGTGGACGCTCGACTACGTGAAGGAACGGCCGTTTGGGGGCGGGTTCGACGCCTATCTCGGCAACAGCTTCACTTACGAGACCCGCAAGGGCGTCGGCGAAGGCAACACCCAGACGATCGAGCACAACGAAGTCACCGACAAGGCGCGGGCCTATCACTCGGCGTACTTCGAGATGCTCGGCGAGCAGGGCTGGCTCGGGCTGTTCCTGTGGCTTCTGCTACACGCGCTCGGCGTGTGGCAGATGGAGCGTATTCGCTGGCGCTTCGGCAAGCGGGAGGAAGGCAGCAAGACCTGGCAATGGGGGCTGGCGACGGCGCTCCAGCAATCGCAGATCGTCTACCTCGTCGGGGCGCTGTTCGTGGGCATCGCCTACCAGCCGTTCATCTTCATGCTGGTCGGCCTGCAGTGCGCGCTGTGGAGCTATGTCCAGCGCACCGAGAAGGCGCCGAGCAAGGCGAGGTTTCGGCGGTCCACGCTAGCCGCACCAGCCACAAGCTGAGGGGACTCTATGAGGTATCTTTTCCTGCTTCCCGTCGTGGCCGCGGCCATCTGGCTGTTCGTGCGCGACGACCGGTTCCCAGACTACAATTACAAAATGACAGTCTACATCGACGAGCACGCTTACTCGTCGGTGCGCGCAGTTGAGCAGCGGGAGAAGTCGTCGATCCTCGATTCATCCGGCAGCACGGTGGAGACCACCATGCGTGGCCAGGCGGTCATCATCGATCACCCGAGCGGCCGAACATATTACGCGCTGATCGGCAAACCCGGCAGTCCCCAATACGGTGCGGCCGCGGGCGCTCTGGCGCTGAAGCCCCTCGTCGATCCAGCTCTACGCGATCCGCGTCGCCGCACCGGACCGTCGTCCGGCAGCGATCTCGATTTCCGGGCGAAGATCCTTCAGACAATGGTGGCAATCGAAGGCGAACACGAGTTACGCCGCCTCATCCCGGCGAAGGAATTGAGCTTGGGCGCGCGCGCGAGCGATCCGCCGTTCGAGGCTTGGCCCCTGTTCGTGACATTCGCCGATCCGAGCAATCCGGCGACGATCCGGGAAGTCGATCCCGCCGAGTTGGGCATCGACCGCATCACAGTTGCGATCACCGACGAAGATGTCAGCGAAGGCATTGAGAAGCGGCTGCCTTGGTTGCCATCGTACTACAATCGCATGCTGAGCGGGGACCGCTTTCAAGCCCTACGCAACCAGCATAAGGGTATCGCGGCCTTCATCGCCGCTGGCGCCTTCTCCGCCGGCAACGGGGTCAAGCAGCAATAGACCTATAGGGTCAATCAGCTCGGCCATTCGCCCGGATCCAATCCTCGACCACCGGCGCGATCCGTGTCCGCCACTTGCTGCCGTTGAAGATGCCGTAGTGGCCGACCTCGCGCGCGAGGTGGTATTTCTTCTTCTTCGCCGGGAGGTGAGGGGCGAGGTCGAGCGCGGCGTGGGTCTGGCCGATGCCGGAGATGTCGTCGCGCTCGCCTTCGATCGCCAGCAGCGCGGTATCGCGGATCGCGTCGGGATCGATCGGCTTGCCGCGGTGGACGAACTCGCCCTTGGGCAGGCTGTGCTTCTGAAAGACGTGCTCAATCGTCTGCAGGTAGAACTCGGCGGTCATGTCGCAGACCGAGAGGTACTCGTCGTAGAACCGGCGGGTGGCGTCCGCGCTGTCGTGATCGCCCAGCGTGAGATGCCGGAACATTTCGTAGTGGCTGCGCATGTGGCTCTCGATGTTCATCGACAGGAACCCGGCCAGCTGCATGAAGCCCGGATAGACGCGGCGCCCGGCGCCAGGGTAGTTGAGCGGGACGGTGGCGAGCACGTTGTCGGCGAACCACGAGAGCGGGCGGCGGACCGCGACGTCGTTCACCGAGGTCGGGCTGGCGCGGGTGTCGACAGGACCGCCCATCATCGTCAACGTGGCCGGGCGGCACGGGTCCTTCTCGGCCCCCATGACCGCGGCGGCGGCGAAGGCCGGCACCGAAGGCTGGCACACTGCGAGCACGTGCGTGCCGGGGCCGATGAACTGGAGGAACTCGATCAGGTAGTCGATGTAGTCGTCGAGGTCGAAACGGCCTGCCTCGAGCGGGACCATCTTGGCGTCGGCCCAGTCGGTGATCCACACCTCCTGATTTTCGGCCATGCGCGCCACGGTGCCGCGCAGCAGCGTGGCGTAGTGCCCGCTCATCGGCGTGACGATTAGCAGCCTGGGCGCGTCCTTGGGCAGGCTCTGGCGCTTGAAATGCCGGAGCGATCCGAACGGCTTTTCGAGCACGACCGATTCGGCGAGCGCATAAGCTTTCCCACCGACGCCCACTCTGGCCAGGTTGAAAGCGGGCTTGCCACGCTCGGCATAGAGATGCGCGAAGACCTGCAGCGCGCTGGCCATGATCGGGCCGGTGCCGAAGTAACCCATTGGCAGAGCCGGGTTGTTGAGCAGCTGAGCGCCGATCGCCGCCCAGCTGCTCGCGCTGCTGAGCCAGGACCGCTGCATCTCGTAGGCGTCGTAGAGCACGTGATCTTCCTTACCCGTCGAGTGGCGGGTTAGATCAACATAAGAACGATGTTGCAATGCGCCATGCCGTTTGTCCCCCTCCCGCTTGCGGGAGGGGAGAAGGCCGCTTCATTCCCGCGCAGCGATCGGTTAGGGCGGCGCGCCATGGCCCGCACCCTTGCCAAACCCGTCGAACCCGCCAGCTCGCTCGGCCCGCTGCGGATCATCTTCGCCGCGGCGGCGCGCTATCCGGGCAAGGTCGCTCTGGCGCTCGTCGCCTTGTTCATCACCGCGGCAGCGACCCTGGCGATTCCGTCGGCATTCCAGCTGATCATCGACCGCGGCTTTGTCGCGGGGACCGACCCGGCCGAGATCGGGCGCTGGTTCCGTTACCTGTTCATGATCGTGGTTGTGCTGGCTATCGGCACTGCCAGCCGGTTCTACTTTGTCTCCTGGCTTGGCGAGCGCGTGGTTGCCGATATCCGCCTCGCGGTGCAGCGCAACCTGCTGCGCCTCTCGCCGGGTTTCTTCGAGGAGAATGCGCCAAGCGAGATTTCCTCGCGCATGACGGCCGACACTGCGCAGATCGAGCATGTCGTCGGCACCACGATCTCGGTCGCGCTGAGGAATCTGCTGATGGCGGTCGGTGGGATCGGCTACCTGCTCTATCTCGCCCCGACGCTGACCGGGATGCTGGTCATCGGCGTGCCGCTGGTGCTGCTGCCGATCGTCTGGTTCGGGCGCCGCTTGCGTATCGTCTCGCGCGAAAGCCAGGACCGCGTCGCCGCGGTCGGCTCGCGGGTTTCCGAAGTGCTCGGGGCGATGAAGATCGTCCAGGGCTTCAATCAGGAATGGCGTGAGCAGCAACGCTTCGGCGAAGCGGTCGAGGCAACGTTCGAAACCGCCAAACGCCGTATCCTGCTGCGTTCGTCGATGACCGCGATCGTGATCGCGGTGATCTTCGGCGCGATCACGCTGTTGCTGTGGCGCGGCGCGATCCAGGTCGCCGAGGGGACGCTGAGCGGCGGGACGATCGCGGCTTTCGTCCTCACCGGCCTGATAGTGGCAGGGGCCATGGGCTCGCTGGCCGAAGTCTACGGCGACCTGCTGCGCGGCGCGGGCGCGGCGAGCCGGCTCGACGAGCTGCTGCACGAGAAGCCCGCGATCGCGCCGCCCGCGCGGCCGCTCGCGCTGCCCGAGCCGGCGCGCGGCGGGCTCGCCTTCCAGAATGTCACCTTCCGCTATCCGACCCGGCCCGACGCGCCGGCGGTGATCGACTTCAGCCTCACGATCGAGCCGGGCGAGACGGTCGCCATCGTCGGCCCCTCGGGCGCCGGCAAGTCGACGGTGTTCCAGCTCGCCGAGCGGTTCTACGACCCGCAGGCCGGCACGGTGCGGCTCGACGGAGTGCCGCTGGTCCAGGCCGACCCCGCCGACGTGCGCCGCCGCATGGCGCTGGTGCCGCAGGAAGGCACGCTGTTCGCCGCCAGCGCGCGCGACAACTTGCGCTACGGCAACTGGGACGCGAGCGAGGAGGCGATCTGGGAAGCGGCGCGCGCGGCCAATGCCGAAAGCTTCCTGCGCGAGTTGCCCGAGGGTCTCGACACGTTTCTCGGCGAAGGCGGCGCGCGGCTCTCGGGCGGGCAGCGCCAACGTGTCGCGATCGCGCGCGCGCTGCTGCGCGACGCGCCGATCCTGCTGCTCGACGAGGCGACCAGCGCGCTCGACGCCGAAAGCGAGCGGCTCGTCCAGCAGGCGCTTGAGCGGCTGATGCGGGGGCGCACCACGCTGGTCATCGCGCATCGCCTCGCCACCGTGCGCGCGGCCGACCGGATCGTGGTCATGGACCACGGCCGGATCGTCGAGGAAGGTACTCACGCCCGGCTGAGCGCGGCGGGCGGGCTTTACGCGCGGCTGGCGGCGCTCCAGTTCGACGATACCGCCGCGGTTTGAACCGAGCTCTTCTGTCACCCCGGACTTGTTCCGGGGCCCAGCTGCGAGATCGAGCCCGGCGTCAGCCGCAAGAAAGCGGGGCCCCGGAACAAGTCCCGGGTGACTGAGAGTGGGGCTTGGCGCGGGTATTGAGCACGGACCCTGGTGCGCTCTTGGCCAGCCGGCGCATTTTCCATTTTCCTACATGCGCGATTTGTGCATAACACCCGTGGTTCTTCCTTTGTTCACGGAGCAAGAGCCATGATCCAGCAGTTCCTTCCGGCCGGCCGCGCGACCCGGCACCGCGAATTGACCCCCAACAAGATAAGGTGTTCCTCGCCCTCGATCCGGACGCCGGGCCGGTGGTGAGGGCGACATTTCGGCCGTGAGAAAAAATGTGTGCCCTGTCGCCCGTTGGGCTCAACTGGTTGGAAAGGATGGCAAAAGCGAAGGCGACATCGGGGCACGGGTGGTGCGGTGTGTGTACGGTTGTCGCCCTGGCAAGCGATCGAGCTCGCCGGTTCGGCTGCTGCTTGAGCCAAATCCAATTTGGTCGCCCGGACTTGTTCAGGGCCCCAGCTTCCTTGCGGCTGGCGCTGTGCTCGATCTCAAAGCTGGGCCCCGGAACAAGTCCGGGGTGGCTGAAGAAGGGAAGAGAGAAAACACGCAATCAGCCGCGGTTAATCGACCAAGTAACAAGTGTAACCGACGAAAGGCGCCAGTTCAGGGGGCGGCGGCGCTACAACCCACCCATTCAATCCGCGGCTGCCGCCAGGGGCAAGCGGCCGGCTACGAAAGGTTTCCGTTCGACATGATCCGTCAGCTTCTCGCCATCGGCGTTTCCGCCACCGCGCTCGCTCTGGCGCTGCCCGTCGCGGCGCAGGAGGAGTCCACCGCGCCGCCAACGATGGACTTCGGCACCTGGGGCATCGAGCCGGGCTCGATCGACCCGGCGGTCGATCCGGGCGACGACTTCTTCGCCTACGTCAACGGCAAATGGGTACGAGAGAATCCGATGCCTGCCGAATACAGCCGCTTCGGCGCGTTCGACATCCTCGGCGAGAAATCGACCAGCGACGTCAAGCAGCTCATCGACGATCTCGTCGCCGCCAACCCGGCACCCGGAACGCCCGAGCGGCGCATCGTCGATGCCTATCTCGCCTATACGGACACCGCGGCGATCGAGGCTGCGGGTCTCGCCCCGGCGCGGTCCTATCTCGAGACGATCAAGGGCGCCTCAAGCCTCGACGAGCTTGCTGTCCTGTTCCCGCAGGCCGGATACAGCCCGCTCGTCTCCGCCGGAGTGACCGTCGATTCGAAGGATCCGAACAGCTACATCGTGTCTGTCGGCTTCGACGGAATGGGCCTGCCCGACCGCGACCTCTACCTTGTCGACAACGAGCGCAACCTCGGCATCCAGGCGAAATACAAGGAATTCCTCGCCTTCATGCTCGGACAGGCCGGTTATGCCGACCCGGCTGGCGTGGCTGAGCAGGTGTTCGCCTTCGAGCACAAGGTAGCCGAGCTCGAATGGGCCCGCACCGCGCTGCGCAATCGCGATATCACCTACAACAAGCTGAGCCGGGCGGAGCTGACGGCGCTCGCACCGCAATTCCCTCTCGAAAGCTTGCTTCGCTCGGCGCAGTTCGCCGGGACCGAGCAATTCCTCGTTTCGCAGCTGCCGCCGACCGAGGAGGAGATCACCCAGCTCGAGCTTACGCCGGAATATCTCGCCGGCATCGGCGGCGGGCTTCCGGCGATGATGGATCTTTTGACGGAGACCCCGCTCGACACCCTCAAGGCGTTCATGGCGGTGCGCTTCCTCGTCGATCACGCCCCGGTACTGCCCAAGGCGATCGACGACGCGCAATTCGCATTCTACGGCACGTTCCTTTCCGGCCAACCCGAGCAGCGGCCACGCTGGAAACGCGCGATCGCCGCGACGGAGGCCCAGCTCGGCGAGCAGCTCGGCGTGCTCTATGCCGGGCGCTATTTCCCGGCGAGCAGCAAAGCGGCGATGGAAGACCTCGTCGACAACCTGCGCCGGGCGCTCCGCGAGAGCATCGCGAAGAACGACTGGATGACCGAAGGGACAAAACGGGAGGCATTCGCCAAGCTTGACGCGTTCGACCCGCGAATCGGCTATCCGGACAATCCCGACACATACGAAGGCCTGGCGATCGACCGCGCAGCGCCGCTCAAGAATCGCCTTGCGGCGATCGACTGGCAGCTCGCCGATGACCGCAGCAAGCTTGGTCAACCGGTCGACAAGACCGAGTGGGGCATGCTGGCGCAGACGGTCAACGCATCGTACAGCCCGGTGTTCAACGCGATCACCTTCCCGGGCGGCATCCTGCAGCAGCCGTTCTTTAGCCCCACGTCCGATCCCGCGGTCAACTACGGCGCGATCGGCGCGGTGATCGGGCACGAGATCGGGCACGGCTTCGACGATCAGGGCGCCAAGTCCGATGGCACCGGCGCGTTGCGCGATTGGTGGCAGGCCGAGGACAAGGCGAAGTTCGAGGAGAAGGGCAACGCGCTCGCGGCGCAGTATTCGGCGATCTGCCCGTGGGATGCAGGCAAGACCTGCGTCAATGGCCGCCTGACGCTCGGCGAGAACATCGGCGACGTCGGCGGGCTCTCCATGGCCTATCGCGCCTATCGCATGTCCCTGAACGGTCAGGAGCCGCCGGTGATCGACGGCTTTACCGGGGATCAGCGCTTCTTCATGGCATGGGCCCAGGTGTGGCGCGCGGCCGAACGTGAGGCGAGCGCGCGGCAGCGGCTGCTGACCGACCCGCACAGCCCACCCGAAGCGCGTGTCAACGGGGCGGTACGCAACCAGGACGCCTGGTACAAGGCATTCGACGTCACGCCCGACGACGCGCTCTACCTGCCGCCGGAGGAGCGCGTGCGCATCTGGTGAGGGATCCGCGGGCGGTGATGCTTGACTTCGCCGCCCGCTTGTCCATCACGCGCGGCCCATGGGCCTCACCCTCACAGCCATCCTGCTCGGCATCGTCGAGGGCCTGACCGAGTTCGTCCCGGTCTCCTCGACCGGCCACCTGATCCTCGCCTCCGAGCTGTTCGGCTACGACGCCGCGACTTGGGCGATGTTCAACGTCGTGATCCAATTGGGTGCGATCCTGGCGGTGGTGGTGCAGTATTGGCGAACATTCTGGGACGCTGGGATCGGCGTGCTCAAACTCGAGGTGCAGGGCCTGCGCTTTGCCCGCAACATCCTGCTCGCGTTCCTGCCGTCGGCGGTGCTCGGGTTGATCCTCAAGGACTACATCGACGTCATGCTCGGCACGCCGTCGATCGTCGGCTGGGCGCTGATCGCAGGCGGGATCGCGATCCTGGCGATCGAGAAGGTCGCGAAGCCTGGACTGGATACGGGCGTGGCCGACTTGCCGCTCAAGCAGATCCTCGGCATCGGGCTCGCGCAGTGCCTCTCGATGATCCCCGGGATCAGTCGCTCGGGCGCGACGATCATGGGTGCGCTGGCGATGGGCGTGGGCCGCAAGACCGCAGCTGAGTTCTCGTTCTTCCTCGCGGTGCCGACGATGATGGGCGCTTCGACGCTCGAACTCGCCGACAATTGGGACCGCTTTCCGGCCGGCGACGTCGGGGTCGGCTGGGACGAGATCGCGATCGGCTTCGTCGTCTCGTTCGTCGTCGCGCTGGCGGTGATCCGCGCCTTCGTTGCCTATGTCAGCCGCCACGGCTTCGCGCCGTTCGCCTGGTACAGGATCGTGGTCGGTGCCGCCGCCGTGGTATGGCTGGGTCTGCGCTGACGCCATTTCCAATTGTTTTTTCGCGGAACAAACCGCGGCTTGCGGGATTCTAGACCCAAAATCGAGCCGTGAGGATCGCGATGGGTGTGGTGTTCCTGGTGGTTGTCGGCAGCATTCTCGGCTGGCTCGCGGCGATCATCATGCGCACCGAAGACGCCCGCGGAGTGCTCCTCAACGTGGCTGCGGGGATAGGGGGAGCGCTCGCCACTGGTCTCGCAGTCGCCCCGCTCCTCGGCCTCGGAACGATTCTGGATGGCCGCCACAGCATCGCCGGTCTGCTGACCGCACTTGCCGGAGCGATCGTTCTGCTGCTCGCGATCAATCTGCTGCATGACCACGAATTGCGCTGAATTTACTGAACGGGGCAACGCTGCTCCAAGCGAAAGGGGACTATCATGAAGAAGCTCATTGCGATCGCATCGGCCGCCGTGCTCGGGTTCGGCCTCACGGCTTGTGACAGCGCCGCCGAGAATGCTGCCGAAGAACAGGCCGACGCCGTCGATGAAGCGTCGGAAGTCCAGGCCGAGGCGATCGAGGAATCGACCGAAGACACCGCCATGGAAGAAGCCGGCGAAGCGGAAGCCGAAGCGGTCGAGGAAGCCGGCGAAGCCACTTCGGACGCGATGGAAGAACAGGCCGACGACACCGACGCCGCTCCCGAATAAGCCCTCGGGCACGCCGGAAAGCCGGCCCCGGCAGCCGGGGCCGGCTTTCTGCTGCTGGGCTACACCGGCTCGGCGCCGGACCCGCGCCCGCCGCGCAGGTGGTATTCCTGTGTCCCTTCGTGCAGCACGTCGTCGACGTCGATCACCGCCGAGTTGGCATACGTGAAGCCGGAGTTGAGGCTGCGATAGAGCCGGTCGAAGTCGCGCTCGACGGTATCGTGGTAAAGCTCGGCGAAGCTTTCGATCACGAAATAGGTCGGCTGCAGATCGTCGATCACGTAATCGGTGCGCATCACGCGGTCGACGTTGAGCATGATGCGGTTGGGCGATTGCGCTTCGAGCGCGAATACCGCCTCGCGCGGGCCGGAAAGGATCCCGGCGCCGTAGATCCTGAGATCCCCATGGTCTTCTGGGCCTTCGCGAATCAGCCCGAACTCGACCGTGTACCAGTAAAGCGCGCCGAGAGCCTTGAGGCGGTTGTAACGCATCGCTTTCCACCCGGCCTTGCCGTATTCGTGCATGTAGTCGGCGAATACCGGGTCGGTCAGCATGGGCACATGGCCGAACACGTCGTGGAACACGTCGGGTTCCTGGATGTAGTCGAAATTCGCGCGGCTGCGGATGAAGTTGCCCGCCGGAAAGCGGCGGTTGGCAAGGTGCCAGAAGAACACATGGTCCGGTATCAGCATCGGCACCGGCACGACGCTCCACCCGGTCAGCGCGTCGAGCTCTTCCGATAACTTCCCGAAATCGGGCACACCGCCGCGGTTGAGATGGAGCTTCTGCAGGCCGGCGAAGAAAGCGGAGCACGCGCGACCGGGCAGCACGTCCATCTGCCGTTCGAACAGGTCGTTCCAGATTGCGTCGTCGTCGGATGAATAGTCGCGCTGGGCGGGCTCGAGCCAGTCCTCGCCGACGTGCGCCGGGCGCTGCAAGGGCGCGGTGAAGACCCCTTCGGGCACTACCGGCAGCGTGGCAAAGTCGCTCGTGGGTTCGACGATCGTGGCCATGGTTGCAGTTGCAACGTTTATCACGGCCGAGCGGTGCCGACAAAGGAAGCTTGCTGGCTAGTCGGTCGGCTCCGTTTCGTGGGTTTCTCGAGAGTCCGGCGCGGGTGTTTCGCCCTTTGCCGGAGGCGGCAGCGCTTCGGCGGGCAGACGCTGCTCGTCGAGCATCTCGGCGGCCTCGTCGAGCGCGCGGGCCTCGCCGACGGTCACTCCGCCCGGACCCGGATCGGTGTCGCCGGAGCCGCAGCCGGCGAGCAGCAGCGCCGCGGCAAGGAAAGCGGGCAGGGCTCGCACCCCGCCCGCTCGAATCGAAAGCGAGGACACCTGCCTTATTCGGCAGCCTCGGTCGCCGCTTCGGCTGCGGCGGCCGCGTCGGCGGCAGCCTGCTCGGCGGCGTCGGCCGCTTCCTCGGCGCTCGCCGCTGCGTCGCTGGCGGCATCCTCGGCGGCCTCGTCGGCCGCTTCGGTCGCATCGGCGGCAGGCATCGGCGTGTCGGCCATCGCCTCGTCGGCAGGCATCTCGACGTTGTCGGCCAGCGCATCCTCCGACGCGTCGTCGGAGCCGCCGCAGGCCGCAAGCGCCAGGGCGAACGAGGAAACGGCGGCGAACAGGGCGATCTTCTTCATGAGTGGGGGCCTCTCGATTGGTTGCAACGGAGCCGGCGTTCCGTGCTCCGCGTGGGACTGGTCTAGCGGAGGCGTCAGACCAAGAAAACGGCAAAAATGGGGCAAGTTGCGGTTTGCCCGGTTCCACCGGTATGCCACATCGAACAGATGAATCTCACGGCGAACAGGGTCGACGAAGCGGAGCAGGCGCTGCGCCGGGTGTTCGGTTTCGAGCACTTCCGCGGCGTCCAGCGGCAGGTGGTCGAGCGAGTGCTGGCGGGCGAGTCCACGCTTGCGGTCATGCCCACCGGCGCCGGTAAGTCGCTGACCTACCAACTCCCTGCCACGATACTGCCGGGCACTTGCATCGTCATCTCGCCGCTCATCGCGCTGATGCACGACCAGCTGCGCGCGGCGCGCGCCAACGGCATTCGCGCGGCGACACTGACCAGCGTGGACGAGGATCGCATGGCGACGATCGATGCGTTCCGCGGCGGCGAGCTGGACCTGCTCTACGTCGCCCCCGAACGAGCCAGCCAGCCGCATTTCCGCGAGCTACTAGGCAAGGCGCCGGTGGCGCTGTTCGCGGTCGACGAGGCGCATTGCGTGTCCGAATGGGGCCACGATTTCCGTCCCGACTATCGCCAGCTGCGCCCGCTGCTGGACGCGTTCGCGCGAGTGCCGCGGCTGGCGTTGACCGCGACCGCGGACGAGCGCACGCGCGCCGACATCCTTGCCCAGCTCGGCATTCCGACCGAGGGACTGGTCATCTCGGGATTCGACCGGCCCAATATCCGCTATGCGGTCCGCCATCGCGAGAATGCCGCACGGCAGCTGACCCAGCTCCTTGCCGAGCAGCCGGGCCCGGGGATCGTCTACGCGCCGACGCGCAAGAAGGTCGAAGATCTCGCCGCCACGCTCGCCGAGCGAACCGGGCGGCTGGTGCTGCCCTACCATGCGGGCCTCCCGCCGCCCGAACGTGCCGCTCACCAGGCCGCCTTCGTCGCCAGCGAAGACATGGTGATGGTGGCGACGGTCGCGTTCGGGATGGGCATCGCCAAGCCCGATGTGCGCTTCGTCGCGCATGCCGGGATCCCCAAGTCGATCGAAGCCTATTACCAGGAAACCGGCCGCGCCGGGCGCGACGGTGATCCCGCGCTGGCGTTGATGCTGTGGGCCGCGGGGGATTTCGCGCAAGCACGGCAGCGGCTGAGCGAAGTCGAGGAGGCGCGGCAAGCGGGCGAGCGCGCGCGGCTCGATGCCCTCGCGACATTGGTCGAGACCCCGGGGTGCCGCCGCGCGGTGCTGCTGCGGCATTTCGGCGAGGCTCCGCCGGAGCGCTGCGGCAATTGCGACAACTGCCTCGAGGCTCCCGGCGTGGTCGACGCCACCGAGCTCGCGCGCAAGCTGCTTTCGGCGGTCTACCGTACCGGGCAAAGCTTCGGGTTCGGGCACCTGCAGAAGGTGCTGACCGGCGCGGCCGACGAGCGCGTGCGACAGCGCGGGCACGACCGGCTCTCTGTATTCGGGATCGTCGATGCGGACGAGGCGCGGCTGCTCCAGCCGCTCAGCCGGGCGCTGCAGGCACGCGGCTCGCTGGTCGCGACCGAGCACGGCGGGCTCAGGTTCGGCGGCGACGCGCGCGCGAT
This sequence comes from uncultured bacterium, assembly GCA_965977975.1. Taxonomy (GTDB): domain Bacteria; phylum Pseudomonadota; class Alphaproteobacteria; order Sphingomonadales; family Sphingomonadaceae; genus Croceibacterium_A. The sequence continues at coordinate 20,342 of CBHCZH010000004.1, forward strand.
CCTCAAGGGCGAAACCACGGTCGAGATCGTCCAGCCGCCGGCGACCGCCAAGGCGCGCCGGCGCCGCGACGCGCTCAATCCCGTCGGCGACCCGCTGTTCGAGGCGCTGCGGACGCTGCGCCGAGAGCTTGCGGCCGAAGCGCAAGTGCCGCCCTACGTGATCTTTCACGACGCAGTGTTGCGCGAGATGGCGACGATGCGTCCCGGCTCACTCGCGGAGATGGGCACGATCTCGGGCGTCGGCGCGCGTAAGCTCGAAGCCTACGGAGACGCGTTTCTGGCGATAATTCGCAAGCATTAAAGAGACTTGCCGATAGCGCTTGACGATCACCAGCCGCGATATAAATATGATATCATAAATATATCGAAGGAGATTCGTCATGTCCGAGGGGAAGAAGGCCATGGTTCGCAGCCAGGAACGGCTCGCGCGCACCTCCAATGGCTACCTGATGCTGCTGCTATGGCTGGCGCTAATCCCATGGACGATCTTCTCGTTCGTGATGTTCGCGAACGCGATGGACGAAGGCAGGTTCGTGCTCGGATGGCTGTTGAGCCTGGTCGTCGGAGCGCCGCTGTTCCTGTTCATCCTGTTTGGCTTCTTCATGATCCAGCCGAACATGTCGGCGGTGATAACACTCTTCGGCGAGTACCGAGGTACCGAGCGCAACGAAGGACTGCGCTGGATCTGGCCGTGGATGGGCCGCAAGAAGATCTCGGTCCGCCAGAACAACGTCCATTCGGAGCGGGTCAAGGTCAACGACTTGCGCGGCAACCCGATCGAGGTCGCCTGCAACGTCGTGTGGCGCGTAGCCGATACGGCTCAGGCTGCTTTCGACGTCGACGACTACAAGACCTTCGTGAACATCCAGATCGAGGCGGGTCTGCGCACGGTCGCCGCGCGCCATCCTTACGACGACATCGAGCACGGCGAGACCACGCTTCGTTCCGATCACGACATCGTCAACGCCGAACTGCAGACCGAGCTCAACGAGCGGCTGACCCACGCCGGAATCCTGGTCGACGAAGCGGGCCTGACGCACCTTGCCTACGCGTCCGAGATCGCCGGCGCGATGCTCCGGCGGCAGCAGGCCGAGGCCGTCATCGCCGCGCGGGCCAAGCTGGTGCTCGGTGCCGTCAGCATGGTCGAGATGGCGCTCGACAAGCTCAACGAAGGCGGCAAGGTCCACCTCGACGACGAGCGTCGCGCGGCCATGGTCAGCAACCTCATGGTCGTCTTGTGCGGCGACCGCGAAGTGACCCCGGTGGTGAACGCGGGCACGCTCTACCAGTAAGGTCCGTGCCGTGCCGCAAGCGCCGAAGAAAGCTTTTGCCCTCCGCCTCGACCCCGGTCTCTACGAGATGGTCGAGCGGCTGGCGGCGCAGGATCTGCGTTCGGTCAATGCCGAGCTGGAGATGTTGCTGCGCGAGGCACTGGTCCGGCGGGGGATCAGATTGCCGGTGGCCGAGCCGCCCCGCCGCGGCCGACCAAAGCAGAAGGAGAACGAGTGATGCTGATTGCCATGGTCCACCGCCACCCGCGCCTGACGCTGCCGTTGTTCGCGGCCAGCCTCGCGTTGCTTGTTGCCGGAACTTACGTGCTGCTGCCCTGAAGCCCGGCCTCGTGGTGACGAGCAGCATGCCTGCCAAGGAACGATCCGATGATGTTCATCCCAGTGAATCCGCGGGCCAGGTTGCTGCTCGCCGCTGTCGCCGCGCTGCTGATCGCCGGCGGCGGCTATCTTCTGGTCATCGGCTGAGACTGCGCGCCAGAGTGCCCGCGCGCCGACCTTAGCCCGAAATTAACCCTTCGCGCGCTAGCGCGGGCGCATGGATCACGACATGCGGCCCCTGCTCGTCTTTCCGGTGGCGTTCGGCTTGCTGACCGCAATCGCCTTCCCGACTGCTGCCGTGCTCGCTCAGCAGGACGCGGCCAACTTCACCGTGGTCGAAACCGGTCAGGGCTTCGACCGGCTCCAGCAGGCGGTCGATGCGATCGGCGATTCACGCGGTACGATCGCGATCGCGCCCGGCCGCTATGCCGACTGCGCCGTGCAGAACGCGGGCCATGTCTCGTACCTGTCGGCCGAGCCCGGCGCGGCGGTGTTCGACGGCCGTACCTGCGAGGGCAAAGCGGCGCTGGTACTGCGCGGCCGAGGGGCCGAAGTCTCGGGCCTGGTGTTCCAGAACATGCGCGTGCCCGACTTCAACGGCGCCGGTATCCGGCTCGAGCAGGGCGACCTGACCGTGGCCGAAACCTGGTTCCGCGACAGCGAGCAGGGCATCCTGACCGGCAACGATGGGCGCGGCCGAATCGTCGTCGACCGTTCGACCTTCACTCGGCTCGGCACCTGCGAAGGCGCCGGCGGTTGCGCCCATTCGATCTACACCGGCGAATACGGCCACCTGCGTGTCACCCGCAGCCGCTTCGAACAGGGCCGCGGCGGGCACTACGTGAAGAGCCGCGCCGCCCGCGTCGAGATCGCCAGCTCGAGCTTCGACGACGCGGCCGGTCGGGCGACCAACTACATGATCGACCTGCCCGAAGGCGCGAGCGGCCAGATCAGCAACAACTGGTTTGTGCAAGGGCGCGACAAGGAGAATTACTCGGCCTTCATCGCGGTCGCGGCCGAGGGCGAGACTCATTCGAGTTCCGGCCTCGCAATCGTCGGCAACGATGCGCGGCTCGCGCCGGGTGTGGATCGCGACACGACTTTCGTCGCCGACTGGTCGGGCGATTCGCTGGCATTGGGCGAGAACGCGCTCGGCCCAGGCCTCAAGCGCTTCGAGAAGCGCTAGCAATAGCAAATCCGTTGCGCCGTCCGCACGGTGCACTACTCTTGGGCCGTGTCGAAGGTCCGCATTCCTTGCCTCGCGCTTGCGCTCGCCGCCGCCGCGCTGGTCGCGACCGCCCCGGCACTCGCCGATAGTTGGGCCATGCCGCGCACGGCCACTGTCGAATCTCTTGGCGGACGCTATCGTTTGACGGTCGAGCCGGCGCCAATCGAAAGTCAGCTCGCCTACTTTACCGAAGAGCTCGAGGCAGAGCGGGAAGGACGCACGGTCGAGCGCGCTGCGCCGCTCGCCATGCTGGAACGGCGCAATGCTACCGGGACATATGAGCCCGTCTGGGCCAAGCCGCTGGTCAATCAAATCGCTCCGGTCGAGCTGATGATTGCTCCCGACGGGAACCGGATCGTCACCTTCGACAACTGGCACTCGATCGGCCACGGCGAGAACGTAATCGTGATCTACGACGGTGCGGGCGACCTGGTTCGCTCGATGCCGCTGTCTGCGTTGCTGCCAGAGGACTATATCGAGGCGCTACCGCATACGGTCAGCTCACTCAGCTGGCGGCTGGGAGAGCGCTTCAGCGATGACGGCCGGCGGCTCTTGCTCGATGTCGTCATTCCTTCGACCGACCGCGAAACAGTCGAGCGTGCCATCGATCTGCATGACGGTTCGGTCATTGAAGCCGAAGGCGCGCGTTGGGACTACGCGCTCGCCAGTGCTCGTGTCCGAACAACAGCGATGCGCGAACAGGAAGCGCATCGGCTCGCCTATCTGCTCGAACCACTAGCCGTGCCGGCCACAACGGCGGAGCGCGATTGGCACGAATACCTGCGCGAAGCCTTCGCGCGGCTGACCCCCGACTTCCTCGACATGCCCGTTGCCGCGACGAAGGTTTTGTTCGCGCCCTCGAACAATCGATTCGATCAATCGGTCGAATGGCTGGTCGAAGCGTTCCGCGAAAGTGTCGATTTCCCCGGAGACATTGCGGTTGCCTCGCCGTCGTCCGACAAGGCCCTGGTGGCCGCGCTGGCCACGGCGAGCGCCGCCGTACCGAAGGGGAGCCTCGCCGGCGGAACGATCTACGTCAGCATTGCTGCGGAGCATCGCGCCGAGGCCGAACGGCACGTTGCCCGAACCGGTGCGGCGTTCGTCTGGCTCGATCCCGCGCGCGCGATTCCCCAACGTCCGGAGCGCATTCCGGGCTCGGCAGCCAAGATTGCCGCCGAAGAGGAAATGAGCCGTCGTGCTTCTGAGGAAATTGAGGACGTCCTGAGCGAGCTCGACAAGCTCTGACGCTTCTAAAGAGCATCAATCGAATAGGTGACCTGCCTGATCGCGCTTGGTCGCGAGGTAGGCCTCGTTGTGCGGATTGGTCGGCAAGTGATGCGGGACACGCTCGGCAACCTGCATGCCGGCGGATTCCAACGCCGCAACCTTGGCGGGATTATTGGTCATCAACCGGACTTCGCGAACTCCAAGCAGCTCGAGCATACGTGCCGCGACCGGAAAATCGCGCGCTTCGGCGGGGAGCCCGAGGCGGCGGTTGGCTTCGAGAGTGTCGAAGCCCTGATCCTGCAGGCGATAAGCCCTGAGCTTGTTGACGAGGCCGATGCCGCGGCCTTCCTGACGCAGGTAAAGCAGCACGCCCCAGCCACCGCGATTGGCCTCCTCCGCCATCGCGGTGAGCGCGCCGCCGAGCTGCGGGCCGCAGTCGCAACGCAACGAGCCGAGGATGTCACCGGTCAGGCATTCGGAATGGAGCCGCACCAGCGGCACGCGTTCCGAAGTCTGCCGGCCGAGGATCAGCGCGACATGCTCGCGGGTGTCGTCGGGGCTGCGGAACACCACGACCTCGGCGTCCTCGCAGGCGGCGACCGGCAGGCGCGCGCGCGTTGCCACCGCCAGCGCGGCGGGATCGAGGAAAACGGCCAGGTCAGCCGGGCTGACCGCGACCGCCTCGCCTGCGGTATCGGGTGCGACCAGGAAGGCGGGCAGGATCCCGGCGATCCGCGCCAGTTCCATCGCAGCGGCAGCTTCCGCGCCCCATTCGAGCGGCTCGGCGAGGAACGGGCCCTTGAGCGGCGCGGCGAGATCCAGCGCGGGGTCGGCGATCGGCATCGCGCTCACGAGATCGAGCGGATCCGCGGTGCGGATCAGCACGGCGGAGTGCGGGTCCGCAGCCTCTCGCTGGTTGGCGAGCTTGAGGGTGGCGGCGCGCGCGGCTGAGATCAGCGCGAGATCCGAACGCGCTTCGCCGGGCGCCGTCTCGACCGGTAGCAGCAGCGGCGCCTCGCCGACCTTGAGCGGCCAGCCGTGGCGCAGCGCGTCGATCGCCTGCGCCGCGCGGCGAGACCGCGCCCCGCTCAGAGGGTGAACTCCGTCACCAGCGGCACGTGGTCCGAAGGCTGCTCCCAGCGGCGGGTTTCCTCGACGATGCGGTGCGACAGCGATTGCCCGGCAAGCTCGGGCGAGACCCACATGTGGTCCAAGCGGCGGCCCTGGTCCTTCTGTCTCCAGTAGGCGCGGTACGACCACCACGAGTAGTTGCGCCCGGGAGCGGGAATGTGCCGGCGTCCGATATCGGTCCAGCCGTGCGCCTGCTGGAAGCGGCCGAGCGCCTCGCATTCGATCGGCGTGTGGCTGACGACTTTGATCAGGGCCTTGTGATCGTAGACGTCGCACTCGAGCGGGGCGATGTTGAAATCGCCGACGATCAGCGTCGGATGGCGCAACGCCTCAGCCCAGCGCGTCATTCGCTCGAGAAAATCGAGCTTTTGGCCGAACTTGGGATTCTGCGCGCGATCGGGAATGTCCCCGCCGGCAGGGATATAGACGTTCTCCAGGATGAGCCCCTGCCCGCCGCCGAGCAGCTCGACCCCGACATGGCGCGCCTCGCCGTTGTCCTGCCAGTCATGCCGGTTCACCTCGCGCAGCGGCAGACGGCTGACGGTGGCGACGCCGTGATAGCCCTTCTGTCCGTGGACCACGCGATGCGTATAGCCGAGCGCCTCGAATGCCGCGTGCGGAAACTGCTCCTCGCGGCACTTGATCTCCTGCAGGCACAGCACATCGGGCCGCTCCTGCTCCAGGAAGCGGGCAACCTGATCGATGCGCAGGCGGACCGAATTGATGTTCCAGGTGGCGATTGAGACCATGGTCTTCGGATAGGGATGGGGCGGGGACTCGGCAAGTTCCACTCCCGCTTGCGGGAGGGGCTAAGGGTGGGCCAGACGAGATGGACAAACAGGCCCACCCCCGACCCCTCCCGCCAGCGGGAGGGGAGAATAAAGAAAAACCCCCGTCCCGGGGGCATTGGGACGGGGGTTCGTTCTGAGCGTTCGTCACGCTTACAGGGCGGCATCTCTCGCGAGGTCAGGGCAACAGGGGGGAAACCCGCCTCTCACCGCCATGTCCGGCAACTCTAGGGATTCCGGGCTTTCTGGTAAATGAATGGTGACCGGCCGCTCGTCGCAGCGATGGGGCGGCTCGGCGGCGAGCCGTTTATCCGGGGCGACGAGACGTGCGGCGCGGATCGCGATAGGTGAACGCGCTGTCGGCTACGGCAACGCCGTAACGCTGGTTCGACAGCCGCACCGTCGTGCGCTTGTTCTGGGCATCGAGCGCGACCCAGCTGGTCAGCTCGAGCCCGCCGGGCGCACCGGCGTCGCGCACGAAGATCAGGGTGATCGTGCCGTACTCGGGCTTGCGCGAGTCCTTTACCTCCACGCTGATCACGTCGGGGTCGGCGGTCGGTATCAGCCGGCCGTAACGCTTCACGTCGCGCTTAGGGTCGAGCAGCGCACCAAGCGGCGAGTTGCTGATCGGCCAGCGCTGAACCTGATCGACCTCGTAGTCGACCAGCGTCAGGGAACGGCCGTTCGAGACGATCAGCATGTTGGCGGCGCGCTCGTACTCGAAGCGGATGCGGCCGGGATTCTTGAGCGTCAGTACGCCACGCATCGACTGGCCGTTGCGGTCGGTCTGGACGAAGTCGGCCTTCATCGTGGTGATGCCGCGCAGCGCGCCGACGACCTGGTCGAGCCGGTCGGCCTGGGCGGCGACGGGTGCCGCCGGAAGCAGCACGGCGGCGGGGACGGCAAGGGCGAGCGCGCCTGCCCCCAAAAGACGTAATGGGGCCGCGCGCGTCGGGACAAGGGGTATCTTGGGCAAGGTGGTCATGCTCCGGCTCTAGGTACGGGGCATTGAACCGGCTGTGAACCCGGGCGTTCCCGGCGGTTCAGCTTACTTGATCTTGCCTTCCTTGAACTCGACGTGCTTCTTCGCCACCGGGTCGTACTTGCGGAAGCTCATCTTCTCGGTGGTGTTGCGGGGGTTCTTCTTGGTCACGTAGAAGAAGCCGGTGTCGGCGGTCGAGTTGAGCCGGATCTTGATCGTTGCGGGCTTCGCCATGGTCTATTCCCAGAATCGGTAAGGGCGCTGCAGGCCCGAAAACAATTGAGGCGACGCGCATGGCGCCGCCCATCCGGGCTCGCCTTTGCGGCGAGAGAGTCAAAAAGTCAACCCTTCGGCGGGCTCAGGACAGGGCCTACCAGTCGATCTTGCCGCGATTGGCCTTGACCGTGCCGCGCACCTTCTTGGCCTTGATCCGCTGCTCTTTGCCGACGCGATTGACGCGGCTCTTGGCGCGCTTCTTGGGTTCGACCTGCGCCTGCTCGATCAGCTCGACGAGCCGGGCACGGGCATCTTCGCGGTTGGCCTCCTGGGTGCGGAAGCGGCGCGCGGCGATCACGATCTCGCCTTTGGCAGTCATGCGGCTGCCGGCGAGTGTCTTCAGGCGGCGGAATACTTCCGGCGGCAGCCGCAGCGCGAAAACGTCCAATCGGAGCTGGACGGCGGTCGCGACCTTGTTGACGTTCTGCCCACCCGGGCCCGACGCCGCGATGAAGCTTTCCTCGGCAAGCGCGAGTGCGCGGGCGGTCAGCTCATCCATCGGCGAAACCGAGCGTCGCGAACTCGGGAGGAAGCGGGGCCGAGGCGGCTATCGGCGACTTGGCCTCGCGCTGAACCTCAAGACCCACCGCGTGCAGCATCGTCCGCCAGGCCCCTTTGCCGTCGCCGTAGACGGGATCCCCCAATAACGGGATGCCTATGCCCGAAGCTGCGTGGACACGCAGCTGGTGCGTGCGGCCGGTGACCGGGCGGAACTCGACCAGCGCTCGGCCGCCGCTTTCCGCCACCACGCGCCACTCGGTCAGCGCCGGCTTGCCCCGCTTCGCGGGAATCATCCGCCAGCCTTCGGCCGCGCTGCTGATCTTGCTGAGCGCGAGCTCGATCATGCCTTCCTTTTGCTCGGGAACGCCCGCGAGGACGCCGAGATAACGTTTGGTCACCTGCCGCGCCTCGAACGCGGCGGCGAAGCGCTTCAATGCCTTTGGGTTGCGCGCTAGCAGCAGGCAACCCGAAGTGTCGGTATCGAGCCGGTGGACCGGCACCGGCCGCCGTTGGAAGCCGAGGCGAAGGTCGTCGAGATGGTCCTCCAGCGACGCTCCGCCTGCGCGCGGCCGGTCCATCGGCATTCCGCCGGGCTTGTCGACGACGAGCGCTTCGCCGTCCTCGTAAAGGATGGGGATCATTCCTTGAGCGCGGCGGTGATCCGCTGCATCGCTTCGGCGAGGACCTTCTCGTCGGCGGCGAAGCTGATGCGGAAACCGTCGCGGCCGCCGAATGCGCTCGCGGCCACTACGGCGACGCCGTGCTCGAGCAAGTGCAGCGCGAGCCGATTGTCGTCGCCACCGAAGCGCTTCATCAGCGGCTTCGCGTCGACCAAGCAGTAGAACGCGCCGTCGGGCACCGGGGTCGACAGGCCTGGAATCGCGCGGATTGCCTGAACCACGAGGTCGCGGCGCTTGCGGAACACCTCGCGCCACTGCTCGAGGAAGTCCTGCGGGCCTTCGAACGCGGCCACCGCCGCGGCCTGGCTAACCGAAGAGGGATTGCCGCTGGCGTTCGATTGCAGCCGTCCCATGGCCTCGATCAGCCATGCCGGGCCGGTCGCGACGCCGATGCGGAAGCCGGTCATCGCGTGGCTCTTGGAGACACCCGAGACGGTGCAGATGCGGTCCGCCAGCTCGGGGCAGACCGCAGCCAGTGTCGCATGCGGCTCGCCGGTGTAATTGAGCGGCGCGTAGATATCGTCCGACAGCACCATGACTTGCGGATGGCGGCGCAGCACTTCGCCGATCCCGCGCAACAGCTCGCGCGGATAGACCGCGCCTGTTGGATTGCCCGGACTGTTGAGCAACAGCCAGTTCGTGCGCGAGGTGATCAGGGCCTCGACAACGCCGGGATCGAAGCGGAAGCCGTGGTGCGCCTGGGTGATCAGCGGCACCACCTTGCCGCCAGCGAAGCGGACCATCTGCGGGTAGCTCACCCACCATGGGCTCGGCACGATCACCTCGTCGCCTTCGCTGACCGTGGCGGCGATCGCTTCGAAGATCGCCTGCTTGCCGCCGGCCGTGACGACCACGCTTTCGGGCTTGCAGGCGATGCCGAGGTCGCGGCGAAAATGCAGCGCGGCGGCTTGCTTCAGCCGCAGCGTGCCGGTGACGGGGGTGTACTTGGTGTGTCCGGTGTTGAGCGCGACCTGGGCGGCGCCGAGAACATGCGGCGGGGTGTCGAAATCGGGCTCGCCGACCGACAGCGAAATGATGTCGCGCCCCGCCTCGCGCAGCGCCGTGGCGCGATCGGTCATCGCCGTGGTGCCCGAGGCGGCGATCCGGCGCAGCGCCAGACTCAAGTGTTCGCGGCTCATTCGGTGATCCTCGCCGGCAGCAGCCCGCGCAGGGCGTTGCCGATAAGGAAGCCGTTGGCAAGGTCCGCCAGTGTCAGCTCGGCCTCGATCGCACGGCCCTGTTCGATCAGCTCGCCGCGCAGGACACCCGGCAGCAGCCCGAGCGCGCTGGGCGGGGTGAGCAGCCTGCCGTCACGCTCGAGGAAGACATTGGTGTAGCTCCCCTCGGTGACCAGGCCGTCGTCGCGCACGAACACCGCCTCGCGGCCTCCTCGCGCCTGTGCGACGCCGAGCGCCTCGGCGTGGAAGCCGCGGTCGGTGGTCTTGTGGCGCAGGCGCCAGTCTCCGGCCACCACCGGCAGAGGCAGCGCAACGCATTCGGCAACGCCGTTGGCGGGCTCGGGCAGCGGCGCGGTTTCGAGCGAGATCTCGCCGCTGCGGGCGAGCAACAGGCGCAGCTTGGCGGGGCCGTCAAGCTCGAAACACAGCGCCTGGATGCGGTTGCGCGTCTCGTGCCGGTCGAATGCGAAGCCGAGCTCGGCGGCGCTCGTCCTGATCCGTTCGAGATGGCGCTCGAGCCGCGGCACGCCCCCGTCGGGATCGAAGCGCATCGTCTCGATCAGGTCGAAGCCCCCCGCCGCACCGCGCGCGAACCCGCCCTTGACCAGGCATTCGCGCCATTCGGCCATGCCTTCGCTGTCGGCAACGATCGCTCCGCCGACGCCGAGCACTGCGCGATGCCGGTCGTTCTCTCCCGGGGTCAGGCGGATCGTGCGGATCGCGACATTGAATGCGGCATCGCCATTGGCATCGATACGCCCGAGGGCGCCGCAATAAGGCCCGCGCGCGTCGCGCTCGACCTGGTGGATCAGCTCCATCGCGCGAATCTTCGGGGTGCCGGTGATCGAACCGCAGGGGAACAGCGCGCGGATCATGTCGATCGCGCTCGTGCCTTCCCGTAGCTCGGCGCGGACGGTCGAGACCATCTGATGCACGGTCGGGTAGCTTTCGATCGCGAACAGGCTCTCCACCCGTACCGATCCCGCCTCGGCAACGCGGCTCAAATCGTTCCGCATCAGGTCGACGATCATCAGGTTCTCAGCCTTGTCCTTGAGCGATCCGGCCAGTTCCCGAGCGAGCGCCCGGTCTTCGGCCTCGGTCCGGCCGCGGGCCCGGGTGCCCTTCATCGGCTTGACCTTGGCCGCGCGGCCGCGCAGCGAGAAGAACAGCTCGGGGCTGAAGCTCAGCAGCCAGTCGGAGCCGTCGAAGATCAAGCCGCCGTAGCCCGCGTTCGCGGCAGGGCGGATTGCCGCGTAGATCGCCAGCGGATCGCCTCGCGCGGGGCCGGCGAGCGGCATCGTGAGGTTGGCCTGGTAGATATCGCCGGCGCGGATCGCTTCCTTGAGGGCGGCGAAGGCTTCGAGGTAGCCGCCGGTCAAGAGCTGCGGCTCGAGCGGGCCGATCGAGGCCGGACCAGCGCCGGCGCGTTCAGCGAGCCATTGCGGCACCTCGGCGGCGGGAACGATCGTGGCCGCATCGAACAGGCCGAACCAGACCAAGGGCCCACTCGCCCCGCTGCGTTCGGCGGTGAGCGGCATGAGCTTCGGTTCGAGCGCCAGCCCGGCTTCGTAAGCGAGATAGCCCGCGAGCGTCCCACCGCTCTTGCTCCGAGCCGCGTCGGCAGCTTCGAGCACCGGCAAGACTTCTTCCGGGCGCCGCGCGACAAAGATCTCGCGCGGGTTCTCGAACAGCTGCGCGTCGCTGGCGCCCTCCGCGCGCGCGTCGTCGAGGAGGACGAAGGGGGTCTCGGCCATCGGCTCGCTCTACCGTCAAATCCTCCCTTGTCTATCGCCTGACCGCGCGCCAGACCGCACGGCGAAGGGAGCTCACCGATGGCGGCATTGTTTCTCGGGCTTGGCGCGAACGGCGAACGCCAGGTGCTCGAGCTGTCGCGGGCCAATCGCCACGGACTGATCGCCGGCGCGACCGGGACCGGCAAGACGGTGACGCTGCAAGGCCTTGCCGAGGATTTCTCGGCCGCCGGCGTGCCGGTGTTCCTCGCCGACGTCAAAGGCGACCTCTCGGGCATCGCGATGGCCGGATCGCCGACCGCCGCCAACGCCGACAAGCTCGCGGCCCGCGCGGCCGAACTCGGCATGACCGACTACGCCTATGCCGACAATCCGGCGGTGTTCTGGGACCTTTACGGCGAGCAGGGGCACCCGATCCGCACGACGGTGTCGGAAATGGGCCCGCTGCTGCTCGCCCGCCTGCTCGGCCTCAACGAAACGCAGGAAGGCGTGCTCAACATCGCGTTCCGCTATGCCGACGACCAAGGCCTGCTGCTGCTCGACCTCGAGGACCTGCAGGCGATGCTGGTCCACACCGCCGAGAATGCAGGCGAGCTGACCGCGAAGTACGGCAACGTCGCCAAGGCCACTGTCGGTACGATCCAGCGCCAGCTGCTGTCGCTCGACAGCCAGGGCGGGGCGCTGTTCTTCGGCGAGCCGGCGCTCGAGATCGAGGACTTCATCCGCACCGACGAGCAGGGCCGCGGGATCGTCAACGTCCTCGCCGCCGACCACCTGATGCGCAGCCCCAAGCTCTACGCCACTTTCCTGCTCTGGCTGCTCGCCGAGCTGTTCGAGGTCCTCCCCGAAGTCGGCGATCCCGAGAAGCCCAAGCTGGTGTTCTTCTTCGACGAGGCGCACCTCCTGTTCGACGACGCGCCGCCTGCCTTGCAGGAGAAGATCGAGCAGGTCGTCCGCCTGATCCGCTCGAAGGGGGTGGGGGTTTTCTTCGTCACCCAGAACCCGATCGACATTCCCGAGGAAGTCGCCGGGCAGCTCGGCAACCGCGTGCAGCACGCGCTGCGCGCGTTTACGCCGCGGGATCAGAAGGCGATTCGCGCGGCGGCCGATACGTTCCGGATCAATCCCGAGCTCGATGTCGCCACGGCGATCACCGAGCTGAGGGTCGGCGAAGCGCTGGTCTCGACCCTGCTCGAGGACGGCGCGCCTTCGGAGGTCCAGCGCACGCTGATCAAGCCGCCGCGCTCGCGGCTCGGTCCGGTGACCGACAAGGAGCGGGCGATCGTCCAGGCGATCAGTCCGTTCGCCGGCAAGTACGATGCGCTGGTCGATCGCGAGAGTTGCGAGGAAGTGCTCGCGCAAAAGGCCGCCGATGCGGCCGCAACTGCCGTGGAAGTCGAGGAAAAGGGCCGCGAGGAAGTCGGCAGGCGCGAGCGGCTTAGCCCAAGCATCTGGAGCAAGGCGCTGAAGCGAGCGGTCGGCGCGGCAGCCGGCTCGGGCGCTTCAATCGCCGCCGCCTCGATCACCGGCCGCAAGTCGCGTGCCAACCCGGCCAAGACCGCGGTATCCTCGGGCCTCGGCTCGATTGCCACTGACCTCGCCGGACCGCTCGCGGGCCGCTTCGTGCGCAACCTCATCGGCGGCCTGATGCGTTAGTCCGTATCGACATTCACGTTCGAGCTTAGGCTTGATCCTCCCCCGGTTTACGGGGGAGGTGGCAGCCGCGAAGCGGCTGGCGGAGGGGGCCAGTGGCGAGCATAGCGCCCGCGACATGCCCCCTCCGCCTTCCCCCGGCTGTCGCCGGAGTCGGCACCTCCCCCGTAAACGGGGGAGGATCTCGCGGCTGAATGTCGATACGTCCTAGTGCCCCGCCAGCCACTCTCCGATCTCGCGCGCGAGACGCGGTTCGCTGTCGAGCCGCTGGCGGATCTGGGCGATGCGACGCTCTATGCCGCGCCGTTCGTCGGCCGGCGAAGCATCGCGGAAGCGTTCCAGCTTCCCGATCATCGCCGGATCGCGCGAAGCCGCGGCAAGGCCCGCGACGTAGCCGGTGCCGCCCGCCGAATCGACCAGCGTCTCGACCTTCGCGCGATTGGCGACGGCGAAATCGAAGGCTAGATCGGCGTGCTCTTTCGCGACGGCGGCGATGATGTTGGCACTGCTGGTGCCCGCCTGGCCGGTCAGCGCGAAATCGAGCGCCCGTTGCGCCAGAGCGTCGTCCTTCGCGGCCCCGAGCAGCGCGTAATAGTTCTGCCGCTCGGTCGCGGTCGACGCGGTCCGGGCCATTTCGGCAAGCCGGTCCCATTCATCGGCGGTCGCGTTGCGGGCCACGATCCCGAGCCAGGTGGTCTCGAGCGGCCCGTCGAGCGCCTCTGGATCGCTCGCGAGCGCGGCGAAGCGACGGCGGGCTTCGGTGGCGACCGTCTCTTCGCCCATGTTGCCGAGCACCGCGACGAGATCGGCGCGCAGCTCGGTGTCGGGGAGCGATTCACCGGGCTTGGGATCGAAGCCGAGGCGCTGCAGGCGCGGCAGCAAGTGCGCGCGGGCGAGCCCGGCAGCCTTGGGCCGGTCGGCCTCCGATGCGTAGCCGTGAATCGAAGCCCAGCGTGCTACGGCACCCTGCGCGACCACCGGATTGGCATCGTCGCGCACTGCCACCAGCATGTCGAGCGCGGGCGCGAGGCGTTGGTAGCCGGCTTCGGCGAGCGCGAAATTGTCGCGGAGTAAGCCGAGCTGGTCGATCGGCTCAAAGTTCGGCAGCGCCTTTGTGAGCTCCACCGCCATTTCGGGTGTGTAGAGCGTGCGGAAATAGCCGAGCTGGCCGCCGTTCACGACCACCGCGCCGCAGCCGGGCACATTGAGGGTCAGTTCGCCTTCGAGCACGCGGCGGAACGGCGCGCCGCGCGGCGGCTGGACCAGCAGCGGCACGCGCCAGCGCTGCGGGCTGGCTGCGACCTGATCCTTGCGGTCGCGGCTGAACTCGCCTTGCGTCAGGCTAAGCAAGGTATTGCCCTCGACGCATTCCGCCTCGGCGCGGACCAGCGGCACGCCGGGCCGGAGCGTGAAATCGTGCGCGATGTCGACGAGGCCGGGGGCGCCCGCCTGTTCCACCGCGCGCCACAGATCGTCGCTGGTCGTGTTCGCGTATTTGTGACGCTCGATGTAGTTGCGGATGCCTTGGCGCCAGACATCCTCGCCCGCGTAGGCTTCGAGCATGGCGATCACGGCCTCGCCCTTTGAGTAGGAGATCGCGTCGAACGCCTGATTGGTTTCAGAGACGGTGCGGATCGGCTGGATCACCGGATGCGTGGAGGCGAAGCCGTCGAGGCCCATCGCCGTTTCGCGGCCGTTGACGCGGCTCAGCAGCGGGAACCAATCGGGACGCAAGTGCGCGCTCGCCTTGGTTTCCATCCAGCTGGCGAAGCCCTCGTTGAGCCAGAGGTCGTCCCACCAGGCCATGGTGACGATGTTGCCGAACCACTGGTGCGCGATCTCGTGCGCGAGCGCGGTGGAGCTGTAGTTGAGCGTGCCAGGATCGGTAACTGTGGGGTCGACCAGCAGGTAGCGCTCGAAGGTCAGGATCGCGCCCCAGTTCTCCATCGCGCCGAAAAACTGCGACTGGCCCGGGGCAGCGATGTTGTCCAGCTTGGGCAGCGGGTAGGGCACACCGAAGTAGTCGCTGTAGTACGCGAGCAGCCGTGGCGTCGCCTCGAGCGAGAAGCGCGCCTGCTCGCCGCTTCCCGCCGGGCTGACGATGCCGACTTCGACGCCGCCCGGGCCCTTGGTGGCGAGCCGTTCGAAATCACCGACCGCGAAGAACAAGAGGTAGCTCGACATCTTCGGGCTGGTCCCGAACGTCACCCGCTTGCGGGCGCCGCCGGCGAGCAGGTCCTCGCTGGCGACCGGCATGTTGCTGACCGCCATCTGGTCCGCCGGAACGATTGCCGAAAGCGCGAAGGTCGCCTTGTAGCTCGGCTCGTCGAACATCGGCGCGAAGCGGCGCGCGTCGGGCGCCTCGAACTGGGTGAACAGGCCACGCACGGTCTCGCCTGTGCGCTTGTCGGGATAGTCGAGCGCAAACAGCCCGGTCGCCTGGGTCTGGATCTTGCCGGTGTAATTGAACACCAGCCGATAAGCGCCCGGCGCGATCGGCTCAGAGGCTTTGAGGCGGACGGTTTGCGCTTCAGGATCGAGCTCCGTCGCGAGCGCGACACCAGCGCCGCTGCCGTCGGCCGGGAACAGCCGCGCGACGGTGAAGGCGAGCTCGTTGGCGTGGAGGGTGAGTGCCTCGGTGCGCTCGAACACCTCGATGTCGATGCTGCTGTTGGCCGAAAAGGTGAGGCTGGCCGCGTTGGGCACGATCTCGATGCGGTAGTGCAGCGGACGCGCGACGCGCGGCAGGTCGCTGGGGACCGTCTCGGGCAACGGGGCGGTGGCGAGACCCGGCTGGGCGGCAAGATTGGCGGCGCTGCCCGCGAGCAACAGGGCGGTGAACGCGGTGACGACGAAGCGCTTCAAATCGAAAGACCTCAGGGAACAAGTTTCCGAAGCAACCGGCCCTAGCAGTCAAGCCGGCGTAACGCGAAGTCCTCAGTCGAGCGGAAGGCGCAGTTCGGCGAGCAGGCCGGAGGGCCTGCCGCCAGGTCCGGGGCGGTTGCGCAGCGTCACGGTGCCGCGGTGCTGCTCGGCGATCGCACGGGCGAGCGTCAGGCCGAGGCCGGCACCGCCGGTCTCACGGTTGCGCGAGGCCTCGCCGCGCGCGAACGGCTCCATCATCGCGGCGATCTCGCCTTCGGGAATGCCGGGGCCGTCATCCTCGATGCGGACGACGGCAGTATTTCCTTCGCGCACCAGCGAAACGCGGGCCCGCTCGCCATAACGCAGCGCGTTGCCGATCAGGTTGCGAAACGCGCGCCGCAGCCAGGTGGCGCGCAGCGGCAGCGCAACGCGCTCGATGTCGTCGAGTGTCACCGGCTCGCCCATATCCTCGTACTCCTCGACCACCGAGGCGAGCAGGGCGGAAAGGTCGGTTCGCTCGAGCGGATCGCTCGGCCGGCCGACGCGCGCGAGCGAGAGGATGTCGTCGAGCGAGCGAGTCACGTCCTCGATGTTCGCCGCCATCTTGGCGCGCTCGGTACGGTCCTCGACCGATTCGATGCGTACGCGCAGGGCGGCGAGCGGGGTCTTGAGATCGTGCCCGATCGCCCCGAGCATGACGTCCTTCTCGTTGAGCAGCGCGGCGATGCGCGCCTCCATCGCGTTGTGCGCGGCAATCAGGCGGCGGGTGTCGTCTGGGCCCGAAGGCTCGAGCTGGCCGTCGATCTCGCGCGTCGCGGCGAAATGCTCGAGGCGCTTGGTAAGCGCGGCGATCGGCCGCGTGATGCGTCGCAACAGCCAGGCCAAGCCTCCGACCAACAGGACATACAGCAGCAGCGTCTGACCGATGAGCCAACCGAGCTGGCGCAGTTCGGGTTCGGCCACGGCCCAGCGCGCCACCGTCCACTCCCGCTCGCCCTGGCGCCGCATCCCGGCGACGATCATTCTGCCCTTGCCCCACTCGGCCAGTTCTCGCCCCCGCAATTGGCGCATGACATAATCGTCGTCGACCACCTTGCGGGTCACCACGATCAGCTCGGCCGGATCGACGCCTTGTTCGAGCAGGATCGAACCGATCAGTTCCTCACGCTCCGCCTCGCGAGCCTCATCCGGCAGCAATGGCTTCTCGACCATCTTCTGAACGCGCAGCCGCCGCCAGCCCGCACGTCCGGTCCTGCCTCGCGTGTGTGATTCCGGCGGGCGGAAGTCGAACCGCGGCTCGGTCACGAGCTGGAAGGCAAGGGCGTTGGCCGCGATCATCTCGCGGCGCTGTTCGGCGGCGCGATACTGCAGGATCGCGGAGATCGTCTGCGCGACCAGCAGCGCGAGCGCGACCGAAAGCAGCATCTGCCCGAGCAGGCTCTTAGGCAGGAACCGCTTGATCACGCGCGACCGGGCGTGAGGCGCTTGACGTCGGCGGCGAGGCGGTAGCCGCCGCCCCACACGGTCTGGATCAGCTTGGGATCGCGGCTGTCTTCCTCGATCTTGCGCCTGAGGCGGCTGACCTGGTTGTCGACCGCGCGGTCGAACAGGTGCGCCTCACGGCCTTGCACCATGTCGAGCAGCCGGTCGCGGTCGAGGACCTGACGCGGGTGATTGAGGAACGCGCAGAGCAGACGGAATTCGGCCGAGGAGAGCGGCACCACGGTACCTTCGGGATCGGTCAGGCGGCGCTTGAGCGGATCGAGCCGCCAGCCCTCGAATTCGTAGGGCGCGTCTTCCTCGGGGGCGAGCGAAGGTTTGCTGGCGCGGCGCAGCACCGAGCGGATGCGGGCGACGAGCTCACGCGGCTCGAATGGCTTCACCACATAGTCGTCGGCGCCGATCTCGAGCCCGACGATCCGGTCGGTCGCTTCGCCGCGAGCGGTCAGCAGGATGACCGGGAGATGCTTGGTCTCGGTCAGATGGCGGCACAGCGACAGGCCGTCTTCGCCCGGCATCATGATGTCGACCAGCACGAGGTCGGGCGTCTCGTCGAGCAGCAGGGCTCGGGCCTTGGCGGCGTCCTCGGCCTGGCGCACGACAAAGCCCTGGCGAACGAGATACTCGGCCAGGGGCTCGCGCAGGCTTGGCTCGTCGTCGACGAGCAGGATCCGGGTGGGCGCGGGAGCATTCATCGCGTCGGCGGCGCCCTTGTCCGAACTCAGCCGGCGTCGCGAACCGGGCGGCTCACGCGGTCTGCGGGACGCTCGCTCTCGCTGATGGTGCCGTCCTTGTCGACGTCGATGCGATCGAAGCGGGCGAGCGCCGCACTGGCGAACTCGGCCTGTGTGACCTGGCCGTCGCGATCGATGTCGGCGGCTCGAGCCATCCGCATACCGTCCGGGCGGCCGGGACGCATCCCGAGGCCCGCCGCGCGACGATGGCCGCGCAGGTCCTCCCGCGGTTCGCGCAGGTTGGAAAATTCCTCGAAGCTGATCGCGCCGTCGTCATCCGCATCGATGCGATCGAACGCGGCCTTGCGGCGTGCTTCGCGGTCGGCGGGGCTCAGCTCGCCGTCGTCGTTCGCGTCGAGCCGTGCGAAGCGTTCCCGCCGGTGTGCTTCACGATCCGCTCGGTTGAGCACGCCATCGCCGTTCGCGTCCATGCGGGCGAATGCTTCTGCGCTGCGTTGCTCGACTTGAGGGCGGGTCAGGGCTGGCGCCCGCTCCGCATCCGGGCCGGCTTGGGCATAAGCTATGCCGGCGGCGCCGGCGAACGCGGCGGTGGCGAGCGAAAGGGTCACAATCCTGCGCATTATCGGACCTCCTGGGGTATTTTAGAGCAGCGGGGCGCCGGCCAGAAGGGGGGAGCAAAGGAGGCGGGCGCCCCGCCACTCAGAAAGCCTGTCTAGAGGTTGGTTGTCGCATCCCTATGCCGGGGGAGACGAAAAGTGTCGCAATTTGTCACGGGAATCGCACCGCGTTCATCCTTCGACAAGGTCAGGATGAGCGGAGGTCATCCAAGACCCGCTCGTCCTGAGCCCGTCGAAGGACGCGAAAGCGCTCAGCGGGGCCGGCCCTGCGTCCCCGCGCCCGCGGTGATGAAGAATCCAGTGGCCTTCCCGGCGATATCGGCGGTGTGCCACACGCCCGGCGGATTGATCGCGTATTCGCCGGGCGCAAGCGTCGTGCGCACGTGCTCGCCGTCGATCTCCTGGATCAGCGTCATCGACCCTTCGATACACACCACCACCTCGGAGCCCGCCGGGTGCATTTCCCACCCGGCCCAGTCTTCGGTGAAGCGGAAGCAGGAGACTAGCCGTCCCTCCTCGCCATCCTCGGCGTGGCGCGCACCGTAGTCCATGTACCACTGCATCGCCCGCTCATCGCGCGGGAACTCGGGTTGCGGCACGGCGGTGCCGCCTCGGCCGAGATGGATCGGATGCGTCTCGAGCGTGCAGGCGCTCACGACGCAGCCGGCTTGAAGCGATAGACGACCAGCTTGTTGCCTTGCGGATCGCGGAAATAGGCGCCGTAGAATTGGTCGCCGTCGCCGCGCGGGCCGGGAGGCCCCGCATCGCTGCCGCCATTGGCAAGCGCGTAGTCGTAGACCTGGTGGACCTGCCCCTCGGTCTCGGCGTTGAAGCCGAACATCGTGCCGTTGCCGGCCGTTGCCGCCGCGCCGTCGTAAGGGGTGATCACGCCGAACATCGCGCCCTGGCCGGGCGATCCCCACATCACGTTGCGCTCGCTTTCCATGATCCGCGTATGGCCGAGGATTTGCGCGATGGGTTCGTAGAATTCGGCGGCCGCCTTCAGATCGTCTGTCCCCAGCGTGCAGTATCCAAGCATTTCATCTCTCCTGGCGAGCCGAAACGATTCGCGGCGCTCTAGAACATTAGTGGAACATTGGCGGCGCTACAAGGGCGCGCAGGCGGCCTCGAGCCATGCCAGCGTGCTGCCTTCCAGCTGCGGGCCAAGCACTTTGCGCACCTTGGCGTGGTAGGCATTCCACCACGCGACCTCGGCCTCGCTCAGCAGGCTCAAGTCGAGCAGCGCCTTGTCGATCGGCGCCAGCGTCAGCGTTTCGAAGCCGAGCCACTCGCCTTCGGCCCCTTCGATCTTGCGCTCCTCGACCAGCACCAGATTCTCTATGCGGATGCCATAGCGCCCGGTCTTGTAATAGCCGGGCTCGTTCGAGAGGATCATGCCCGCGAGCAACTCCTGCTCGGTCCCGGCCTGCCCGCCACGCGCCTTGGCGATGCGCTGCGGTCCCTCATGCACCGCGAGAAAGCTGCCGACGCCATGGCCCGTGCCATGTGCGTAGTCGACGCCCGCCTCCCAGAGGAACATCCGTGCCAACGTGTCGAGCTGCGAGCCG
The DNA here is from genome assembly GCA_965977975.1 of uncultured bacterium. GTDB lineage: Bacteria > Pseudomonadota > Alphaproteobacteria > Sphingomonadales > Sphingomonadaceae > Croceibacterium_A. The sequence goes on from CBHCZH010000004.1 coordinate 40,592, forward strand.
ACCGTTCCTTTGGGGAACGTCTGCGTGGCGAGCCGGATATGGCCCTTGAGCACGCGAGTGAAGCGGTCCTTCTCCTCGGCCGGTGCCTCGCGGGGTCCGATCCATACAGTGCGAGTAATGTCGGTGGTGCCGTCAGGGTACTGACCGCCCGAATCGACCAGATAGACGCTGTTCGGGGCCAGCTTGCGATTGGTATCCTCGCTCACCCGGTAGTGGACGATCGCGCCGTTGGGCCCCGCCCCGCTGATCGTGTCGAAGCTGAGGTCACGCAAGTCGCCGGTCGCCTTGCGGAACTCGTGCAGGCGCTCGGCCGCCGTTATCTCGTCGAGCTCTCCCTTGGGCCCTTCGATCGATAGCCAGTGGAGGAACTGTGCGACTGCGGCTCCATCGCGCGCCTGCGCTGCACGGTGGCCGGCTTGCTCGGTCGCGTTCTTGATCGCTTTCGGCAGCACGACCGGATCGGTCAGCGCAACCGGCGTCGCGCCAGCAGCCTCGAGCGCAGAGAAGATCGCGGCGACCGCCCGTTCGGGGTCGGCCGCGACCCGCTTGCCGTCCAATTGACCGAGCGCCCTGGTGAACTGGTCGCGCGGGCAGATACGCACTGCGTTGCCGAGCTGGGCAGCGACCTCGGAGGGCACTTTCTCGGGGGCGATGAACCAATCCGCGGTACCGTCGGCGTGCGCGATAACGTAGGATAGCGCGACCGGCGTGCGGTCGACGTCCGCTCCGCGAATGTTGAGCAGCCAGGCCACCGAATCGAGCGCCGAGATCACCGCCGCGTCGAGCTTTTTCGCCTTGAGCCATTCGCCGACCTCGCCGCGCTTGTCGGCGCTCGAGCGGCCGGCGAGGGCTTCGTCCTGGATGAAGGCCGGCGCGGCCGAAGGCGCGGGCTGGTCCTGCCAGACCGTATCGACCGGGTTGCTCTCGACCGCGACTAGCTCGGCGCCGGCTTCCTCGAGCAGCTTGGCGGTTGCCTTGACCCACCCGCGCGTGTGCAGCCACGGATCGAAGCCGATCTTCGCGCCCTGCACGACGTTCGCGGCTAGCCATTCGCCGAGGTTGTCCTGCGGCACCGACTTGTACTCGTAAAGCTTGCCGTCGACCTGATCGCGGACCTGCAGGGTGTAGCGCCCGTCGACGAACATCGCCGCCTTGTGCTTGAGCACTGCGGCGGTCCCGGCGGAGCCGCCGAAGCCGGTCAGCCAGGCGAGGCGCTGCGCGTAGGCGCCAACGTATTCGGACAGATGTTCGTCCGAGATCGGGATCACGAACCCGTCGAGCCTCTGCCGCTCAAGCTCCTTGCGCAGCGCGGCAAGGCGGGCCTCGTGGGTTTGCATCAGCATACAAGTTCTCCCCCCTCCCGCCTGCGGGAGGGGCCGGGGGTGGGCCTGTTCAGGCTCCGCGAGCCGCCTTGCCCACCCCTAGCCCGTCCCGCAAGCGGGAGGGGAACAGGCGGCGCGGTATTGCGGGGCCGTGTACTCCTACATAGAGGCGGCTCATGAACGACGCTACTCCCCCGGCCCCGCCGATCGCCGCACGCAAGCCCTCATCCGTCACGCATCACGGCATCACCGTCGAGGACCACTACGCCTGGTTGCGCGACCCCGGTTATCCGACTGTCACCGACAAGGAAGTGCTCGAGCACCTCGCTGCCGAGAACGCCTGGTTCGAGGCGCGCATGGCACCGCATCAGGGCACGATCGAGGCGCTGTTCAAGGAAATGCGCGCTCGCATCAAGGAAGCGGACAAGTCGGTGCCGCAGAAGGACGGCGACTGGCTCTACTGGATCGAATTCGAGGAAGGCGCCGAGTACAAGAAGTGGTGGAGGCGGCCCGTCGCAGGCGGCCCGGACGAGCTGATCCTCGACGAGCCGGCGCTCGCCGAAGGCAAGGAGTACTTCCGGCTTGGTGCGATCTCGACCAGCCAGGACGGGCGCCTGCTCGCTTATTCGGTCGACGATAACGGCTCGGAGCGGTTCACCGCCCGGATCAAGGATCTGGCGACCGGCGAGCACTTGTCCGACGAGATTCCCGGAACGCTCTCCTCGCTGGTCTGGGTCGCGGGGGACAGGGGCCTCGTCTACTCGCTCGCCAACGAGCAGTGGCGCACCGACAACGCGCGGCTGCACTGGCTCGGCAAGCCGGTCGAGGAAGACGTCGAGCTCTATCACGAGGACGACGAGGGTTTCCGCGTTTCCGCCGGACTGTCGGCGAACGAGCAGTGGGTGATCGTTTCGACCGGCGATCATGAGACCAGCGAGGTCAGGCTGCTCCCTGCCGCCGATCCGCTAGCCGAGCCTCTGCTGGTCCGCCCGCGCGAGAAGGGTGTCGAGTACGACGTCGATGAGCGCGACGGCATTCTCTACGTCCACGCCAACGACACCCACGAGAATTTCCGCCTCGCCACCGCGCCGCTCGACCGGCCGGGCGAATGGACCACACTGATCGAAGGCTCGGACGCGTTCTATCTGACCGGCTTCGAGCTGTTCAAAGAATTCTACGTGGTCGAGGGCCGACTCGGTGGTCTCGATCGCCTTGAGATCCGCTATTACGACGATCCCGCCCGGATCGAGCCGATCGCGTTCCCCGAAGCCAGCTTCACCGCCTCGCTCGGCAACAATCCCGAGTGGGACACGCGCAAGCTGCGCCTCTCCTACGAGTCGATGGTGAGCCCTGCGAGCACGTACGACTATCCGGTCGATACGCGGGAACTGCAGCTGCTCAAGGTGCAGGAAATCCCTTCGGGCTACGACCGCGCGCTCTATACGACCGAGCGGCTCGAGATCGTCGCGCGCGACGGTACCGCGATCCCGGTCAGCGTGATGTACCGCAAGGATCGTAGGGAAGCCGGCCCGCTGCATCTCTATGGATACGGTGCTTACGGCATCGCGATACCGCCGGGCTTCTCGACCACGCGCCTTTCGCTGGTCGACCGCGGCTTTGCCTATGCGATCGCGCATATCCGCGGCGGGGACGACCTGGGCCGCGCCTGGTACAAGGCCGGCAAGCTCGAAAGCCGAACGAATGCGTTCACCGACTTCGTCGATGTGGCAAAAGGGTTGATCGAGCGCGGGCGGACCGAAGCCGGCCGGATCTCGATCTCCGGCGGGTCGGCAGGCGGCGAGCTGATGGGCGCGGTGATCAACTCCGATCCGCAGCTGTGGGGCGCGGTCGTCGCGCACGTGCCGTTCGTCGACGTGCTGGCAACGATGCTCGACGCCTCGCTGCCGCTGACCCCGGGCGAATGGCCCGAATGGGGCAATCCGATCGAGGACCGGGCGGCGTTCGAGCTGATCCAGAGCTACAGCCCCTACGACAACGTTCGCGCCCAGGACTATCCGCCGCTGCTGGTCACCGCGGGCCTCAACGATCCGCGCGTGACCTATTGGGAACCCGCCAAATGGGTCGCCCGGCTGCGCGAGCTGAAGACCGACGGCAACGAGCTGCTGCTCAAGACCAACATGGGCGCGGGGCACGGCGGCAAATCGGGTCGGTTCGAGAGCTTGCGCGAGACGGCTGAGGAGTTTGCCTTCATCCTGTGGCAGATGGGAGTGAAGCCGTAATTCTCCCCTCCCGCTTGCGGGAGGGGTCAGGGGTGGGCAAGTGTGCGGCATGACCGAACTCGCCCACTCCCCAGCCTCCTTCCGCAAGCGGGAGGGGAAGTGATGGCCAACCGCTTCGCCATGACCTTCACCGCCCAGCCCGAGCACATCGACGAGAACGGACACGTCAACAACACCGTCTGGGTGCGGTGGATGGAGGACGTGGCCACCTCACACTGGATGCGCGATGCCGATCCGGCGCATGTCGCGGCTTATGCCTGGGTCGTGACTCGGCACGAGATTGATTACCGCGGCAACATCGGGCTCGGGCAAACGGTCGAAGGCGTCACCGAGATCAAGGAAGGCCCGAGCGGCGCGCGGTTCGACCGGTATTTCACCTTCACCGACGAAGCCGGCAAGGCGGTCGTCAGGGCCAAGACCACCTGGGCGATGATCGAACGCGCCACGGGCAAGCTGATGCGCGTGCCGACGGAGGTTTCGGCGCCATTTCTCACCTCTTAGTCCGTCATCCGCGTGAAAGCGGGGACCCAGTCCCCAGTTCGAAAAGTCCACTGGGTTGCCGCTTTCGCGGGAATGACGAGGAACGAGGTTACTCCGAGATAGCTTCCCCGACCCCCCGCAGCAGCGCCGCTCCACGCCGGTTAACCGATCGAAACCATCCGGATTAACCAGCGCTAAGCGCCTCACTACGTAAATGTGCGGTGGGTCGGTCGGGGAACGGAATTGCTGCGCGTATACGCCTGTATCACCGAGCAGCACGATTTGCGGCTTGTCGTGGTCGCCGGCGTCATCTGCCTGCTCTCCTCATACATCGCCTTCGCTGCGTTCGAACAGGCCCGCCGCGATGGTCCCCGCAAGCTGCTATGGACCGAGCTCGCCGCGGTCGTTGCCGGCCTCGGCATCTGGGCGACGCACTTCGTCGCGATGCTCGCCTATCAGCCCGACCTGCCGGTCGGATACGATCTGGCGACGACGCTGCTTTCGGTCAGCGCCGCGATCCTGGTCACCGGGTTCGGTTGGGCGACCGCTCTGCGCAAGGGGCGCAATATGGCCCTGCTCGGCGGCGGTATCGTCGGCGCCGGGGTCGGTACGATGCATTACATCGGCATGGCCGCGGTCGAGGTTGCCGGGATCATGGTCTGGGATCGGCCGCTGATGATCGCCTCGGTCGCGCTCGGCGTCCTGCTCTCGGCCGCGGCGATGTGGGCTCACCGCATTGCTGCGCCGAAGGTCGCAAGTCTGGCGCCGGTCCTTCTCACGCTGGCGATCTGCTCGTTGCACTTCACCGCCATGGCCGCGGCTTCGATCTATCCGAGCAGCGCGGTCGAAGTGCCGCCGAGCTCGGTCGACAGCGAGACGCTGGCGATCGCCATCACCGCCGGCATCCTGGTGATCTTCTGCATCGGGTTCGCGGTAATCCTGTTCGAGCGGCAGCTTGCTCGCGAGCGGCTTGCCGAGGCAGAGCAGCGCGCTGTCCTGGCCGACGAGATTCTGCGCGGGGCGGCCGAGCGCGAGGCGCTGACCACCGAGCTCGAGCGCGAGGCCGCGATCAGCAGCGCGGCGCTCGAAAGCATGGCTCAGGGCCTGTCGATGTACGATCATGACAATCGCCTGGTCACCTTCAATCGAAAGTATGCGGATCTTTACGGCATCCCGGACCATCTTTTGGTTACAGGCACCCCGGCCTGCGAGATCATGGATCATCTGATCGGCATCGGTCTCATGCAGGGGACCGAGCAGCATCGCAGGGACGTGACCCTCGGCGGGGCACGGAGCGGAGGGCAGCGCGAGGCCAAATTGAGCGATGGCCGGATCATCGAGATTTGCCTGCGGCCGACGCCGGGGAACGGCTGGCTGGCGACCCACGAGGACGTAACCGAAGCGCGCCGCGCGGCGGATCGGATCGCCTACCTGGCCGAACACGACACGCTGACCGGGCTGCCCAACCGGACCGCCTTCGCCGAGCGCCTAGCCGAGGCCGCGCGCTCGGCCAGGGCCGATCGCGGCATCGCCGTGCTGACGATCGACCTCGACCGGTTCAAGGAAGTCAACGACACGCTCGGTCACCCGTTCGGCGATCAGATCCTCAAGGAAACCGCGCGGCGACTGCGCACGGTGGTCGGCGAGGGTGACGTGGTGACCCGGCTCGGCGGTGACGAGTTCGCGGTCATCCAGCAGGGGATCGCCGGCCCGGGCATGGCGGGCGCGCTGGCCAAGCGGATCATCAAAGCGCTCGAGCACCCGTTCCAATTCGACGGCCATACCGTGGTGATCGGCGCCAGCCTCGGCATCAGCCTGGCGCCCCGGGACGCCGGACGCGGCAGAGCGAGCGGCGACGAGTTGCTCAAGCTCAGCGACGTCGCGCTATACCGCGCCAAGGAGGAAAGCCGCGGCAGTTTCCGGTTCTTCGAACCCGGCATGGCCGAGCGGATGCAGGAGCGGCGCGAGCTCGAGGCCGATCTCAGGGTCGCGATCCAGCAGGGCCAGTTCGAAGTCTACTATCAGCCGCTGCTCGATCTTTCCCTGGGCACGATCACCTGCTTCGAGGCGCTGGTCCGCTGGCACCATCCGACCCGCGGATTGCTGCAGCCGGCCGAGTTCATCCCGATCGCCGAAGAAAGTAACCTGATCATCCCCATTGGCGAATGGGTGTTGCGCCAAGCCTGCCGTGACGCGGTCACTTGGCCCGACGGGATCAAGGTCGCAGTCAACCTCTCGCCGGCGCAGTTCAAGCGCGGCGATCTGATCGCGGTGACGATCTCGGCGCTGACCACCGCCGGTCTCGATGCCGAGCGGCTCGAGCTGGAAATCACCGAATCGGTTCTGCTTCACGACGAAGCCTGGGTGCGCTCGCTGCTCGACCGGCTCGCCGGGCTCGGTGTGCGCATCGCGATGGACGACTTCGGCACGGGCTATTCGAGCCTCAGCTACTTGCGCACGTTCCCCTTCGCGAAGATCAAGATCGACCGCAGCTTTGTCGAGCAACTCGTCGGCGAAACCGAATCGCTGGCGATCGTGCAGGCGACGATCCAGCTGTCGCGCAAGCTCGGCATGGACACCACCGCCGAAGGGGTCGAGACCGCCGAGCAGCTCGATATCCTGACCGCCGAAGGCTGCACTCACGCGCAGGGCTTCCACGTCAGCCGGCCTATTCCCGCGACGGCGATCGACGAGCTGCTCGCCGAGCACGGCGCGGCGCCAGTCCGGCAAGCAAGCGCCGGGTAATCAGCGCACGATAAGGGCGGGCGAGTTGACGTTGTAGCCGATGAGGCGCGGCGGCGTGGCGGTGTCGTAGACGAACGTCTCGGTACCTTCGCCATCGGCAAATGTGGTCTGGTAGGTGAGTGTGACCTGGCCGCCGGCCGTATTGTAGTTGACGTTCCAGCCGGTCTGCGTGGTCGATTTGACGGGCCCGAGCTTTTGCCGGACGGCGGTCATGAATTCGAGGAACTGCGGCCGCGGGGTGATGTCCTTGAGCTGGGTTCCGGATCTTTCGAATACTGCGGCAAACCGCTCGGCGTCGTAGTCGTCGTGGAACGCCTCCACTTCCGCCTCCGCGGCGTCGGTGTCCTCTCCGGCCTGGCATGACGCCAGGGCCAGGGCGATAGTGGCCAGCAGCAGTTTCCGCATATCCCCTCTCGGAAAGGACAGTCGCTTAATCCGCCTCGAACAGCGCCAGGTCGATCGACTCTGCCACCGCCTTCAGTCCGGCGTCGCTACCATGCAGGAAGTCGCCCATGTGATAACCGTCGCGCATCTTTGCCGGATCGGCCGGATCGGCGAAGGCGGTGTCGAGCCGGACCACCCCGTCGAAGGCGCCGCCGTTCAGGATCCACGCGTTGATCGCCTGGCGCGCAGCTTCGCCTTGCTCGGTCCAATAGCCGGCGCCCTTGTAGGGTCCGATGGGCGAGCCGATCACCTTGATGCCCTCGGCATGGGCGCGGGCGATGATCTGCTTGTACCCGGCGATCATCTGTTCGACCGTGATCGGCGGCTGGTCCATGTTCAGGAAAGGGCCGCCCTCGCGCGGCGGGCCGAAGCGGTTGCCGATGTCATTAACGCCGACGAACACGATCATGTACCTGGCGTTCGGCAGGCTCAGCACGTCTTCGTCGAAGCGGGCCAGCGCGCTCTCGCCCATGCCAGGGCTGAGCACGCGGTTGCCGCTGATCCCGGCGTTGGCGACCGCCCATTCCTTCCCCGCCGCCTGCAGCCGGTCGGCGAGCACGTCGGGCCAGCGGCGGTTGGCGCCGGGTGTCGCGCCGACGCCGTCGGTGATCGAATCGCCATACGTCACGATCGTGCCGAGCGAGTCGGGCGAATCGACTTCGACGGCCGAGAGGAACGCGCGGTGCTGCGCACGGCTCACCGGCTCGAACGGCTTGCCCACGAAATTGCCCGGCGGCGAGACCGCGAGCTCGTCGACGCCGGTCAGGTGGCAGGTGCACGGTCCGGTGGCCGTCGGCAGGAAAACCTCGACTTTGAGGCGCGCGAGATCTGGCAGGTCGACCGCGACCTCGTCGCTGACGAACGGCGCGCCGCGGGGGACCACCGCGCTGGGCTCGCCGCCGAAAGTGAGCGTGCGGCTGGTCCCGGCGACCTCGCGGTTCTGTTCGTCGATCTGCACGACGCGCGCCGCGCCGATCTCGAGCGGGGCGGGGCCGTAGCGGTTCGAGAACCTGACTCGCACCTTGCCGCCTCCTTCGGTGATGCGCAGGATCTGGCTGATGGTGACGTTCTCATAGCTCGCCGCCGCCATCCACCCCTCGGTGCCGAGCGGGGCGTGAGGGCTGGCCGTCCAGCTGGCGACCCATTCGGCCTGGGCGGAGCTTGCTGCCAGGGCCACGGCGGCGCCGGCCAGCAAAGCGGTACGAACGAACATGCAGCAGTCTCCCTCCAGGCGCACCGGTCCCCAGCGCTTGCGGGAGTGCTACTCCGTCGTTCGTTTCCGCGCTAGCCGCGATCCCGCAGGCGCTCGGCGCGGCGGCGGCGCCAGCCGAGGAAGCTCCAGCAGCTGCCGAACAAGATGCAGCCGAGGCCGACCGCGCCGATCGCGACGGTGAGTGAGCCGAAGAATACCGCTCCGGCAATGGCAAGGATGATCTCGACGAAGATCTCGAGCCCGTCTCTCATGCCATGATGCTCATGGAGTGACCTCGCCAGCGAGGATGCGGCGGTAGAGCGCGAGATAGGCGTCGGCCATGCGCTCGACGGTGAAGCGCTCTTCGACCGCACGCCGGCACGCGGCGCGGTCGATCTCGCCGAGCCGGCCGATAGCTTCCAGCGCTTCCTCGAAGCTGTCGACCAGGAACCCGGTCACGCCATGCTCGATCAGCTCGGGCATCGAGCCGCGGCGGTAGGCGATCGGCGGCGTGCCGCAGGCCATCGCCTCGATCACCGAAAGGCCGAACGGCTCGTCGAAGCCGATCAGGTGAAGCAGGCCCTTGGCCTTGCCGAGCGCCTTGAGCCGCTCGGCGCCGCCGACCATGCCGTGGTAGGTGACCCGCGTCCCGTCGACGTACGGCTGGACCTCGCGGCTGTGGTAGCCTTCGTCCTGCACGAGGCCGTACATCTCCAGCCGGTGCCCGGTCGCCGCGGCGGCGCGGATCGCTTCGGCCGCGCCCTTGTCCGGATGGATCCGGCCGAAGAACACGAGGCCCTCGCCGCCCTCCGGCTCGAACGGGAACTCCTCCACCCTAATACCGTGGTGGATCGTCGCCGCGTAATTGAGCGAGGGCGCGCGGTCGGCCTCGCTGATCGCGACGTAATGCACGCGGTCGTCGTAACGCTCGAACACTGGCAGGATGCGTGGGGAGGAGAAGCCGTGGATCGTGGTGATGATCGGGATTGCGACCATTTGCGCAAAGATCAGCGGCATGAAGTCGGCCTGGTTGTGGATCAGGTCGAACTCGCCCGCGCGCTCGAACAGGTGCGCGATGTGGAGCGCTTCCCAGACCTTGGCGTCGAGGGTCGGGTCCTCCGAATAGCCACGCGGCGCCACACCATCGAGCTTTCCGGCGGTGAGCGAATCGTGCGTCGCGAACAGCGTGACGTCGACGCCGCGCGCGATCAGCGCCTCGGTCAGCAGGCTGGTGACCAGCTCCCACGGCCCATAGGCGCGCGGCGGGGTGCGCCAGGAGATCGAGCTGAGCATGGCGACACGCATCAATCCGGAAGCCGCAGAATCACCCCTTCGTTCCCGCGCAGCTCGCCCACCTCGCCCGCGAGCGTCGACAGCAACCGCTCGCCGCCGAGCGCCTGGTCGGGAAGGGCGAGCGGCTCGCCGCCGAGGTTGAGCGCGATCAGCAGGAGCGTGTCGCCCGAGCGGCGCTCGTACGCGAGCAGCGCGCCCTCGCAGGCGACCTGGCGGTAATCGCCGACCGCCAGCGCGGGCTCGGCGCGGCGCAAGCGCAGCAGCGCGCGAGTAAGCGCCAGCATCGAGCCCGGCCCGGCCTCCTGCGCGGCGACGTTGCGGGTGGGCCAGTCGGGATTGAGCGGCAGCCACGGCTCGGCGGTGCTGAATCCGGCGTTCGGCGAGCCGTCCCACGGCATCGGGGTGCGGCTCGGGTCGCGACCCAGCCCGATGCCCGGCTGCTTGAGCTCGCGCGGATCGCGCACCTTGTCGGGAGGAATCGGCACCGCGCCGATCGCCAGCTCGTCGCCCTGGTAGAGCGTCGGCGTGCCGCGCAGAGTCAGCAGCAGCATCATCGCCACGCGCGCCTGCGCCTCGCCGATGCGCGCGGCGATGCGCGGAGCGTCGTGGCTGCCGAGCACCCAGTTGGGCCATCCCCACACCGGCAGCGAGGCCTCGTAGTCGTCGATAAGCCGGCCGATCACCTCGGCGTCCCAGCGGTTCTCGATAAGGCAGAAATTGAACGGCAGGTGGACTTGCGGCGCTTCCGGCGTGCCGTGCCAGCGCGCGAGGCGCTCGTTGGGGAGGAATATCTCGCCGACCAGAAGGCGCTCGCCGTACTCGTCGGATAGCCGGCGCATCTCGGCCGAGATCGCGTGCGCCTCGGGCTGGTCGGTCGAATGGAGCTGCAGCACCCGATCGCGCTCGTTGACCCCCGGCCGCCACTCGGGATTGACCGGATTGTCGGGCAATCCCTCGGCCTTCACGATGTGCCACAGCACGTCGATGCGGAAGCCGTCGACCCCGCGGTCGAACCAGAACCGCATCACATCCATCATCGCCGCCTTGAGCTCGGCGTTGCGCCAGTTGAGGTCGGGCTGCTGCGCGAGGAAGGCGTGGAGGTAGAACTGGCCGCTCGCCTCGTCCCATTCCCAGGCCGAGCCACCGAAGTCGCAGATCCAGTTGTTGGGCGGCAGCCGCTCCCCGTCGGGTCAGGCGATCGCGTCGCGCCAGATGTACCAGTCGCGCTTGGGGTT
>CBHCZH010000005.1:0-49744 GCA_965977975.1 uncultured bacterium
ACCTGCAGTCGATGCTGCCGATCCTCGAGGCCGTGGTGCAGTCGGGCCGTCCGCTCCTGATCATCGCCGAGGACATCGAGGGCGAAGCGCTCGCCACGCTGGTGGTCAACAAGCTGCGCGGCGGCCTCAAGGTCGCGGCGGTCAAGGCCCCGGGCTTCGGCGATCGCCGCAAGGCGATGCTGCAGGACATCGCGATCCTGACCAAGGGCGAGATGATCTCGGAAGACCTCGGCATCAAGCTCGAGAACGTCACCGTGGGCATGCTGGGTGAAGCCAAGCGCGTCACGATCGACAAGGACAACACCACGATCGTCGATGGTGCCGGCGATGCGACCGACATCAAGGCCCGGGTCGAGCAGATCCGCGCCCAGATCGAGACCACGACCAGCGACTACGACAAGGAGAAGCTGCAGGAGCGGCTGGCCAAGCTGGCCGGCGGCGTCGCGGTGATCAAGGTCGGTGGCGCCTCGGAAGTCGAGGTCAAGGAGCGCAAGGACCGCGTCGACGACGCACTCCATGCGACCCGCGCCGCGGTCGAGGAAGGCATCGTCCCGGGCGGCGGCACCGCGCTGCTCTATGCCACGAAGGCGCTCGACGGCGTCAAGGGCGACAACGACGACCAGACCCGCGGCATCGACATCGTCCGCAAGGCGATCGAGGCACCGATCCGGCAGATCGCGGAGAATGCCGGCCATGACGGCGCGGTGGTTGCCGGCAACCTGCTGCGCGAAGGCGATCAGACCAAGGGCTTCAACGCCCAGACCGACGTCTACGAGAACCTCGTGGCGGCCGGCGTGATCGACCCGACCAAGGTCGTTCGCACCGCGCTGCAGGACGCGGCTTCGGTCGCCGGCCTGCTGATCACCACCGAGGCGGCGATCAGCGAAGTGCCGGAAGACAAGCCGGCGATGCCGGGCGGCGGCGGCATGCCCGACATGGGCGGCATGGGCTTCTAAGCCAGCCGGACGTTGCAAAAGAGGGCCGGGGAGCGATCCCCGGCCCTTTTGTTTCGGCTAGGCGTAGCGCATCGCCACGTCGCAGCGGGCATATTCACCGCCGCAGCGGGCGAGGATCTCGGCATCGTGGACGAAGCCGTTGCGCCCGTACATCCGGATCGCCGCCTCGCTCTTGCCGTTGGTGAGAAGGAACAGCCGCTCGGCACCCATCGCGAATGCCCGTTCGATCGTCGCGCGCAGCAAAAATTCGCCCGCGCCGCGCCCGCGCGCCTCGGGGAGCACGGCCATCTTGATAAGCTCGAACTCGGCCTCCCCGGTCTTGAGCAGTCCGCAGGTGCCGACGATGCCGAGCTCCGGATCCTCGACAAACAGGATGTCGCCGCCCGGATCGACGATCTCGCCACGCGGGTCGGCCAGTTGCGCTTCGTCGACCGCTTCGAGCGCATACATCGCTTCGATCCATTGCCGGTTGATGCGCGCGAAATCGGCGGCGAGGCGATCGTGGAACTGCCGTATCGCAAAGCCAGGTCCGGGCCTCCGGTCGAGCGGCCTGGCCGCGAGCGCCGCCTCGATCGCCGCAACGTGCTCGAGCACGGCATCGATGTCGCACGTCTCGGCAACGGCGGCGCGGATGCGCGGCCAGAGCGAGGTCTGGGCAGTCGCCATCACCTCTTTTCCCCGCGCCGTCAGCGAAAGCCTGCGCGCGCGCCGATCGGCCGCGACGCCACGCCCGGCGACGAGACCCATCCGCTCGAGCTGCCGCGCCACACGGGTTATTGCCGGTTGGCTGAAACCGGTGAGTTCGGCCGCTTGGCCCACACCAAGCGAGCCGTGACGCCAGAGGGCGGTAAGTAACGGCATCTGAGCTGGCTGGGTCGGCAGACCGCAATCGCGCGCGATCAGCTCGGCGCCAGTCTGGAGCCGTTCCGCAAGGCGCTTGAGCCGGCTGCCCAGCATCACGCCTCCCTCACAGGCAAGGATGTCGGCGGCGCGGTTCGACGGAGCGAGCATAGGACAAATACATAACTGGTTATGTAATATGAGCCAAGCCCGATTGCGCGCCAACTTTCTCCTGCTGCGCTATCGCGGCCTTAGAGCAGGCCAAGCCGTGCAACCCGAGCGGTTCTCGTCCGTTGGTCTCCCGAAGGAGACCCCCATGAAAATCCCGCACAAGGCCCTCGTCGCTCTCGCTAACGGGGAGCGCTTCGTGCTGATGCGCAATGTCGGACAGGCGTTCGAGCCGAGGCTGGAGGTGGTCGAGGAACTCGACCTCGAGCTGACCAACTTCAGCGCCGGGGCACGGCATCAGGACCCGGCGGGCCAGCGTAGCGGCAGCACGGACATCGACGAGCTCGCCCACGGCGCCGCGATCGCCGAGTGGTTGAACACCCAAACGCTGCGCGGCGGAATCGACCAGGTCGTGATCGCCGCCGATCCCAAGACGCTCGGCCAGATCCGCCAGCACTGCCACAAGGAACTCGAGAGCCGCATCGTCGGCGAGATCGCGAAGGACCTGACCAACCAGCCGGTCCGGGCCGTCGAGCAGGCGCTCGCCGCGGCATGATTTGATGGCCGGACGCCCGCGCTGGTTCGTCTGGCTGCACAAGAGGTTCGCCATGTTGACCACACCGCAGGAAGACCGCGTCCAAATGGTCGATCGCCAGTTGCGCAGGCGCGGGATCGGAAACGAGCATGTCCTCAGGGCTATGGGCGAGGTGCCGCGCGAACGCTTCGTGCCCGAGCGGCTGCGCGAGTTCGCCTACGAAGACGGTCCGCTGCCGATCGGCGAGGAGCAGACGATCAGCCAGCCCTATATCGTCGCACTGATGCTCGAGGCAGCCGATGTCTCCCCCGGCGACCGGGTGCTCGAGGTCGGCGCCGGTTCGGGCTACGCCGCGGCGGTGATGTCGCGGATCGCCGAACGGGTCTACGCGATCGAGCGGCACGAGACGCTCGCGGCTTCCGCGCAGGAGCGCGTGGCCGAGCTGGGCTACGACAACCTCGAGATCATCGCTGGTGACGGCAGCCTCGGCCTTCCCGACAAAGCGCCATTCGACGCGATCCTGGTCGCGGCCGGCGGCGACAAGGTGCCGGAGCCGTTGAAGCAGCAGCTCGCGATCGGCGGCCGGCTGGTCGTGCCGGTCGGAGGCGAGAGTCTGCAGTCGCTGCTTTGCGTGACCCGCACCGGCGAGGAGAGCTGGATCGAGGACGATCTTGGCGGCGTGCGCTTCGTTCCCCTGATCGGCGCGCATGGGCGCTGGGAAGACGGCAACCGCGCGGCGAGCAACCATCGCCCGGCGCGCGAGCTGACGCTTGCCCAATGCATCGCCGAGGCGGCCGAGCCACTGCCCGATCCCGACGAGGATGCCCACTTCGCAGAATGGTTCGACCGCTTCGCCGACCGCCGCGTGGTGCTGCTCGGTGAGGCGAGCCACGGCACGCACGAGTTCTACGCCGCGCGCGCCGCGATCACGCGGCGCTTCGTCGAGCGGCACGGGTTCACGATCGTCGCGGTCGAGGCCGACTGGCCCGACGCCGCCGCGATTGACCGCTACATCCGCCACCGCCCGCATCGGCCGAGCGCCCAGCGTCCGTTCGAGCGCTTCCCGACCTGGATGTGGCGCAACACCGTGATCGACCGGCTGATGCACGACTTGCGCGAGCTCAACCATGGGCGCGGCACGGACGAAATGGTCGGATTCTACGGGCTCGACATCTACAACATGTCGGGCTCGATCGAGGCGGTGCTTGCCTATCTCGACGAGCACGATCCGCAAGCCGCGGCGATCGCGCGCGAGCGGTACGGCTGCCTGACTCCGTGGCAGGCCAATCCGGCGACATACGGCCGCGCCGCGCTGAGCCGCGGCTATGCCGAATGCGAAGCGGAAGTCATCGCGCAGTGCCGGGAACTCCTCAGACGAGCGCTGGAGGACGGAGAAGGCATGTTTGGTGCGGCGATGAACGCACGGCTGATCGCCTCGGCCGAAAAGTACTATCGCATCATGTACTACGGCGGCGCCGAAAGCTGGAACCTGCGCGACAGCCACATGGCCGAGACGCTGGAGCACTTGCTCGAGCAGGCCGGGCCCAGTTCGAAGGCGCTCGTCTGGGCGCACAACAGCCACATCGGAGATGCCCGCGCGACCGAAATGGGCGCTGTCCGCGGCGAGCACAACATCGGTCAGCTGGTCCGCGAGCGCTGGGGCGAGAGCGCCGCGCTGATCGGCTTCGGCACCCACGCCGGGACGGTAACCGCCGCCGACGACTGGGATTCCCCACGTAAGGAGAAACGTGTGCTGCCGAGCCGCAGCGACAGCTACGAGCGGCAATGCCACGACAGCGGCGTGGACCGCTTTTTGCTCGACCTCGCCGAAGGCAAGCACGAGGCGCTCCGTCGCCGCTTGTCCGAGCCGCGGCTCGAACGCTTCATCGGAGTGATTTATCGGCCCGAGACCGAGCGCTGGAGCCATTACAGCGAAGCCGTGCTGCCCCAGCAGTTCGACGCCTTCGTGTGGTTCGACGAAACCCGCGCGCTGCAGGCACTCGGCCCGCCGGAACCCGATCGCGGCTTGCCCGAAACCTATCCGTTCGGCGTCTAGGGGTCTGTAATTGTAACCGTCGCGGTTTGCCCCTATGCTGCTCCTGGGCCGCCCTGGGGAGCGCCACATGTCCGACACCGAAACCGCTTGGTTCATCAAAGGGCGCGAGTTCGTCCACTGCAACTGCGCCTACGGTTGCCCATGCCAATTCAACGCCTTGCCGACCCAGGGCAACTGCCAGGCCGTCGCCGGTATCCGCATCGACGAAGGCATGCACGGTGGAACCGACCTTGCGGGTCTCTCGATCACGATGGTCGTGGCCTGGCCCGGACCCATTCACGAAGGCAAAGGACAGGTTCTGCCGATCGTCGATGTGAACGCCGACGAAGCCCAGCGCGAGGCGCTGCTCAGAATCATGAGCGGACTCGACACCGTGCCCGGCGCGACGTTCTTCCAGGTGTTCGCCGCCACCTTCGAGAAGGTGCACGACCCGGTGTTCTCGGAAATCGACCTGACGGTGGACGTATCCGGCCGCCGCGCCCGGTTGCTGGTGCCCGACCTGATCGACGCGCGAGGCGAGCCGATCGTCAACCCGGTGACCGGCGAGGAGCAGCGCGCGCGGATCAACCTGCCCGACGGGTTCGAGTACGACGTCTGCGAGGTTGGCCGCGGCTGGGCCTCGACGAAAGGCCCGATCGATGTCCAGCTGCGCGATTCGCATGCGCAGTTCGCCCGGCTGCACATGACCGAGAGCGGTGTCGTCCACCCCGCGTGACGCGCTGCCGCTGCAGCGGCTGTTGTCCCGCCCCGTCCTGACTTCGGCCGCGGCGCTCGCCGCGGTGATCGTGCTGGCGTGGGTCTGGCTTCTCGCACAGGAAATGCCGCGCGGCGGATCGATGGCCGGAATGGCCATGGCGCCCGCACCGTGGAGCGTCGGTTCCCTTCTTGCCGCTTTCGCGATGTGGGCGTTGATGATGGTAGCGATGATGCTGCCGTCGGCCGCTCCGATGATCCTGCTCCACGCCCGGATCGATAGCGGAACGCGTGCCGCGCGAGCGCGCGACAACGCGCTGTTCGCTTTGTGCTACCTCGTGGTCTGGACAGCATTTTCTGCCCTGGCGACACTGGCGCAGGCGTGGCTGATCGATGGCGGCCTGGTTTCCTCGGTGACTCTCGCGGTTGGGACCAGGCAGCTTTCGGGGGCCCTGCTGCTGATCGCGGCCATTTGGCAGCTTACCTCGGCCAAGACGGCATGCCTCGGACAATGTCAGTCGCCCATCGGTTTCGTGATGCGCTACTGGCACCCGGGCCCGGCTGGCGCGGTACGGCTCGGCCTGGTGCACGGGCTTTATTGCCTCGGCTGCTGCTGGGCCCTGATGCTCCTGCTATTCGTCGGCGGGGTGATGAACCTCGCTTGGGTGGCGATCATCGCTGCGGTCGTCTTCGCCGAAAAGACCGCGCACCCTGTGTGGCGCATCGACCGCTGGCTCGCTGTTGCCCTCGCCTTGGCCGCCGTCGCCGTGCTGATTGCCTGATCGCCGGCGCCTGATACAACCAGAGGCACAACCAAAAGGGATGCCACGATGCGCCTGACGCTTTCGCTGTGCCTGGCCTTGTCGCTTGCCGCCTGCGCCTCGACGGGCGAAGTCGGCTCCTCTTCCAACGCAGCCGTCGATTATGCCGCCGCGCTAGCCGATCCGCAGCGCCCCGCCGCCGACCGTGAGCGCGACGCGGCGCGCAAACCGGCCGAGCTGCTCGCGTTCGGGCAGGTCGAGTCCGGCGAGAAGGTCGGCGACTATATCATCGGCGGCGGCTATTGGACGCGCATCCTCTCGAACGTCGTCGGTCCGCAAGGCAAGGTCTATGCGTTCCAGCCCGACGAGTTCATCGCCTTCCGTCCCGCCTATGGCGAGGAGCAGAATGCCGCGGTGGCGGGCCGGGCCAATGTGGTGCCGCTGCGTGGGCCGGTCGCCGCGCCCGCCTTTCCCGAGCCGCTCGACACTCTGATAACCGTCCAGAACTTCCACGACCTCTACATCGGCGCGATGCCCGAAGGCACCGGATCGAGGGCGGTCGCCGCGCTTTACACAGCACTCAAACCGGGCGGCACGCTACTGGTGGTCGATCACAGCGCGGTCGCCGCAAGCGGCACCTCGACGACCGACGCGCTGCACCGGATCGACAAGCAGGCCGCGATCGATGCGCTGACGGCGGCCGGCTTCCTCCTCGAAGCCGAAAGTGGCCTTTATGCTCGCTCCGACGACCCACGCACCGCCAACGTCTTCGCGCCGGAGATTCGCGGGAAGACCGACCAATTCGTGCTGCGCTTCCGCAAACCGGCATAAAGTTCCCACGCTTCGTCCCATGTCTGCAACAGCTCACCGGCCTCGTCGAACGGCCGACCGCCTTGCCGAGTCCGTTCGTCGCGAATCTGATTGCCGACTTTCCGCCCGTGGTTAAGATTTTGACAAGGTTGGCGGGGATACGTTTCACGACATGAGCTTGGGGATTCTCGGACGGGTCGCAGCCGGCTTGACGCTGGCCCTGTCATTCACCGTTTCTGCGCACGCGCAAGGCCAGGTCAACCTCGAGGCCGCGTTCGACAACGCGCTCGGCACCGAGGTGCGCGCGCCGCAGGACTTCTCGGCGCGCTACGACAGCCCGCTCGCGCAGCAGATCGCGCAAATCGCCGACGGCTCTCGCGGCCGAATCGGCGTCGCTGCGATCGATCTCGCCACCGGCGAAGAAGTCGCCGTGCTCGGCGATCAGCGCTTTCCGATGGCAAGCACGAGCAAGATCGCGATTGCCGCGACCTTCCTCGAAGGAGTGGACCGCGGCCGCTGGAGCCTGACCAGCGAGTTCCCGCTGATGCTGCCGGTGCCCTCGAAGCGGTTCTCGAGCGCGGTCGCGCCGGTTCGCCGCGGCGAACATATGAGCGCGCTGCAGTTGATCGACCTGATGATCACGCGCAGCTCGAATCCCGCGACCGACGCGCTGCTGGCGGCGGTCGGCGGTCCGGCCGCGGTCAACGATTGGGCGCGCCGAGCGGGTCTGCGCGAGTTCACGCTCACCCGCGACATCGCGACGCTGGTGCGCGACGACGGGGAGGTCGACCCGGCGGTCCAGATCGACATGCGCGACAGCGCGACGCCGCGTGAGATGGTGCGGCTGCTGGCCGGCATCTACCAGGGCCAGTGGCTGAGTGCATCGAGCCGCAACGTGATCATCGATGCAATGGAGCGGTGCCGCACCGGCACGCGCCGCATCCCGGCGATGCTGCCGCTCGAGGCCAAAGTCGCGCACAAGACCGGATCGCTCAACAACACCTCGAGCGACATCGGGCTGATCAGCATGCCCGACGGACGCACGATCGCGCTGGCGATCTACGTCACCGGCCAGGGCACCCGCGGCAGCCGCGAGGACCGCATCGCCAGTATCGCGCGGGCGATCTACGACGGTTACGGCCAGTCCGCCCGCCGGTATGCCAACGCCCGCTACGGCTCGTCGGGCGCGGGTGTCGCCGCGAACTGATCCCAAAAAAGAAGGGCGCGGCCTCGCGACCGCGCCCTCCCTTGTTTCGTGACGGACCCGGCTTAGTCGGCCGCGGCTTCGCCCTCGGTTTCGTCCTGGACGTCGGCTTCGGCCTCGGCGGTCTCGTCGGCCGCTTCGTCGCCGACGGCATCGACGGCCGCACCGGCTTCGGCCGCGGCATCCTCGACCGCTTCACCGGCGGCTTCCACATTGGCTTCGGCGTCGGCCATCGCCGCATCCGCGGCCTCGCCGGCAGCGTCTTCAGTGCTCTCGGAGCAGGCGGCGAGCGACAGGGCAGCACCGGCGATGGCGGCGACGAGAACGATCTTGCGCATATTCGTGATCCTTGAACAGCGAGATGGGGACGCTTGCATGAGCAGGCGTGAAACCCGCATGCGCGAATTCCAACGCAAGGAATAATGGCAACTTTGTGGCAGCGCAACCCTAGGGCAACCCGCCGCGAAGCGTCGTCCCGGCGTTCGCCGGGATGACGGGGCGGCGGGACGCTGCTAGCTAAGCGCCATGCCCGACAAGCAGCACCTCTACCTGGTCGACGGATCGGCCTACATCTTCCGCGCCTATCACCGGCTGCCGCCGCTGACCAATCCGCACGGCGTGCCGGTCGGCGCGGTCTACGGCTACACCACGATGCTGTGGAAGCTCGCCGACGATCTCGACAAGGCCGACGGTCCGACCCACCTGGCGGTGATCCTCGACAAAGGCGCGACGTCGTTCCGCAACGCAATCTACGACCAGTATAAGGCCAACCGCCCGCCGCCGCCCGAAGACCTGGTCCCGCAGTTCCCGCTGATCCGCGACGCGACACGCGCGTTCAGCCTGCCGTGCATCGAGGAGGACAACCTCGAAGCCGACGACCTGATCGCCTCCTACGCCAAGGAAGCGACCCGGCGCGGCTGGGACGTGACGATCGTCTCCAGCGACAAGGACCTGATGCAGCTGGTCGGCAAGTGCGCCGAGCCGCACGACGGTATCGAGGGCGGCTGCATCGACATGCTCGACACGATGAAGAACCAGCGAATCGACATCCCCGAAGTGGTCGAGAAGTTCGGCGTCGGCCCGGAGCTGGTCGGCGACGTCCTGGCGCTGATGGGCGACAGCGTCGACAACGTGCCCGGCATCTTCGGCATCGGCCCCAAGACCGCCAGCAAGCTGATCCAGGATTACGGCAGCCTCACCGCCGCACTCGACGCGGCGCCGGAGATGAAGCCCGGCAAACTGCGCGAGCGGCTGATCGAAGGCCGCGCAATGGCCGAGCTCAGCCGCGTCCTGGTCCAGCTCAAGGACGATTGCCCGCTACCGATGGCGCTCGAGGATTTCGTGCTCAAGCCGACTCCGCCCGAGCCGCTCGCCGATTTCCTCTCGGCGCACGGTTTCACCAGCCTGCTTAAGCGACTCGGCGACGGCAAAGGGAGCCCCGACCGGCCGACCCAGCTCAACCCCGCCAAGCAGGAACGCGCGGGAGCGCCGGCCGCGCCGCAGGGCAACCGCCAGCCGCTGCCCGAATGGCCGGCGGTCGACCGCGCGGCTTACGAGACCGTGCAGTCGATGGAACGGCTCGAGCACTGGATCGCCCGCGCCTTTGCTGCGCGCCTGGTGGCGATCGACACCGAGACCAGCGACCTCGACGCGATGCGCGCCGAGCTGACCGGGATCAGCATGGCATTGGGTCCCAACGACGCCTGCTACGTGCCCCTCGCCCACGGCGGCAGCGACATGTTCGCCGAGCGGCCGGTCCAGGTCGACAAGGCCGCGGCGCTCTCGGCCCTGAAGCCGCTGCTCGAGAGCGACGCGGTGCTCAAGGTCGGGCAAAACGCCAAATACGACATCAACATCTTCGCCCGCGCCGGAATCCGCGTGACGCCGGTCGACGACACGATGATCATCAGCTTCGACCTCGACGCCGGCCGCTCCGAGGAAGGGATCGGCGGCGGGCACGGAATGGACGAACTCAGCCAACGGCACCTCGGCCACACCACGCTGACCTACAAGGATATCTGCGGCACGGGGAAGAAGCAGATCCCGTTCGGCGAAGTCCCACTCGACCGCGCCACCGAGTACGCTGCCGAGGACGCCGACGTGACCTGGCGGCTCTACAAGGTCCTCAAGCCGCGCCTCGCGCTCGAAGGCGGCACGCGGGTCTACCAGCGCGTCGACCGGCCGCTGCTGCCGGTGGTCGCCGGGATGGAGCGCAACGGCATCAAGGTCGACCGCCAGGCGCTCGCCGGGCTGTCGGAGGAATTCGCCAAAGAGATCGCCCGGATCGAGGCCGAGATCTACGAATGCTGCGGCCAGCAGTTCACGATCGGCAGCCCGGCGCAGCTCGGCGAGATCCTGTTCGGCAAGATGGGCTACAAGGGCGGGCGCAAGGGCAAGAGCGGGCAGTATTCGACCGATCAGGCGATCCTCGAGCAGCTCGCCAACCAGGGCGCGCCGGTCGCGCGGCTCGTGCTCGACTGGCGCCAGCACACCAAGCTCAGGAGCACTTACACCGAAGCGCTGCAGGCGGCGATAAACCCGGCGACCGGCCGGGTGCACACCTGTTACTCGCTGGTCGGCGCGCAGACCGGGCGATTGAGCTCGACCGATCCCAACTTGCAGAACATCCCGATCCGCACCGCGATCGGCCGCCGCATCCGCGAGGCGTTCGTCGCCGAGCCCGGCAATGTCCTCCTCGCCGCCGACTACTCGCAGATCGAGCTGCGCCTCGCCGCGCACATGGCCGATGTGCCGCAGCTGAAGGAGGCGTTCGGCGCGGGCGAAGATATTCATTCGCGCACCGCGATGGAGATGTTCGGCACCCTCGACCGCGACACGCGCGCGCGCGCCAAGACGGTCAACTTCGCGATCCTCTACGGCATCAGCCGCTGGGGCCTCGGCGGGCGGCTCGGCATCGAGGCCGACGAGGCGCAAGGGATCATCGACACCTATTTCCAGCGCTTCCCGGGTATCCAGCGCTACATCGTCCACACGCTCGAGCAGGTGCGCGAGCGCGGCTATTCGGAGACGCTGTTCGGCCGCAAGACCTGGTTCCCGCGCATCGACGCCAAGATCCCGCACGAACGCCAGGGCGCTGAGCGCGCCGCGATCAACGCCCCGATCCAGGGCACCAGCGCCGACATCATCAAGCGCGCGATGGCGCGGATGCCGGCGGCGCTGGCCGATGCCGGGCTAGCCGACGTGAAGATGCTGCTCCAGGTCCACGACGAGCTGGTGTTCGAGCTGCCCGAAGGCGACGTCGCGGCGGCGAGCCCGGTGATCGAAAGGGTGATGGCCGAGGCCGCGGAACCGGCGGTGAAGCTTGACGTCCCGCTCGGCATCGAGATCGGCACCGGCAAGACCTGGGACGCCGCGCACTGATCCCTCCCCTCTCGCCCCTCGACTGGCTGGGGACATGCTTGCGGGAGGCGCGGGTGCGAGTGTGTGTCGGCCACCGACGCGCGAGCCACCGCCAAGCTCGCATTGAGTTGGCAGCGGTTCGATTTGCGACCGACCGATCTTGCCGGAACCTAGCGGAGATCGGTCCAAGCCACCTCGAACCGAGCGAGGTACTTCCGCAACCGGTCAGCGTCGTTGGTCGACGCGCGTTGTTTGCGCGAAGCAGTGAACAAGGCCCGGCCGGCTTCGGAGAGAGAACGGCTCGCGCGACAGACGCGGATCACTTCGGCCAGCTGGACGCGATCGAACGGATCGATAGCTGTTAGCCGATCGGCGGGGATCAGGTCGGCCAAGGGGTCATCGCTCGCCTTGCCGGCCCATAACCGCTTAAGCCGGGTAAGTTCAGCCTCGACGCAATCCTTGTCGATCCGACCGTTGGGGCTGAGCGTGGCCATGCGCGTCACGCTAGCGGCAAGGTCGCGGAAGTTGCCGGCCCATTCCGCCGAGGGCCCTACAGCGAAGGCAAGGTACCGTTCGCGCGCCTCTTTGTTGAAGGTCGCGCGGGTGCCCTCGCGTTCGGCAAAGCGGTCGAGCTCGTAGTCAAGATTGGGCTCGATATCCTCGCGGCGCTCGGCGAGGCCCGGCAGGCGGAACGTCCACAGATTGAGACGCGCAAACAAGTCCTCGCGGAAGCGGCCTTCGGCGACGGCGGTCACCAGGTCGGAGTTGGTGCCAGCGATCAGCTGGAACTGGCTCTCGGCCTCGCGGTCCGCGCCGACCGGCAGAAAGCGCCCTTCTTCGATCGCGCACAGGATCATCGCCTGCTCGTCGAGCCCGAGCTCGCCGATCTCGTCGAGGAACAACATCCCGCCGTCAGCGGTGCGCAGCAGGCCGGCGCGATCGGCGACGGCGCCGGTGAAGGCGCCCTTCTTGTGGCCGAACAGCGCCGACATCGCGGAATCGCCCTTGAGCGTCGCGCAGTTGACCTCGACGAAATCGCCCTGGACCTGGTGGCGCAGCCGCTTGAGCTCGTAGACCCGCCGCGCCAGCTGGCTCTTACCTGCCCCGGTCGGCCCCATCAGCAGCAGCGGCGCGCGGCTGCGGCCGGCGACCTGTTCGATCTCGTCGATCATCGTGTTGAAGGCGAGGTTGCGGGTCTCGATTCCGCTTTTGAGAAACGAGGTGCTCTCGGCGCTCGCCACCGCGAAGCGGGTCGCAATGCTGTCATAGCGCGACAGGTCGAGATCGATCGAGTTCCAGGTCCCGACCGCGTCCGGTTTGCCGCGGTTCGGCTGGGTCTGCAGCAGCTTGCCGGGCAGATAGCGGGCCTCGGTCAGCAGGAACAGACAGATCTGCGCCACGTGCGTGCCGGTGGTAATGTGGATCAGGTAATCCTCGGCATCCGGGTCGAACGGGAACGCGCGCGCGAAGTCGAGCAGCTTGCCGTAGACTTCCTCGAAGTCCCACGGGTCGTCGAAGTCGAGCAAGTGCGGATCGACCTTCGTCTCCGGCGAGACATCGGCGATGTCGGTGGTGATGTATTCGGCAAGTCGGCGATGGACGGTGCCGTGCAGCAGCACGAGCCGGTCGACGCGCAAGTCCTCGTGCATGCAAAGGCCGACGGTCGGGCGCCACTTATTCCAGCGCGACGGGCCGAACTTCGACGCGTCGAGGGTCGAGCCGAGGAAGCCAATTACAGTCAGCGGGCGCATCACGCTCTTATATCAATATATATACTACGATACCATAGGCGCGCAAATTGAGCGCGCGCATCAAAATCTCGTTCGCGCCATCTCTCCAAGAGATCTTGTTTTACAGATAGATAAGTCGATTTGGCAGCCTTGCATCGAATTTGGCACGCCTCATGCTCTGTAAGATGTGTCGGGTCGGTCGAACAGCCCGGCAGCAAGCGGGAAAGGGGCGGCCGGAATGGGCCGGCCGCCCAAATCCCCAAGGATGGAGTTGGACGATGGCCAACAAGAACCTGTTTTCTTCGGCGGTGGCGAAGATCTTGCCGCGCGCCGACACGATCAACCAGGCCGGCGGGACTGCCTATGCCTATGGCCCGGAGGCCAAGCTCGCGCAGCTTGCCGCGACGGGCACGCTGTCGGACGGCTTTTATGCCGGCGCCGAAGCGCAGCTCGCCGAGGTGCTCGATGCGGCTTGGCAGGTCGATGCCGAGTTTGTCGCCAAGGCGGCGGTCTACGCCCGCCAGTCGGGCGCGATGAAGGACATGCCGGCGCTGCTTACCGCGGTTCTGACGATGTCGGACCCGGACCTTTCGGTGCGAGTGTTCAAGCGCGTCATCGATAACGGCCGCATGCTGCGCACGTTCGTGCAGATCATGCGTTCGGGCCAGACCGGGCGCACGTCGCTCGGCTCGCGTCCCAAGCGCCTCGTGCGCGAGTGGCTCGAGCAGGCCTCGATCCGCAGCCTGATGCGAGCGGCGACGGGCAACGACCCGAGCCTCGCGGATATCGTGCGTATGGTCCACCCGGCTCCGGCTTCGGCCGAACGGCGCGCGTTCTACGGCTGGCTGATCGGCAAGCCGTACGACCTCGCCGCGCTGCCGGCGGAGATCGCGGCGTTCGAGGCGTGGAAGCGCGATCCGTCGCGACCGCTGCCCGATGTGCCGTTCGAGTGGCTGACCTCGTTCCCGCTAACCGCGGAACAATGGGGTGAGCTGGCCGGACGCATGGGCTGGCAGGCGCTGCGCATGAACCTCAACACGCTCGCCCGTAACGGCGCCTTTGCGGTGCCGGGCGTGACGGAGCAGGTTGCAGCGCGGCTCGCCGACGCCGACGCGCTCGCGAAGGTCAAGCCGGCGCCGTACCAGCTGATGGTCGCGCTCGGCCAGGCCGGAGACGGTGTCCCGCTGGCGGTGCAGGCGGCGCTGGAAACGGCGCTGGAGGTTTCGCTGGCGAAGGTGCCGGCGCTCGCGGGCAACGTCGTTGTCTGTCCGGACGTCTCGGGCTCGATGAGCTCGCCGGCGACCGGCTATCGCAAGGGCGCAAGCTCGGCGGTTCGTTGTATCGACATCGCGGCGCTGGTCGCGGCGGCGGTGCTGCGTACCAACCGCCAGGCGCGCGTGTTGCCGTTCGAGTGCGGCGTGGTCGACGTCACGCTCGATGCCAATGCCCGCGTCGCGGTGAATGCCGCGAAGCTGGCGGCGATCGGCGGGGGCGGGACCAACGTCTCGGCTCCGCTGGCCCTGCTCAACCGCGAGCAGGCCAAGGTCGATACGGTCGTGATCGTCTCGGACAACGAGTCGTGGATCGATTCGGCCCGGCCGTGGGCGCGTGAGACCGCGACGACGACGATGAGCGAGTGGAACAAGCTGAAGGCCCGGAACCCGGGCGCGAAGCTGATCTGCATCGACATCCAGCCGTACGGCACCACGCAGGCCAAGAGCCGCGAGGACATCATGAATGTCGGTGGCTTCACCGACGCGGTGTTCGACGCGATGGCGCGGTTCGCCAAGGGCGAGACGCGCGATTGGGTCGAGATCGTCAACCAGGTGGAGGTATGAAACGAAGCGTCATGGCGAATGCCGGGAAGGACTACACTTCTCACGTTGGAAATGCGGGTTCGAATCCCGCCTGCCCGGCAACGGGCAGTAGTATAACTGGAAGTACGCCAGCCCTTCGGGGCGATGTCTTTTCCAAACCTCGTCGCCGTGACGCTTCATCGACTAGTTTTCAGGATCGTGGCGAATGCCGGTGGGACTACATGTCACCAGGAAGGCCCGACGAGTAAAGCGCCCCAGCGCCCGCAAGGGATTGGGGAGATGCGGGTTCGAATCCCGCCTTGGCAATGTAGCTTAAGGGCCGCCGTCTCATCATTTCTCGTCGCCACGTCCCGACGGAACATCACGGCGAATGCCAGTGGAACTACATTGGACTTCAGGGTCGGCGGTTCGAATCCGCCCCCGGCTTCGACCGGGTAGCTCAGTTGGATAGAGCATGGAGCCGTTTCACGACCAACTCGTCGCCGTGACCCGAGACTTGAAAACCATGGCGAATGCCTGACGGACTACATGGACTGTCAATCCCCGGACGCGGGTTCGAATCCCGCCGGGCCGGCCACTATCGGCTCGTAGCTCAGCGGTAGAGCGGGACGTCTGTCGAACACTCGTCGCCATGGAACCCATTCGACGCTGGCGAATGCCGGCGGGACTACAGGGTCAGAGCGCCTGTGAAAGCAGGAGGTCGGCGGTTCAAGCCCGCCCCCGGAGCAATCCGGTGTAGCTCAGCAAAACTGTCCCGCCACCAATCGTCGCCAGCACATTCAATCGGTCGGCGAATGCCGGCGGGACTACATCGGTGGAGGCCGAAAGGCCGAGCGGTTCGAATCCGCACCCGGACTTGTCCGGGATGTCTCGCCAAACCTCGTCGCCGACACTTATGATGGATTAGCAGGGAGGTCGCGATGACCCAGACTTACGACTACCAGCACGTCGAGGGCGGCGTGCCGATCAAGATGTGGACCCGCGGCGTGCCTGTCGACGACAAGGCGCGCGCCCAGCTCTCTCGCGCGGCGCAGATGCCGTTCATCTTCAAGCATGTCGCGGCGATGCCCGACGTGCACGTCGGGATCGGCGCGACCGTCGGCTCGGTGATCCCGACCAAGGGTGCGGTGATCCCGGCTGCGGTCGGGGTCGACATCGGCTGCGGCATGATGGCGGCGCGCACTTCGCTCGTCGCCAGCGACTTGCCGGACAACCTCGAAGGCATTCGCTCGGCGATCGAGCAGGCGGTGCCGCACGGCCGTGACGTCGGGCGCGGCAAGCGCGACAAGGGCAGTTGGGGCGAGCCGCCGCGCGCGGTGGTCGACGCCTGGGCGAGCCTAGCCGAGCGCTTCGGCCGGATCGTCGCCAAGCATCCGCGGCTCAAGAACACCAACAACCTGGTGCACTTGGGCACGCTCGGCACCGGCAACCACTTCATCGAGCTGTGCCTCGACGAGGAGCAGCGCGTGTGGGTCATGCTCCACTCGGGCAGCCGCGGGGTCGGCAACGCGATCGGCACGTTCTTCATCGAGCTGGCCAAGCAGGACATGCGCAAGTGGCACATCAACTTGCCGGATCAGGACCTCGCCTACTTCCCGGAAGGGACCGATCATTTCGACGACTATGTCGAAGCGGTCGAATGGGCGCAGGACTTCGCCAAGCTCAACCGGCGAGTGATGATGAGCCACGTGATCGACGCGATCCGAGGCCAGATCGCCAAGCCGTTCGAGGCCGAGGTCGAAGCGGTCAACTGTCATCACAATTATGTGACGCGCGAGAACCACTTCGGCGAGAACGTGCTCGTCACCCGCAAGGGGGCTGTGCGCGCGGCCAAGGGCACGATGGGGATCATCCCGGGCTCGATGGGCGCGAAGAGCTTCATCGTACGCGGGCTGGGCAACCCGGAGAGCTTCGACAGCTGCAGCCACGGCGCGGGTCGCGTCATGTCCCGGACGGAGGCCAAGAAGATGGTCACGCTCGACGAGCACATCGCCGACACGGCGGGTGTCGAGTGCCGCAAGGACGCGGGCGTGATCGACGAGACCCCGAAGGCCTACAAGCCGATCGAGGCGGTCATGGCCGCGCAGGCCGATCTCGTGGAGATCGTCCATACGCTCAAGCAGGTGGTGTGCGTGAAGGGGTGACCCTTCACGCCCGCCATTCCCTATTTCCGAGAATTGAAATGATCACCATCGACGGATCCGAAGGCGAAGGCGGCGGGCAGGTGCTGCGTAATGCCTGCGCGCTGTCGCTCGTCACCGGCGAGCCATTCGTGATCGAGAACGTGCGCGGCGGGCGCGAGAAGCCGGGCCTGATGCGCCAGCACGTGACTGCGATCGAGGCCGCCTGCGCGATCGGCGGCGCCGAGTGCGAGGGGCTGGCGATCGGCTCGTCGCGGATCGCGTTCCGCCCAGGCCGCGTGACCGCCGGCGACTACACTTTTTCGGTCGGCACCGCTGGCTCGACCAGCCTGGTGCTCCAGACGATCCTGCTGCCGCTGGCGCTGGCGGGCGGCCCCTCGCGGCTGGTGCTCGAGGGCGGCACTCACAACATGATGGCGCCGCCGTTCGAGTTCGTTGCCCGGGCTTTCCTGCCGATCATCGAGCGGATGGGTCCGAAAGTTTCGGCGCGGCTGGCGCGGCACGGGTTCTACCCGCGCGGCGGCGGGCGCATCGAGATCGAGATCGAACCCGCCCCGCTACGCCGGATCGACTGCCTCGACCGCGGTGCGCCGCTCGGTCACGGCGGCACGGCGCTGTTCGCCTCGATCCCAGGCGAAATCGCCGCGCGGCTGGCCAAGGCGGCGCGCAAGGATCTGCCCGAGTGGGGCGAGGACGACATCGTCATCCGCGAGATCCCGCCCGACCAGGGTCCGGGTGTCGCGCTGATTCTCGAGGCCGCGTTCGACCACGTGACCGAAATCATGACCGGCTTCGGCAAGCTGGGCCTCCCAGCAGAGCGGCTCGGTCACACAACCGCCCGACGCATGGCCGGCTACCTTGCCTCGAACGCGTTCGCGGGGCCGTACCTGCAGGACCAGCTCCTGCTGCCCTTCGCGCTCGCGGGCGGCGGCTCGTTCACTAGCGTGAAGCTCAGCGAGCATAGCCGGACAGCCGCCCAGATCATCGAGCGGTTCACGGGTCGCAAGATTCGCCTAGCGGAGCGCGAACGCGAGCACCTGGTGGAGATCTGCTGAGGCGCACCTGATGGTGTCCGCTCTCCGGTGGGCCTAAAGCTAAGGCGGGCGTTCCGCTCTCTCCCGCTACGGCTCGATTGCCAGCATCGTCACCGATTTCGGGGGCAGCTCGATCGCAATCGCTCCGTTCTCGATCTGCGCGGAGACGGGCCGCGGGGCGACGGTATCCGGCGCGTCGAAGGTGTTGACCGCATTGATCGCGGCCGCCGTCAGCTGCTCCCCGTTTGCTGCGCTCGCCTGCGTGCCGGCAAGCCGGACACGCACCGGCATGGGCCGGTTCGGGTCGATGTTGACGAGCGAGAGCCAAAGCTTGCCCGCGCTGTCGCGCACGGCGACCGCATCCAGCTGCTGCATCGCGATCTCGCCAAACCGGTATTGTCCGGTATCGAGCGAGGTCGGAACCAGCGTGGCATCCTGGAACGGCACGTACATCTTGTGCACGTGATAGGTGGGAGTCAGGACCATCCGCTCCTTGTCGGTCAGGATCATCGCCTGGAGCACGTTGACCATCTGGGCGATGTTGGCGCCGCGCACCCGGTCGGCATGGCGCGCGAAGATGTTGAAGTTGAGGGCGGCGACGATCGCGTCGCGCAGCGAATTCTGCTGTTGCAGATAGCCGTCGGGAGTGCCGGGCAGCTTGGCATACCAGGTGCCCCATTCGTCGACGATCAGCGGGACTTTCTTCTCGGGATCGTAGCGATCCATGATCGCGCCGTGCATCTCGATCAGGTCGTTCATGCGAAGCGTCGCCTTCAGGATCTCCGCGTATTCCTTCTCGCCGAAATTGACGCTGTCATACGCCGCGGGGAACCTGATGACGGTGTAGGAATGGAGCGACAGCCCCTCGATGCTCCAGGTCCAGTCGCGCTCCTTCCACGCCTTCATCACGGCTTCGGTGTAGCGGGTGTCCTTGTCGTCCGCGCCGACGGCGACCCGGCGCATCGCCTGCGGATTGTCGGCGCCCTGCTGGGCCGGGTTGTAGTTGCGCGAGAAGCGCGCGAACCGCTTGAGCTCGTCGACGTAGGTTTCCGGCCGCATCGATCCGCCACAACCCCAGTTTTCGTTGCCGATACCGAGGTAGCGGATCTTCCATGGCTCCCGGCGGCCGTTGGCGGCGCGCTGTTGGCCTGCCGTGTTCCTGGTATCGGCGGTCATGTACGCGACCCAGTCCGCCGCTTCCTGATAGGTCCCCGAACCGACGTTGATCGAAACGAACGCCTCGGATCCGATCTGATCGACGAAATCGAAGAATTCGTGGGTACCGAACGCATTGTTCTCGATCGATCCGCCCCAGTTGGCGTTGACCGTCACCGGGCGCTTCGCCGGATCGCCGATGCCGTCGCGCCAATGGTACTCGTCGGCGAAGCAACCGCCGGGCCAGCGCACGTTCGGCACCTTGATGGCGCGAAGCGCCTCGACCACGTCGGTCCGGATGCCGCGGACGTTGGGGATGGACGAGTTCCGGCCGACCCAAACACCTTCGTAGATGCCCGTGCCGAGATGTTCGGCGAACTGGCCGAAGATATCGCGCTCGATCTTCGGTCCGCTCCGGTCGGCCTGAACCGTGATCGAGGCCGGGGGCTGCTGGGCGAGCGCCGGGCTGGAGAGCAAGGACAGGGCCGCAGCAATTCCCGCCAGGAACTTCGAACCGTTCATCCGCCCTCTCCACCCTGATCTTGTTCCGAACCGTCATGGCAAACTGCAAATGCCAAGACAATCGCGGAGCAAGGAGGTGCGGCGGGATAGTATCAAACTGAACTCGCACGGTGCACGGGCCGCCTGAGGCGCCTCAAGCCTTCGCGCCAATGTTTGCGCAGCCCCCGGTCCGCGATCGGATCGAGGAAACCATCGGCGTTTTTTGGGTCGAGCAATTCGTTGTCGGCAATGAACCGGTCGAGGGGCCCAGGCTTGATCAGGTCGAGCAGCTCCAGCGTCTTGCCGCTGCCGCGCAGGCCTTCGATGGCATCCACGAGCGAGCCGCATTTTTCGAACGCGCGCGCGAAGACCTCGGACTCCACAGAAAGATGTTCGGCGATCAACTGGGTGCGCAAGCGCGCGATCTCCGCCGGCGTCCCGCTATTCTCATTGAGTCCCGCGTCGATCACCACGTCGCATTCGCTGTCCAATCCCAGCGAACGGTTGTTCAGGTTGGAAGACCCGACCCGCAGCAAGCGATCATCGACGATCGATACTTTGGCGTGAACGTAGATGTCCGCGCCGTGGCGGGTCACCGGCACATAGACGCGAAACCGATTCTGCCGGTCGACCTTTGCTATTCGGCGCGCGAGCTGGATGCGGGCCGCATCCATCGCTTTCTGCTCCAGCCAGCCGTCCGCTCGACGCGGCATGACCAGGACGAATTCGGGCGGATCGGCCTCTTCCAGTCTTTTCGCAATCGCCGCGGCGATCTTGGCGGACGTGAAATACTGGTTCTCGAAATAGATGAAGCGCTGCGCAGCTGCGATCATGTCGAGGTAGAGCGCCTCGACCTCACGCACTTCGCCGGCATCCCCGTATTCGGCGCGCGTCCGCGCCACGGCGATTGCCACGTTGTGGAATTGCACTCGCCGATCGGCCGGCCATAGCGAGCTGTCCGCGGTCTCGATGGGACGCAGGCTCGCGCCGGTCGCCCGGTGCCAGCGGTCGCGGCCGAGCTCTCCGAGCGCCGCAGCGACGGGCCCTTCGAGCATCATGGTCGCGTCGTGCCAGGGGCCGTAGCGTTTGCCGTTGGGCAGCCGTCTGCGGTTGTCGTCGTCGACGTGCTCGCTGGTGTCCCAGCGAGCCGTCGAGATATCGATACCGCCGCAGACCGCGAGCTGGTCATCGAGGACCACGATCTTCTGGTGATGGCTGCATCCCGGCGGATGCGCGCTGTCGAAACGGAAATCGATCGCCTTCGTGCGTTGCCACTTCCACAACAGCCACGCGGCGCGCGGCCGGAGAAATTGCTTCTTTGCCCCGAAGCTCCATTTCAGAACGAAGATGCACCGAGCCGGTCTCTTCCGCGCGAGCGAAAGGAAGAACTGGCCAAGCGTCTCGCTAACCTGTTTTGTCGGTTCCAGCGCAATGCGCGTGTCGAAATCCCAGCCGATGACGAGAATGCAATGGCGTGCGGCGGTCATCGCTTCCCGTATGAGGTGATAGTAGTCCGCAGCATCCACGATCACTGACGCCCGTCGGCACGCTTCGATGCGCCAGCAATTTCGGCCAACGACCACGATAGGTTCCATGCGCGGCATCCTGTCCGCCTGCTTCGCCTTACTGGGACATGCCGTCAGATGCGCTAGAGCGGGTCAGGAATCCGGCCCGTGCTTCCGCTCGCGCCGCGACTCCAGCATGCCTTCGTGGATGAAGCCGATCGGGCGCACTTCCATGGCGCGCTTCTTGAGCTCGCCGC
This sequence comes from uncultured bacterium, assembly GCA_965977975.1. Classification (GTDB taxonomy): domain Bacteria; phylum Pseudomonadota; class Alphaproteobacteria; order Sphingomonadales; family Sphingomonadaceae; genus Croceibacterium_A. Next base: position 21,524 of record CBHCZH010000005.1, read on the forward strand.
GCATGCGCTGGTAGCTCTCCTCCATCTCCTCGGTCACGGTCGCGCGGCTGTCCGCGAGCGCATCGGCAAAGTCCTGCGCGGTGACTTCGGTCGCGTCTTCGCCGCGCTTGCGGATCGCGATCAGGCCGGCGCGGCGGACCACGTCTTCGAGGTCCGCACCGGTGTAGCGTTCGGTCTGCGCCGCTAGGCCCGCAAGATCGACGTCCCCGGCGAGCGGCATGTCGCGCGTGTGGATGCCCAGAATGTGCAGCCGGCCCGCCTCGTCGGGAGCACCGACATAGACGAGCTCGTCGAAGCGGCCGGGGCGCAGCAGCGCCGGGTCGACCAGGCCGGGCCGGTTGGTCGCGCCGATCACCACGATCGACTGCAGTTCCTCCATCCCGTCCATCTCGGCGAGGATGGTGTTGACCACGCGCGCGGTCACTTGCGGCTCGTTAGCCTCGCTGCCGCGCGCCGGAACCAGGCTGTCGATCTCGTCGATGAAGATCACGCACGGCGCCACTTGGCGCGCGCGCGCGAACATGCGGCTGATCTGCTGCTCGCTTTCTCCGTACCACTTGGAGAGGAGGTCGCTGCTCTTCATGGAGATGAAGTTCGCTTCGGCCTCCTTGGCGACGGCCTTGGCGAGCAGGGTCTTGCCCGTGCCGGGCGGGCCGTAGAGCAGGAAGCCCTTGGCCGGGCGGATGCCGAGCCGCTCGAACGCGGCGGGATTCTTGAGCGGCAGCTCGACGCCTTCGCGCAACTTCTCCTGCGCTTCGTCGAGCCCGCCGATGTCGGCCCAGCCGATCGTCGGCGTCTGGACCATGACCTCGCGCATCGCGCTCGGCTGGACGCGCTTGAGCGCGGCGCGGAAGTCGTCCTTCTCGACCTGGAGGTCCTCGAGCACTTCGGGTGGAATCTCGCGCGCGTCGAGATCGAGCTTGGGCATGATCCGCCGCACTGCCTCGATCGCCGCTTCGCGTGCGAGCGCGGCGAGGTCGGCGCCGACGAAGCCGTGCGTACTGCGCGCCAGCTCGCCGAGGTCGACCCCTTCGGCCAGCGGCATGCCGCGAGTGTGGATGCCCAGGATCTCGCGCCGCCCCTTCTCGTCGGGCACGCCGATCACGATCTCGCGATCGAATCGGCCCGGGCGGCGCAACGCCTCGTCGATCGCGTCTGGCCGGTTGGTGGCGGCGATGACGACGAGGTTCGAGCGGGCCTGGAGACCGTCCATCAGCGTGAGGAGCTGGGCGACAAGGCGCTTCTCGGCCTCGCCGGTGACGTTCTGCCGCTTGGGAGCGATCGAATCGATCTCGTCGATGAAGATGATCGCGGGCGAGGAGCGCTGCGCTTCCTCGAACACTTCGCGCAGCCGCCGCTCGCTCTCGCCATAGGCCGAGCCCATGATCTCGGGGCCGTTGATGGTGAAGAAGGTCGCGTCGCTCTCGTTTGCCACGGCTTGCGCGAGCCGGGTCTTGCCGGTGCCGGGCGGGCCGTGCAGCAGCACGCCTTTGGGTGGATCGACGCCTAGCCGGGTGAACAGCTCGGGATAACGCAGAGGCAGCTCGACCATCTCGCGCAGCTGCTTGATCGTCTCGTCCATCCCGCCGACGTCGTCGTAGTTGATGATCCCGCGGCTGTCGCGCGGCTCCTCGAACTCGGCGCGCAGCTCGACTTCGGTGCTCTCGTCGATGTGGACGATGCCCTTGGGCGCGGTCGAGACCACCTGGAGGCGGATCTGGGTCAGCGCGTAGGCGGGCTGGATGAACATGCGGCGCACTTCGGGCGGCATGTTCTGCACTGGCTGCTGGCCGTGCGTGGCAACGAGATCGCCGGCAACGAGCGGGCGGCGGAAGAACACGCGCTTCAGAGCTTCGCTCGGGCCCTGGAGACGCATCTCGCGCTGGGCGGGGGCGAACACCACGCGCGTGGCGGCGCGCGATTCGGCGCGGCGGATCTCGACATGCTCGCCCGAGGAAGTGTCGGCGTTGGCACGCTGCAGGCCATCGAGCCGCACCACTTCGAGCGATTCGTCCTCGCTGTAGGCCGGCAGGGCGATCGCGGCGGTGACCCGCTTGCCTTCGATCTCGACGATGTCGCCTTCGGTGATGCCGAGCGCCTGGAACGCGGTGCGCGGCATGCGCGCGACGCCGCGGCCGCTTTCCTCCTGCCGGGCGGCGGCGACCTGAAGTCGAACGATACCCTTGTCGATTACCGCTGCCGCCGCGTCCGCCATCCGCCCTCTCGCTTTCGTCCGTGTTCTGGGGAAGCTAGGAATGCCCTTGCCTGAATGCAAACCGGCAACGGCGCGGTTGGTGCCGCAAATCCTTCGGCCGGCACGAATGGGGGGCAAAAAAAGACCCGGCCGTTGCCGGCCGGGCCTGGGAGTTTGGGAGAGGATGCCTGAAAGGCCCGCCCTATGTGCGGCAGGAGCGAGCATCTCGCAAGTGCGAAAAGCGCAATGGGTGTTGCGTTCTGTGCAACAGAGGCGTTATGATCTGGTTTCAAACGACTTTTAGCTGACTCCTCTGTCGGCACCCCGATTAAGTCAGACAACAAATCGCTTTTCGTTGTGCGGTGCATCATAGATGACAGACCCGCTGCTATTGGCTAACGCTGCCCGTGCGCCAGGCGGAGTTGTCCATGAACAAGCTTTACCCCAGTGCCACCGCAGCCCTCGACGGCCTGCTGCGCGATGGGATGCTGATTGCGGCGGGCGGGTTCGGGCTGTGCGGGATTCCGGAGCGGCTGCTCGAAGCGATCGAAGCGAGCGGAGTGAAGAACCTGACTTTCGCCAGCAACAATGCCGGGATCGACAACGAAGGCATCGGCAAGCTGCTGCGCACCCGGCAGGTCAGCAAGATGATCAGCTCCTACGTCGGCGAGAACAAGGAGTTTGAGCGGCAATATCTTGCCGGCGAGCTCGAGGTGGAGTTCTGCCCGCAAGGGACGCTCGCCGAACGCATGCGCGCCGGCGGCGCGGGTATCCCGGGATTCTACACCAAGACCGGCGTCGGCACCCAGGTCGCCGAGGGCAAGGAAACCAAGGTCTTCGACGGAGAGGAATACGTCCTCGAGCGCGGCATCTTCGCCGACCTCGCGATCGTCAAGGCGTGGAAGGCCGACGCCACCGGCAACCTCGTGTTCCGCAAGACCGCGCGCAACTTCAACCTTCCCGCCGCGACTTGCGGCAAGGTCTGCGTGGTCGAAGTCGAGGAAGCCGTGCCGGCCGGAGCGCTCGATCCCGACTGCATTCACCTGCCCGGCGTCTATGTGCAGCGGATGATCATAGGCAGCCCGTACGACAAGAAGATCGAGTTCACGACCACGCGGGAAAGGGAGACGGCGTGATGTTCGGAAGGAAAACCGGCGGACGCGAGGGGGAGATCGACGTCAGCGGCTTCGGCTTCCTCGACGGCAGTCACGAGTTCGCGCGCCTGTGGGCCGAACCCGGTGGGCCGATGACCTGCATCATCGAGCCGCGCGCGCTCGGCGCCGACCCGTTCCTGTTCGGCATGGCGATGGTCGACGCCGTCGGACATGGCGCCAAAGCTTACGCTCACGCCCTCGGCATCCCGGAGGAGGAAGCGCTCGCCCGGATCTGGGAAGGCCTCGACGCCGAGCGCGCCAACCCGACCGACGTGCCGCGCGAAATCGATCCGGGCGGGGTCGCCCACTGATGGCCTGGGACCGCAATCAGATGGCAGCCCGTGCCGCCAAGGAGCTGCGCGACGGCTATTACGTCAACCTCGGCATCGGCATCCCGACGCTGGTGGCGAACCACATCCCCGCGGGGATGGAAGTGACACTGCAGTCCGAGAACGGCATGCTCGGGATCGGACCGTTCCCGTACCCGGACGAGGTCGATGCCGACCTCATCAATGCCGGCAAGCAGACCATCAGCGAGCTGCCGCATTCGGCCTATTTCGACAGCGCGGCGAGCTTCGCAATGATCCGCGGCGGGCACATCGACCTGACCGTGCTCGGGGCGATGGAAGTCAGCGAGAACGGCGACATCGCCAACTGGATGATCCCCGGCAAGCTGGTCAAGGGCATGGGCGGGGCGATGGACCTCGTCGCCGGGGTCAAGAAGATCATCGTGGTGATGGAGCACGTCTCCAAGAACGGCGACCCCAAGTTCATCCCCGAATGCACGCTGCCGCTGACCGGGCGGAACGTGGTCGATATGGTGATCACCGATCTGGCCGTGTTCCACCGCCCCGACCACGCGAGCCCGTTCAAGCTGATCGAGCTGGCCCCCGGCGTGACCGCCGAGGACGTCGCGAGCAAGACGACGGCGCACTACGGCGGTTGAACGATGGTGACACGACCTTTGCGCGGTTCACAGGCAGCGGAGAAGACGGGCTCCGCGTCGCGCCGCAGCGAGAAAGGCCCGAGCACCACGCCGTTGTCCACCCGGCCGTGCAATCTCATGCGAGCACCGCGAACCACGCCGGCATACCGCACCCGGTAGATTGGCAGCACGGCTCCATCGGTTTCCACGCCGCGCTTGCCGGCCGTGTGCGTACCCACGGCTGAAAACACGCCGTCCGCGTCAAGCCGCAACGGGCCGTCTATCGTCCCCGCCGCGCAGTCGTAGGCGAGCGAGCCGCCGCTCGCGGTCATTTTCAGATGCACGTGCTCGCCGCCCCATTCGCCCGTCACGGGCGTTCCCAACGGCCGGAAGGCCGCGCAGCCGCCGACAAGCCCGACGCAGGCCAGCAGGACCCATGCCGCGCTTGCTTTCCCGCGCCGCCACAACGGCGGGAATTCTTCTACGGGAGTGGCCATAAACAGCACTTATACCACAACCCTCTTGCTTGATTGGGTCAGCGCGGCCGGCCGCGCTAAGAGCGCCGCCGAAGGGAGAACTGCCTTGGGGTACACGCTGATCACCGCCAACCGCAACTATTCGAGCTGGTCGCTGCGGCCGTGGCTGCTGATGAAGGCGCTCGGCATCCCGTTCGCCGAACGCTTCGAGCCGTTCACCAAGCCCGACAACTACGACGATTTCCGCGCGTTCTCGCCGACCGGCCAGGTGCCGGTGCTGCTGGACGGCGAGCGGCGGGTGTGGGACTCGCTCGGCATCGCGCTCTACCTCGCCGACCGGCACCCCGAAGTCTGGCCGCAGGACAAGGATGCGCGCGCCTTCGCGCAGGCGGTGGTCGCCGAGATGCATGGCGGGTTCGGAGCGCTGCGCAACGACTGCACGATGAACGTAGGCGTGCGCGTAACGCCGAAGCGCAAGTCCGAAGCACTGGAGCGCAATATCGCCCGACTGCGCGAAATCTTCGAGCAAGGGCTCGCCCGGTTCGGTGGACCCTGGCTCGCCGGGACGCGCTTCACCGCGGCTGACGCGTTCTACGCCCCGGTAGCGTTTCGCATCCGCACTTACGGCCTCGACGTCGGCGGAGGACAGGCCTGGGTCGACCAAGTGCTCGTGCATCCGGCGATGCAGGACTGGGAAGCGCAGGCCCTCGCCGAAACCTGGCGCGAGGACAGCCACGAGGCCGAACTGGCTGCGGCAGGGATCGTCACAGCGGATTTTCGGCAAGGATAGTTCTTAGCGGAAACAGGCAGGAGCTGCGGTCGCCTGTCGGTCCGCTTTATCGACCGTATGATGATCAGGTCTCGGCGACGGCTTGACAAAGCTCCAAAAGCTGATATTTCTGAAATTACAGAAATGAAAGTCAAATCGTGACTATCGCGCCGATTCCCGAGGCCGAGGCCTTCATCCTCCATTGGGGCGAGATGGGTAGCCAATGGGGCGTCAATCGCTCGGTCGCCCAGGTTCATGCCCTGCTCTACTTGTCGGACCGGCCGCTTCATGCCGAAGAAATCGTCGAAGCGCTCGGACTCGCCCGATCGAACGTCTCGACCGCGCTCAAGGAGCTGCAAAGCTACGAAATCGTCCGCCGCACTCACGTAAAGGGCGACCGGCGCGACCACTTCGTGGCTGAAACCGATCCGTGGGATCTGCTGATGAAGATCGCCGCCGAGCGCAAGCGGCGCGAGATCGACCCCACGATCGCGATTCTCGGCGAGCTCGCCGAAAAGCTCGAGGGCCGCAAGGACGTACCCGAGCACGTCCGTCAGCGGATCGGCCGGATGCATCAGTTCATCGGCACGCTGACCGAGTGGTACGAGGACGTGCGCCGCATTCCGAAGCCGACGCTGGTCGCGCTGATGAAGCTCGGCGCCAAGGTCGCCCGTTTCGTGCCCGTGCGCGGCGGGACACGCGCCAATACTCAATCCTGATCGAGGAAAGGAGGCTCCCACCCATCCGGACGCATGCCCGACTTCTTCTCTCTCTACTGAAAGAACAGGAGGAAACCATGATGACCACCCTCGCCTATGGGCTCTATCTCGTGATCGCCGTCGCCTTTACCATCTGGGTGGCGCGGACGCTCTCGGGAAACGGTATCGTGTTCCTGGTCGAGTGCTTCGGGCATGACGAGGTGCTGGCGAAGAGCACCAACCACCTGCTGGTGGTCGGGTTCTACCTGATGAACCTCGGCTTCATCATGCTGGCGCTGCAATTCGGCGAACCGCCCACAACCGTGCCGGACATGATCGTGTTCCTCAGCAGCAAGGTCGGCCTCGCCGTCGTGGTGCTCGGCGCCATGCACTTCTTCAACATGCACGCCATCGCAACGTTCGGCCGCAAGGTCGCGGGTTGGCTGCGCGAGGGGACTTACTGGGCCGAACGCACGAAGGCGCAAATGCTGCCGCCGGGTTAAATCAGCCTCTCTCCCCTCACGCTTGCGGGAGGGGCCGGGGGTGGGCGGTTCGGAGAAAGGTGCTGGAGCTCACTGGCCCACCCCTAACCCCTCCCGCAAGCGGGAGGGGAATTCAGTTCAGCCCAGCGCCGCCTTCAGATCCTCGACCAGGTCGGTCTTCTCCCACGGGAACAGGTCGCCTTCGGCCTGGCGGCCGAAGTGGCCGTAGGCGGCAGTCTTGCGGTAGATCGGCTTGTTGAGGCCCAGATGAGTGCGGATGCCGCGCGGGGTCAGCCCGCCGAGCTTGCCGATCGACTGGATTGCCGCCTCGATCCGGTCGTCCCCCACGGTGCCCGTGCCGTGCGTGTCCACATAGAGCGAGAGCGGCTTGGCCACGCCAATCGCATAGGCGAGCTGGATCGTGCAGCGTTTGGCGAGGCCCGCGGCGACGATGTTCTTGGCGAGGTAGCGGCTGATATAGGCGGCCGAACGGTCGACCTTGGTCGGGTCCTTGCCGCTGAACGCGCCGCCACCATGCGGAGCCGCGCCACCGTAAGTGTCGACGATGATCTTGCGGCCGGTAAGGCCGGCATCGCCGTCGGGGCCGCCGATCTCGAAACTGCCGGTGGGATTGATATGATACTCCGTAGCGTCGCTGAGCAGCTCGGCGGGGAGCACGTCGGCGACGACGCCTTTCACATAGGCGTGGAGTTCGGCCTCCTTGGCGCCTTCGTCGTAACCCTTGGCGTGCTGGGTCGAAACCACGATCGCGGTCGCAGCGACAGGCTTGCCGTTCTCGAAGCGGAGCGTGACCTGGCTTTTGGCGTCGGGCTCGAGAAACGGCGCCGCGCCGCTCTTGCGATCGGCGGCCATACGCTCGAGGATCTTGTGGCTATAGTCGAGCGTCGCCGGCATCAGATCGGGCGTCTCGTCGCAGGCAAAGCCGAACATGATGCCCTGGTCCCCGGCGCCTTCGTCCTTGTTGCCGCTCGCGTCGACGCCTTGCGCGATGTGCGCCGACTGGCCGTGCAGATGGTTCTCGAAAGTCAGGTTGGCCCAGTGGAAGCCGTCCTGCTCGTAACCGATCTCCTTGACCACGCCCCGCACGACTTCCTCGATCTCATCGCGCGCGCCGGGCGCCCAGCCGCCGTGCTCGGGCCAGCGGCCCTCGTCGTAGACCGGCTTGCAGCGAATCTCCCCCGCCAGCACCGCGCGCTGCGTCGTCGTCAGCGTCTCGCAGGCCACGCGCGCCTCGGGATCCTTGGAAAGGAACAGATCGACGATCGCATCGGAAATCTGGTCCGAGACTTTGTCAGGGTGGCCTTCGGAAACGCTTTCGGACGTGAACAAGTAGCTCTGACGCATTGAGGTCGGTCCCAGGATTTTCAGATTTACGGAGAAGGTGCGGGGAGGGGTCCTAACCGCGCTTTCGCCGCATGGCAACGACGGCGAAGCCGAGAAAAACAATGGTCCAAACAACCGGCAGTGCGTTGCCCAGCCGCGCGAACAGGGTTGGCGCCAAGGCTGGCGGTATCGTGCCGTCCAGGCGGCCGCCTTGCAGCTGCGCAAAATGCCGGCGCACTACCCCGTGCGCATCGATCACCGCGCTGATTCCAGTAGTGGTCGAGCGCAGCACCGGCAGCCCTTCCTCGATCGCTCGCATCCGCGCCTGCGCCAAGTGCTGCGGCGGTCCGTGAACGCCGAACCAGCCGTCGTTCGAAGGGTTGAAGATGTAGTCAGGCCGATTGCCGCGCTCGGCGACCTGGCCCGAAAACACGATCTCGTAACAGATCTGGATGCCGGCGCGCCCGACGCGACCGAGGTCGAGCGTGCGCGGGCCTGGGCCGGGCAGAAAGTCGATCGTGCCAGCGACCAGCCTGCTGAGCCCGAGCGGCTCGAGCAGCGGGCGCATCGGCAGGTACTCGCCGTAAGGAACGAGGTGGGCCTTGGCATAGCCGCCGAGGATCGCGCCGCTGCCGTCGAGCGCGGTAACCGCATTGTAAGCCCCTACCGCCCGTGCGCGCCCGCCTTCCCTGATGCCGATCTCGAGGTCGACGGCGCCGGTCAGGAGAGTGCTGCCCGGCCCGATCATCCGTCCGATCCGCTCGCGCGCGTAGCGCGGGTCGCCGAGCACGGTCATTCGGTCATAGTAGCGCTGCGGGTAACCGGGCCTGAGGTAGTCGGCCAGGCCCGATTCAGGCCACAGCACCAGCCGCTCCTCGCCGGGATCGCGCGGCAAGCTCAATTGCGCGAGGCGAACGAAGTTGGCCTCGTAGTAACGCGGGTCGCTGATCCTGTCCTGCGTCAGATCGGGCTGGACCAGGGTGAAGCGCACCGTGCCTTCGCGCGCGGCCGGAGCGGGCAGGTACATGCCGACCGCGAGCAGGACCGCCACCGCTCCGGCCACGGCGAGCCGCCGCTCATGGACCAGCGCCGCCAAGGCGGCGGCGAAGAACACCGCGAGGCCCGAGAGAGCGTAAGTCCCCATCCACGGCGACAGCGCAGCAAGGCCTGGCCGGTCGAGGGGTCCGAGCAGGACCATCGCGAACGGGTTCCACGCATAGCCGGTGAAGACCTGGGCGCGCATCAGCTCGGACACGATCCAGCATCCGGCGAAGGCGCAGGCGAGCGTCCAGGGCTTGTCGCGTCCGGCAAGAGCGCGAGCGCCGAGCGCGGCCAACGCGGGGTAAAGCGCGAGATAGAGCGACAAGAGCGGCACCGCGATCCAGCCGAGCACCGCAGGCATCTCAGCCTGATGGGTGAAAGCGGTGGCGATCCAATTGTTGCCGAAAGTGAAGTGCGCAACGCCGAACAGCCAACCGAGCAGCGCAGCGCGTTTCGCGTCAGGAGCTTCGGAAAGCAGCGCAGCGAAGGCGGCCATCGCAGCGAGCGCCAGGGGCCACAGGCCGAGCGGTTGGAATCCGGTCGCGGCGAGGAAGCCCAGGACCGGCGCGGAGACGCGCGGGTACTTGCTCAGGGTGTGCCAGAGTCCCGCGGCGCGCATGAGAGGTCCGTGCCGCGCCTCAGCACTCCGCGCAAGTGTCAGCTGACAGCCTCGAGCGCCTCGTCGCCTTCATCATCGGCCGGTCGTGCACGGCGTCCACGGCCACGCGCGGGGCGAGGAGCTCCCTCCTCGTCACGCGGCTCGCGGGCGATCGATGGCGGCAACACGGTGGCGTCGAAAGTGCCCCCATCGTTTTCGGCATCGGCGTCCTCGTGCGCATCGTTGGCCGGACGGCCACGGCCGCGCGAACGCTGACTCGAACGTGCCTTGGGCGGACGTGCTTCGCGGATGAACGGGTTCTCTTCTGCGACGGTTTCGTCCACCTGCTCGCCCTCGGAGGCGCGCTGGCCTCCTTCGGCCGCGGGACGCTCTTCGTCAAAACGCTCGCGGCGGAGCGGCTGCTCGCCGCGCTGACTTTCCGCACGCCCGCCTTCTTCGCGCTCTTCGGATTCGTAATCGTCGGCGCCGAACGGCTGATCGCGATCGTACTCGCGACGAGGACGCTGATCGTCCCTCTGCTGCCGACTGTCGGCGACGACGCGGAAGTAGTGGTCGGCGAACTGGAGGTAGTATTCGGTCAGCACCCGGTCGCCGTTCAGTGACGCGTCGTGTGCGAGCTTCTTGTACTTCTCCAGCATCTGCGGAGCATTGCCCCGCGCCCGGCTGTCGATCCGGTTGCCTTGTCCGCCGCCCTGGCCGCCGCGATTACTGCCACGGCCGCGCCGGCGATTCTGATTGCGATTCTGGTTCAAAGGAATTTCGCTTCCTTGCCTTATGACCGGACTGCCGGTCGCATGACCCCCTCCACGGCACGACGCGTCGTTGCGTCGTGCTGCGTGGTTCCTCATCTGCGTGGTTGCCTGGCGCTTGCCGCCCATCCACTAGCAAATGATGGAGTTAAGGCCCGGTGCCGGCATTTGCCTCCCCACCGCTGGCCTGTCCTCAGAGGTAGTCATTCGCAGGCTATTTGCCAAGCCCTAATCGCAGAATCAGCGCGCGGGGCCTGGCCGCGAGATCGCGCCGCAGCTCCGCGGCGAAACCTGCGTCAGCAGCGATGTTCGCGACCTGTTGGGCTTGGGTGGCGCCAATCTCGAATATCGCAACCCCGCCGTCGTTCAGCAGTTTCGACAACTGGGGAATCAGAAGGCGATAGTCATCGAGGCCGTCCGGACCGGCAAATAGCGCGCCGCTGGGTTCCCAATCGCGGACATCGCGCCCGAGATCGGCGGCCTCTTCGACGTAGGGCGGGTTGCAAAGGATCAGGTCGAAGCGACCGAGGTGATCGCGCCAACCCCGCTTTCGCCAGTCGCGTTGGATGAAGCGCGCGAAACCGCGATCTGTCCGCTGCGAAGGAAGTTCCGCCGGCCCGCCACCCACGAAAGCGATCGGCGTGTTGGCATGTCGCTGGGCGTTTCTGATGGCGACGAACAATGCTTCCATTGATTGGTCGAGGCCGAGGCCTTCGGCATGCGGCCACACCGTCAAGGCGGCCAGCAGCAATGCGCCTGAGCCAGTGCCCAGGTCCAAAATCTTGCTTGGCGCCTGGCCCGCCAGCGCCTCGCGCGCGGCCTCGATGAGCGTTTCGCTATCGGCCCTGGGAATCAGCACATCGGGGGTGACCTTGAGCTCGAGACCGTAGAACTCCTTGCGGCCGAGAATATAGGCGACCGGCTCGTGCGCGGCGCGGCGCTCGATCAGGCCGTCGAAGGCGGCAGGCGCCTCGTCCTGCATATGCCTCAGCAGCATGTCCGATCGGCTCACCCCGAGCGCCTCGGCCATCAGCAGCTCGGCATCGAGCCGCGAGGTGTCTGAAGTGGCTGCGAGCCGGGCGGCCGCCTCACGCAGCGCCTCGGCGACAGTTGTCACTCTCCCAGCGCCGCCAGCCGCTTGGCCTCATCCTCGGCGATGAGCGCGTAGACCAGCTCGCCGAGGCCCGGGCCTTCGAGCACTTCGTCGAGCTTGTGCAGCGTCAGGCCGATCCGGTGGTCGGTCACCCGGCCTTGCGGGAAGTTGTAGGTGCGGATTCGTTCGGAGCGGTCGCCGCTGCCGACCATCGCCTTCCTCGCCTCGGCCTCAGCGCCGTGGGCTTCCTCGCGGCGTTTCTCGAACAGGCGCGCGCGCAGCACCTGCATCGCCTTGGCGCGGTTCTTGTGCTGGCTGCGCTCGTCCTGCATCGCCACCACGATCCCGGTCGGCACGTGCGTGATCCGCACCGCGCTGTCGGTGGTGTTGACGTGCTGGCCGCCGGCGCCCGACGAACGGTAGATATCGATCCTCAGGTCGTTTTCGTCGATCGTCATGTCGACTTCGGTCGGCTCGGGCAGCACCGCCACGGTCGCCGCCGACGTGTGGATGCGCCCGCCGCTTTCGGTCACCGGCACGCGCTGCACGCGGTGCACCCCGCTTTCGAACTTGAGCTTGGCGAACACGCCCGTTCCGGCAACGTTGGCGACGATCTCCTTGAACCCGCCGACGTCCGAGGCGTTCATGCTGATGGGCTCGACCTTCCAGCCCTGCTCCGCGGCGAAGCGTTCGTACATCCGATAGAGATCCCCGGCGAACAGCGCCGCCTCGTCACCGCCGGTGCCGGCGCGGATTTCGAGCATCGCCGGGCGCGCGTCGGCGGCGTCACGCGGCAGCATCGCGATCTGGAGCGCGTGCTCGGCCTCGGGCAGGCGCTGGCGCAGTTCGGCGAGCTCCTCGTCGGCGAGCGCCTTCATCTCGGGATCGTCGGCCAGCGCGGCGAGCTGCGCGATCTCGGCACGCATCTCGCGTACTTCCTGCGCCGCCTTCGCGACCGGCTCGAGCTCGGCGTAGTCGCGGCTCGCAGCGACGAACGCCTCGCCTTCGAGCTGGCCCGAAGCGAGGCGGGCTTCGAGCTCGGCGAACCGGTTGGCGATCTGCGCGAGGCGCTCCTCGGGGACGGTCATTGGGCCGTCGCCCCCTTCCCCCTCGATGGGAGAAGGATAGCGCAGCTTGCCGCCGTCAGGCGGTTAGCGGAGCTTGGTTGGGGGTGAGCGCGCCACCGGCGCGGTTCTCGGCCGGTAGCACACCCCCGCCCAACTCCGGCTAGGCAGCAAGCTGCCAAGCCTTCGTATCCCTCCCCCATCAAGGGGGAGGGGTTAGGGAAGCGCATACTCACTGCGCCTGGGCCTGGATCAGCGGGTGCACGATCTCGTCGATCTTCGCGGCCCATTCGTCCGGCCCGCGCAGGTTGCGGACGACCTGCTCGTCGCCCCAAGCAAGGCCCAGAATTACCCGCGCATCCATCTTCACCGCCTTATCGAAGCGCTTCCGCGGCGAGCCGCTTGCGATCATGTCGGCCGAGAAGCCGGCTCGCCGCAGCTGCGCGAGCGCCTGTTGCGCGACGGTCAATGCGCGGTCGTCTTCAACCGCCAGCACGACATCCAAAGTCTCGATGGCCACCTTGCCGGCATCGCCCACCAGCATCGCGAGCCGCTCGATCCCCGCCGCCCAGCCGACCGCCGGGGTATACGGACCGCCGAGCGTTTCGATCAGCCCGTCGTAGCGCCCGCCGCCGAGCACTGTGCCTTGCGCGCCGAGCCGGTCGGTGACGAACTCGAACGCCGTGTGGCGGTAATAGTCGAGCCCGCGCACCAGCGTCGGACTGCGGTCCCACTTCACTCCGGCCGCATCGAGCCCGTCGCAGACCGCGACGAAGAATCGCTCGGCCTCGCCGCTCATGAAGTCGTCGATCCGCGGCGCCTCGTGGACCAGCGCCTTGTCGCGCGGATCCTTGCTGTCGAGGATGCGCAGCGGATTCTTGTCGAGCCGCTCCTGCGAATCCTCGGAGAGCGCGTCGCGCGCGGTGCGGAAGTGCTCGACCAGCGCCATGCGCCAGGCTTCGCGGCTCGGCGCGTCGCCCAGCGTGTTAAGCTGCAGCGTCACCCCGTCGGCGATGCCGAGCTCCTTGAGCAGCTGGTCCGCCATCGCCAGCAGCTCGACGTCGGCTTGCGGCTCGGCCGCGCCGATGATCTCGGCGTCGAGCTGATGGAACTGGCGGTAGCGGCCCTTCTGCGGCCGCTCATAGCGGAACAGCGGGCCGTGCGTCGCGACCTTGACCGGCGCGTACTGCTGCCAGCCGTCGGTCAGATAAGCGCGCGCGATCCCGGCGGTGAATTCGGGGCGCAGCGTCAGTGATTCCCCGCCGCGGTCCTCGAAGCTGTACATTTCTTTCGAGACCACATCGGTCGTCTCGCCGAGCGAACGCGAGAACACTTCGGTCTTCTCGAACACCGGCATCTCGACGCGGCGGAAGCGGTACAGCTTGCGGACCCGCTCGAAGGTCTCGACGACGTGCGCGAACGCCTCGGCCTCGGCGCCGAAGATGTCCTGCGTGCCGCGAATGGGGCGCGGGGTTTCGATCCTGCTCATGCTGAGGCGGCGCTTAGCGGCAATGCAGCCGCTTCGCAAAGATGCGCATCACTCCCCCTCTCGCCATCCCGGACTTGTTCCAGGATCCAGCTTGCCGCTCCGCGCCGCCGTGCCCGAGAAAGCCGGACCCCGGAACAAGTCCGGGGTGGCAATGAAGGGGATAGTCAGCGCATCGTCGATGCTTTGGTTGCGCCGGCAACCGGTTGCCGCCAAGAACCGGTTATGACCCAATCACGCCTGTCTCTTGTCCTCGCCGCGCTGCTTCTCGCCGGTACCGCTTCCGCCCAAGACGAATTCCGCACCGCACCGCAAGCGGCACCGTTGCCGCCGGCGATCCCGCCCGCGCAGGACGTGCCCTATCCGGGCACGATGACGCTCGAGATCGACGCGACCGATCTCGAGCGCGCGGTCTACCGGGTCAGGCAGACGATCCCCGTCGCGCCGGGGACGCGCGAGATGGTGCTGCTGCTGCCCGAATGGATCCCAGGCAAGCACGCGCCGCGCGGGATGATCAACCTGCTCGCCGACTTGCGCTTCGAGGTCGACGGCAAGCCCGCCGAATGGATCCGCGATCCGGTCGAAGTGTTCGCGTTCCGCGTGCCGCTGCCGGCCGGGTCGCGCGAAGTTACCGCCACTTTCGTCCACACCTCGCCGCTGCAGATCAGCGAGGGGCGGATCACCATGACGCCCGAAATGCTCAATCTGCAGTGGGACGCGATGACGCTCTATCCGGCCGGCCACTACGTGCGGCATATCAGGGTCACGCCGACGGTCATCGTCCCCGAAGGCTGGACCGCTTTCACCGCGCTCGACGGACAACGGGACCGCGGTAACCGCGTCAGCTGGGCCACGACCGATTACGAGACGCTGCTCGATTCCCCGATATTCGCCGGGAAGCACGCGCGCGAATGGGATCTCGGCCATGCGGTCGCGCTCGACGTCGTCGCCGACGAGGCGCGGCTGCTCGACCTCACGCCCGGACATCTCGCGACCTTCCGCAAGCTCGTCGACGAAGCCGTAGCGGCGTTCGGCCCCGGCCATTTCGACCACTACGAGTTCCTGCTCGCGCTGACCGACCGGCTTGGCAGCATCGGGCTCGAGCACCAGCGCTCGAGCGAGAACGACTACGAGCCCGAAGCCTTCCTCAAGTGGGACGATTTCGCCTGGGACCGCAACGTGATCCCGCACGAGCTGGTCCACAGCTGGAACGGCAAGTACCGTCGCCCGGCGGACCTGTGGACGCCCGACTACCGCCAGCCGATGCGGAACGAGCTGCTGTGGCTCTACGAAGGGCAGACGCAGTTCTGGGGCTGGATCCTGTCGGCGCGCTCCGGCGTCCAACCGAAGGACGTGGTGCTAGGCGCGCTGGCCAACTCGGCAGGCTATTATTCGATGCAGGCCGGACGCGCCTGGCGTTCGGTCGAGGATACCACCGCCGACCCGATCACCACCGCGCGGCGGCCCCTGCCGTACACCTCGTTGAGCCGCAGCGAGGAATATTACAGCGAGGGCATGTTGGTCTGGCTCGAGGCCGACCAGATCATTCGCGATGGCACCGGCGGCGCGCGTGGACTCGACGATTTCGCCCGCGCGTTCTTCGGCGGGATCGAAGGCGACCGCGGCCAGCTGACATATACCTTCGAGGACGTGGTCGCCGCGCTCAGCGCGGTCCATCCCTACGACTGGGCGAGGTTCCTTTCGACCCGCCTGCGCGAGCCGGCGCAGCCGCCGCCGCTCGCGGGAATCGAGAAGGGCGGCTATGGCCTCGTCTGGAAGGACGAGCCCAATCCGTACGAAAAGGGGCGGATGAGCGGCAACGGCTACCTCAACCTGCAGTACTCGCTCGGCATCAACGTCGAGAACAGCGGCGAGGTTTCGCTGTCGCACTGGGGCACGCCGGCGTTCGATGCGGGGGTCGTGCGCGGGGCGACTATCGTCGCGGTCGATGGCGAGGCCTATAGCGCCGACCGTATCAAGAGCGCGATCGCGACGGCCAAGGCGGGCTGCGGTCCGATCGAGCTCCTGATCAAGCGCGGCGACCGCTACCTCGAGGCGCCGATCCGTTATTCAGGCGGGCTGCGCTACCCTTGGCTCGCGAAGGAAGGCGAGGCCGAAACCGGTCTCGATCGACTGCTGGCGGCGCGGACGTAATCCCTTCCCGCTTGCGGAGGGGCTGAAGATCAACTCCGCCTCCGGGAAGCGCTTGTCGAGGAAAACGCAATTCCCGGCTCGCCATGCGAGCCCTCATGAGCTAGGCGCCCGCGAAAAATGGGAGAGGGTGCCAACGCACCTAACGGAAGCGAGCATCCATGCGCATCGAATTTATCGCGGTCGGCGACAACCCGCCCGAGAGCCTGAACGTCATCATCGAGGTCCCGACCGGCGGCGAGCCGGTCAAGTACGAGTTCGACAAGAAAAGCGGTGCGCTGTTCGTCGACCGTATCCTGCACACCCCGATGCGCTATCCGGCGAACTACGGCTTCGTGCCGCATACGCTTTCGCCCGACGGCGATCCGCTCGACGCGCTGGTAATCGCGCGCTCTCCGTTCATCGCCGGCTGCGTCGTCCGCGCCCGCCCGATCGGCGTGCTCAAGCTCGAAGACGAGCATGGCGGCGACGAAAAGCTGATCTGCGTGCCGGTCGATTCGACCTTTCCGTACTATTCCGACGTCGGCGAGCGGCAGGACCTGCCCTCGATCGTGCTCCAGCAGATCGAGCACTTCTTCAAGCACTACAAGGACCTGGAATCGGAGAAGTGGGTCCGTGTCGGCGAATGGGGCGACGCCGCCGAGGCGCGCCGCATCACGCTCGAAGCCATCGAGCGGGCGAAACAGCAAGCTTAGGCAGGCCTAGAAGAAGGCGGCGATTCCCAGGAAAAGCCCGGTGAGCGCGAACGGTAGTCCGATCGCGCAGAGCCAGAGGACGATCTGGTCGCGCCGGAAGCGATCCCGCAACTCCGGATTGGCGGCTTCGCTGTCGCTGAGCGAATCCCAGCGCTTCTCGAACATCCGGCAGCCGGGAATGATCGCCGCAACAAGCACGATCAGGGCGAAATACGGCAGGATCGAGCCGCTGCCGTTCTTCAGCGTGCCCATCGTCACCCAGATTTGCAGGCCGGTGTAGATGAGCAAGGCATAAGCGACGTTGTCGCTCATCTTCTTGCGCCAATCGAGCTTGCGCCCCGTACGCTTGTGCGTCGCAGACTCCCACAGCGCCTTATCCATGCGCCTTTTCTCCTCTGCTCTCCCGAGTCGGGATTATCTCACCGGCTCGTCCCGCATTCAAGTCCGGTAACCGTACCTTCACGGAGCAGCGCCACAATGGGCCCATGCATGAATCTTGCCAACGGGGTTCAAACCACCGGAAGCCGTGCTAAATCGCCTGGTCATGACCGCCCTCGACGAGAACGCCATCGACGCCCAAGCCCTCGCCTCGGCCATGGCCGAGGCGCCGGCCAATGCCGCGCCACCGATCCCCCAAGGCGGGCTCGAAGTGGTCTCGATCGCCAAGAGCTACGACAAGCGCGCGGTGCTGAGCGACATCTCGCTGACCGTCGGAAAGGGCGAGGTGCTCGGCCTGCTCGGCCCCAACGGCGCCGGCAAGACGACCTGCTTCTATTCAATCATGGGCCTGGTACGGCCCGATTCGGGCCGCATCCTGATGGACGGCGTCGACGTCACCAAGCTGCCGATGTACCGGCGCGCGATCCTGGGACTCGGCTACCTGCCGCAGGAAACCAGCATCTTCCGCGGCATGACGGTCGAGCAGAACATCAACTGCGTGCTCGAGATGGTCGAGCCCGACAAGGCGACCCGCGCCGCCGAGCTCGACCGTCTGCTCGAGGAATTCCATCTCACCAAGCTGCGCGGCAGCGCGGCGATGGCGCTTTCGGGCGGCGAGCGGCGGCGCTGCGAGATCGCTCGTGCGCTCGCCGCGAAACCGTCGATCATGCTGCTCGACGAGCCTTTCGCGGGCATCGACCCGCTATCGATCGGCGACATCCGCGAGCTGGTGAAGGACCTGAAGCGCCGCGGCATCGGCGTTCTGATCACCGACCACAACGTGCGCGAGACGCTCGACATCGTCGACCGCGCCTGCATCATCTACGGCGGCCAGGTGCTGTTTGCCGGTAGCCCCGAGGACTTGGTAGCGGACGCCAACGTGCGCCGGCTGTACCTCGGCGAGAGCTTTACGTTGTGATGGCGAGGCCGGAGGGAAGCTGAGCCATGGCATTGGGGCCGCGACTCGACCTCCGGCAGTCCCAGTCGCTGACCATGACGCCGCAGTTGCAGCAGGCGATCAAGCTGCTGGCGCTGTCCAACCTGGAGATCGAGACCTTCATCGGCGAAGCGCTCGACAACAACCCCCTGCTCGAGGCGGGCGAGCTGTCGGTCGAGCGGCCGGCGCCGGCGGAAGGCTCGGAAGAGCCGGCGCCCGAACCCACCGCTGACGAGCTGATCCTGCGCGGCCAGGGCGAGGCCGACGCGCCGCTCGACATCGATCCGACCGCGCTCGACCGCGACCGCGATACCGGGGATTGGGCTGCCGCTGCCGGCGCCGGAAGCGAGGAAGGCCCGGGCATCGACGAGCGCAGCGATGACGATCCGACGCTCGCCGAGCATCTCGAAGCGCAAATCGGCGCGGTCGCCGGCGACGCGCGCGAGCTGTTCATCGCCCGTCACCTGATCGGCCTGCTTGACGAAGCCGGGTACCTGGCCACCACGCTGCGCGAGGTGGCGGCCGACCTCGACGTGCCGTTGGCGGAGGCGGAACGCGCGCTGGCTGTGGTGCAAATGCTCGATCCGACGGGAGTCGGCGCGCGCAGCCTGTCCGAATGCATCGCGCTGCAGGCCAAAGAGGCTGACCGCTACGATCCGTGCATGGCGCGGCTGATCGACAACCTCGAGCTGGTCGCGCGCGGCGAGTTTAGCCGGCTCAAGCGCATGTGCGACGTCGACGACGAGGATTTCGCCGACATGCTCGCGGAACTGCGCGGCTACGATCCCAAGCCGGGCCTCAAGTTCGGCCAGGGCGAGCGCGAGCCGGTCGTGCCCGACATCCTGATCGCGCCGGGCGCCAAGGATTCGTGGTCGATCGCGATCAACGAAGCGACGCTGCCGCGGCTGGTCGTCAACCGCTCGTACTATGTCGAGCTCAAGAACGGCTGCACCGACCGGGAGTCGAAATCGTGGCTGAGCGAGAAGCTCGCCGACGCCAAGTGGCTGATCAAGGCGCTCGACCAACGCCAGAAGACGATCCTCAAGGTCGCGGCCGAGATCGTCAAGCAGCAGGAAGGCTTCTTCCGTCGCGGTGTCGCGCACCTTAAGCCGCTGACTTTGCGCGCCGTGGCCGAGGCGGTCGCGGTGCACGAAAGCACGGTCAGCCGGGTGACCTCCAACAAGTACCTGCATTGCCCGCGCGGAACCTTCGAGCTCAAGTACTTCTTCACCAGCGGCATCGCCTCGACCGACGGCGAAGGCGCGGTTTCGGCCGAAGCGGTCAAGGCGCAGATCCGGGCGCTGTGCGATGCCGAGAACCCTGGCGATATCCTCTCCGACGACCAGCTCGTCGAGTTGCTGCGCGCGAAAGGCTTCGACCTCGCCCGCCGCACCGTGGCGAAATATCGCGAAGCGATCGGCATCGGCAGCTCGGTGCAACGGCGGCGACAGAAGAAGCTCAAGCTGGCGGGATGAGCCTTGGCTTGGGTGCCAGGCTACGGGGAAAACACGGGGTGTGGCACAAAAGACTCGCCTCACGCGTTAACCTTCTACACGCTTTATTAACCTTTTTCGTTGAGAGATGGCGTGGTTAATTCCTGGCAACACCTCTTAGCAGGCTGTTACCGAACGGGTTGAAGGGGGCTACCCATGCGCGTGCTGCTGATCGAAGACGAGCCGACGACCGCCAAGGCGATCGAGCTGATGCTCACCACCGAGGGCTTCAACGTTTACTCGACCGACCTCGGCGAGGAGGGCTTGGACCTCGGCAAGCTTTACGATTACGACATCATCCTGCTCGACCTGAACCTGCCCGACATGCACGGCTACGACGTGCTCAAGAAGCTGCGCGTCGCCAAAGTGCAGACGCCGGTGCTGATCCTGTCGGGCATCGCCGAGATGGATTCCAAGATTCGCAGCTTCGGCTTCGGCGCCGACGACTACGTCACCAAGCCGTTCCACCGCGACGAGCTGGTCGCCCGTATCCACGCCGTGGTCCGCCGCTCCAAGGGCCATTCGCAGTCGGTCATCCGCACCGGCAAGCTCGCGGTCAATCTCGACGCCAAGACCGTGGAGGTCGACGGCGCCCGGGTCCACCTGACCGGCAAGGAATACGCGATGCTGGAGCTGCTCTCGCTCCGCAAGGGCACCACGCTCACCAAGGAAATGTTCCTCAACCACCTTTACGGCGGCATGGACGAGCCGGAGCTGAAGATCATCGACGTGTTCATCTGCAAACTGCGCAAGAAGCTTTCGAGCGCGTGCGGCGGCGAGAACTACATCGAGACCGTCTGGGGCCGCGGCTACGTGCTGCGCGATCCGGGCGAAGAGGCCGAAGCGGCCTAAGCCACAAGTTTCCCTCCTGGAATGTCACACCGCCCCGGGGCCGTCGCTCCGGGGCGGTTTTCTTTAGCGCCGGCGCTCTGAGAGGCGCTTTGCCAGCGCTCCGACGGCGTAGGGCACGCTCACCACCACGGCGTGATAGAACAGATCGTAGAGCAGCCCCCCGAGCGTCAGGTAGGGTACTGCGGCAGCGCTCGTCACCGCCGACCAGCCGACGACCACGAGCGCAATGATCTGCAGCTCGCGCTTGCCGAAGCTCGCATTTTGCCATCCGATCAGGCCGGCAAC
Source organism: uncultured bacterium (assembly GCA_965977975.1). Classification (GTDB taxonomy): domain Bacteria; phylum Pseudomonadota; class Alphaproteobacteria; order Sphingomonadales; family Sphingomonadaceae; genus Croceibacterium_A. Next base: position 42,469 of record CBHCZH010000005.1, read on the forward strand.
GATGATCGCGATGAGTTCCATCCCCGCCGCTGGTTTGGCGGCAAACCCGCCCGCCCGTCAATGGCCGCACTGGACAACCTCTCCGAGTAGGCCCTAGCGCGCCCGGCATGACCGCGCACAAACCCGGCGATCCAACCACTCTCAACCGGCTGTACGGCCGGGCCAAGGGCAAGCCGCTGCGTGCCGGGCAACAGGCGCTGGTCGACGGGCTGCTGCCGCGGATCGCGGTACCGCCGGAAGACCCGATCACCGCCGAGCGGCTGTTCGGCCGCGACGTCCCGCTGCATTTCGAGATCGGCTTCGGCGGCGGCGAGCATCTCGCGGCGCGCGCTGAAATGCTGCCCGACCACGGCTTCGTCGGCTGCGAACCGTTCCTCAACGGCGTCGCCCAGGCACTGGTTCACGTCAGCGGTGACAACGGAACGCACCCGCCGATCGCCAATGTCCGGCTGCACCACGGCGACGCGCTCGAGGTGCTCGGCCGCGTACCCGACGGGGCGCTGTCCTTCCTCTACCTGCTCCATCCCGATCCCTGGCCCAAGGCGCGGCACGCCAAGCGGCGGATGATGAACGATGGGCCGCTCGCGCTGATCGCGGCCAAGCTCAAGAGCGGTGGCGAGTTCCGCTTCTCGACCGACCATCCGGTCTATCTGCGTCACGCGCTGATGGTGATGCGTCGCCACCCTGACGCCTTCGAGTGGCTTGTCGAGAGACCGGAAAGCTGGCAGCAGCGCCCGGGCGGATGGCCTGAAACCCGCTACGAAGCCAAGGCGCGGCGCCTGGGCCACGAAGTCTGGTACTTTCGCTTCCGCCGTAGATAAGGCCCGATTGGGCGAAATAGCCTCGCTTCATCGCCCGAATGATTCTCTATCTTTTTGGTTGAGAAGAGCTTCAGTAACCGCACCCAACCACTCAGGGGGCCTCGGACATGAATTTCGGCGATTTCGACTTGGCCGCCCTGCTTCCGTTCATCGCGGTAGGGTTCGCCGCGCAGCTGGTCGATGGCGCGCTTGGCATGGCTTTCGGAGTGATCTCGAGCACCCTGCTCGTCGGCGTGCTCGGCGTACCGCCAGCGCAAGCTTCACAGCGCGTACACATTGTCGAATGCTTCACCACGGCCGTGTCGGGGATTAGCCATCTACTCCATCGCAACATCGACGGCCGGCTGTTTCTGCGTCTGGTCATCCCCGGCGTCATCGGCGGCTTCGTTGGCACCTATCTCCTTTCCAACCTCGACGCGGGCTTGGTGAAACCGTTTGTGCTGCTCTACCTGACTGGCATCGGGCTGTACCTGCTGTGGCGCGGGATCATGTACCCTCCCAAGCTCAGGGAAGCCAAGCTGGTCGCGCCGCTCGGCCTCGTCGGCGGCTTTCTCGACGCGGCAGGCGGCGGCGGCTGGGGCCCTGTGGTGACTTCAAACCTGCTGATCCAGGGCGCCGATCCGCGCAAGGTTGTCGGCACGGTCAATTCGGCCGAGTTTTTCCTTACGGTGACGATCTCTGCGGCGTTCATCTATCATCTCGGTGTCGAGAAACTTGTTGGCGCAACGCTCGGCCTGCTGATCGGCGGCCTGCTCGCCGCGCCGCTCGGTGCCTGGGCGGCCAAGCACTTCCCGGCAAAGCAAATGCTGATCCTGGTCGGCACGGTTCTGACCCTGACCAGCGCCTACGGCGTGTGGAGCGCCTGGGGGTAGTTCCTCCCCCACGGGGAGGAACTTGAGTTAACCCACGACCCCCGCCGCCGCCAGCACCGCCAGCGTCAGCACCTCAGGCGCGCTCGAGGTCATCGCGGCGATCTGGACCGGCTTTTCCATTCCGATCAGCATCGGGCCGATCGTAGCGTTGCCGGCGAGCTCGCGCAGCAGCTTGGCCGAGAGGTTGGCCGATTGCAGCCCGGGCATGACCAGCACGTTGGCCGGGCCCGACAGGCGGCTGAACGGATACAGTTCCATGACCTTCGGGTTGAGCGCTGCGTCGGGCGCCATCTCGCCTTCGTACTCGAAGCCGACTTCCTCGGCGTCGAGCAAATGCACCGCGTCGCGGATGTTCTCGAGCCATTTGCCCGACGGGTTGCCAAAGGTCGAGTAGCTGAGGAACGCGACGCGCGGCTCGTGCCCCAGCCGGCGCGCCACCGCCGCGGTCTCCTTGGCGATATGCGCAAGCTCGGCGGCGCTCGGCCGCTCGTTGATCGTCGTGTCGGCGAGGAAGACGGTGTAGTTCTTGCCGATCATCAAGTGCACGCCGAACGGCACTTGTCCGGGCTTCGGGTCGATCACCCGGCTGACATCGCGAATCGCCTGCGCGAACGTGCGCGTCACCCCAGAGATCATCGCGTCGCCATGCCCGAGCGCGAGCAGCAGCGAAGCGAAAGTGTTGCGGTCTTGGTTGACCAGCCGGCGCACGTCACGCTCGGTATAGCCGCGCCGCTGCAGCCGCGCGTAGAGATACTCGTACATCGCGGGCACGAGCGCGGAGTCGGCCGAGTTCTGGATCTCGAACGCATGCGGATGCGCGACCCCCAGCTCGGCCAGCTTGTCGCGCACCGCCTGAGTGCGGCCGACCAGCACCGGCGTGCCATAGCCGAAATCGCGGAACTGGATCGCCGCGCGCAGCACGACTTCCTCCTCGGCTTCGGCGAAGATCACCCGCTTCGGGTTGTTCTTCACTTCCTCGTAGACGCTGGTCAGCACCGAGGTGGTCGGGTTGAGCCGGCTCTTGAGCGCGTGGCGATAGGCTTCGAAGTCCTCGATCGGCTTCTGCGCCACGCCGCTGTCCATCGCCGCCTGGGCGACCGCGGAGGAGACGACCTCCATAAGCCGCGGATCGAACGGCGCCGGAATGATGTAGTCGCGCCCGAACTGCTGGCTCTTACCGTAGGCGGCCGCGACTTCCTCGGGCACCGGCTCACGGGCGAGCTCGGCGATCGCGCGCGCCGCGGCGATCTTCATCTCCTCGTTGATCGCAGTTGCCTGCACGTCGAGCGCGCCGCGGAAGATGAACGGGAAGCCGAGCACGTTATTGACCTGGTTCGGATAGTCCGAGCGCCCGGTGGCGATGATCGCGTCAGGCCGCACGGCATAGGCGTCCTCGGGCATGATCTCGGGATCGGGATTGGCCATCGCGAAAATGATCGGCTGGTCGGCCATCTTCGCGACCCATTCGGGCTTGAGTGCGCCGGCGGCGGAAAGCCCGAGGAAGATGTCGGCCCCGACCAGTGCGTCTTCGAGCGAGCGAGCGTCGGTGTCGATCGCGTGCGCGCTCTTCCACTGGTCGACGTTGTCACGGCCGCGGTAGATCACTCCCGAGCGGTCGCACATGGTGACATTGTCGTGCGGCACGCCGAGCGCCTTGATCAGCGCGGTGCAGGCGATGGCCGAGGCGCCGGCGCCGTTCACCACCATCCTGACGTTCTTGAGGTCGCGCCCGGTCAGCTGGCACGCGTTGAGCAGGCCGGCGGCCGAGATGATGGCGGTGCCGTGCTGGTCGTCGTGCATGACCGGGATGTTCATGCGTTCGCGCAACGCCTGTTCGATCACGAAGCATTCCGGTGCGGCGATATCTTCGAGATTGATCCCGCCGAAGGTCGGCTCCATCAGCGCGACCGCCTCGATGAACTTCTCCGGGTCCTCGGTGGCGAGCTCGATGTCGATCGAATCGACGTCGGCGAAGCGCTTGAACAGCACCGCCTTGCCTTCCATCACCGGCTTCGAGGCCAACGCGCCGAGATTGCCCATGCCGAGGATCGCGGTGCCGTTCGAGATCACGGCGACGAGGTTCGAACGCGCGGTGTAGCGTGCGGCGCAGGACGGATCGTCGGCGATCGCCTGGACCGGAACCGCGACGCCGGGCGAATAGGCGAGGCTGAGATCGCGCTGCGTCGCCATCGGTTTCGAGGCGATGATCTCGATCTTACCCGGCCGGATCGTCTCGTGATAGAATAGCGCCTCGCGCGCGGTGAAGCGGTCGGTCTCGTCGTCGGCCAAGGCGATCCTCTGATGTTAGCGTTACCTTGCAGCAGCCCCTAACGCGGGGGGACGGCGCGGCATAGCGGAAACGGCGTTTCCTTGCCCTATCTCCCATACCGTCACCCTGAACCTGTTTCAGGGTCCATTTCTCCGTCCGCACGGAGCGTTCGGTTCAGGGCCAGCCTCACCAAGAGGTGGCGCTCCATATGCGTGACCAGGCTTGGGGCACGATGGACGCTGAAACAAGTTCAGCATGACGAAGGGAAGGGAAGCCGGAGCGCCCTACTCCTCCAGCTCGATGTCCCAATAGAGCCAGTCGCGCCAGGTTTCGTGCAGGTAGTTCGGCGGGAACCTCTTGCCGTGCTGGATCAGCTGCCAGCTCGTGGGCCGGATCGGCATGACCAGAGGCTGCATGTGCGCCTGGGCCGGGGTACGGCCGCCTTTCCTCATGTTGCATGGCGCGCAAGCGGTGAGGATGTTCTCCCAGGTGGTCTTGCCGCCGAGCCGGCGCGGCACGACGTGGTCGAAGGTCAGGTGCTGTTGGCTGCCGCAGTACTGACAGCTGAACCGATCGCGCAAAAACACGTTGAAACGCGTGAAGGCCGGGAACTCGCTCGGCTTTACGTATTGCCTCAACGCGATCACGCTCGGGATCTGCATGTCGAGCGAGGGCGAATGCACCAGCCGCTCGTAGCTGGCGACGATGTCCACCCGCTCGAGGAACACGGCCTTGATCGCGGTCTGCCACGGCCAGAGGCTTAGCGGGTAGTACGACAACGGGGTATAATCGGCGTTGAGGACCAGCGCCGGGCAGCCGGCAAGCTGGCGCGAAGGGTCTTCCTCCGCGCTGCGGAAGCGGGCTGTCCTTTCGAGCAGATCGGCCTTGAACACGTCGGTCACGCTCCTGCTGCCTATTGGGAGCATTTGCGGCAAAATGCGTCAACCCCGTTACAGGGCGTCAATCCCCATCCTTCGACAGGCTCAGGATGAGCGGGCTATGTGTTGCAGCCATTCCCAAGCCCGCTCGTCCTGAGCTTGTCGAAGGACTCGCGCCGAGTATGAGACTCTCGTGACCGTCACTCGCTTCGCCCCCAGCCCGAACGGTTCGTTGCATCTCGGCCACGCGTTCTCGGCAATCGTCGCACACGACCTCGCGCATCGACGCGGCGGGCGATTTCTGCTGCGGATCGAGGACATCGACGGCGCCCGCTCGCGCCCCGAGCTGCCGCAGGAGTTCCGCGCCGATCTGGCCTGGCTTGGACTGGAGTGGAAGGAAGTCGCGCCGCAATCGGCGCGGGTGGCAAGCTACGAGGCAGCCGCCGGGCGGCTGCGCGAGATGGGCCTGCTCTACCCGTGCCAGTGCACGCGCGCCGAGATCGCCGCGGCCGCGCTCGCGAGCGGTCCGGATGGTCCGGTCTATCCGGGAACCTGCCGTGGTGGAGGCCCAACCGGGGGAATGCCGCTCGCATGGCGCCTCGACGTCGCGGAGGCTTTGCGCCGCACCGGGCCGCTGACCTGGACGGACGAGGTGCGCGGCGAGCAAGCGGCGCGACCGGACCTCGCCGGCGATGTCGTGCTGGTGCGCAAGGACGCCGAGACGCCCGCGAGCTATCACCTCGCTGCGACGCTCGACGATGCGGCGGACAGGGTCACGCTCGTCACGCGCGGGATGGACCTGTTCGCCGCGAGCCATGTCCACCGCCTGCTGCAGGCGCTGCTCGGCCTGCCGGTCCCGACCTGGCATCACCATCCGTTGCTGCTCGACGCCGACGGCAGCAAGCTCGCCAAGCGGCGCGGCTCGCCTTCCCTGGCTGACCGGCGCCGCGCAGGCGAGGACGGGCTCGCCTTGGCGCGGGCCTTGCGCGACCGCCGCCTGCCCGCTGGCATTACCGTGTCGGCAGGACTAGAGGGCGGGACATGAACACCTTCCTCGTCGTTCTGCTGATCCTCGCGATGATCTGGGTCGTGATCTCGCTCGTGCGCGGGATCGTCGCCTTCCTGCAGAGCACCAAGCTCGACCTCGAAAGCGGCGACGAGCGGGTCAAGGACATGCAGCTTCGGCAAAACCGGATGATGTTGGCCCGCATCAAGTACCAGGCGCTGGCGATCGTGGTGGTGACCGTCCTCCTGATGCTCAACAACTAGCGCGGGCGCGAATGGTCCGGCTCAACAGGATATACACCCGCACCGGCGACGACGGCACGACCGGGCTGGTCGACGGCACGCGCCGTCCGAAGCACAACCCACGCTTCGAGGCGGTCGGCGCTGTGGACGAGGCCAATTCGGTACTGGGCTGGGCAATGCTGGGGCGAAGCGGCGACACGGGGCCGCGACTCGGCGAATTCACGCTGGCCGACCTCACCCGAATCCAGAACGACTTGTTCGACCTGGGCGCGGACTTGGCCACGCCGGGCGACGACTTCGCGCCATCCGACATGATGCTGCGCCTGGTGCCCGCTCAGGTCGACGCGGTCGAGCGACTCATCGACGCGCTCAACGAGCGACTGGACCCGCTCAGGAGCTTCATTTTGCCAGGCGGCAGCGAGGAAGCGGCACGGTTGCACATTGCCCGCGCTGCGGTCCGCCGCGCCGAGCGGGCGATGACTGCCTTGGCGGAGACCGAACCGGTCAATCCGTCGGCGCTGGCCTATGTCAACCGGCTGTCGGATTATCTGTTCGTGCTGGCCCGCTACATCAACGCGCAGGGTGGCGGCGACGTGCTGTGGCAACCGGGCGCAAACCGCTGAGAGCCTGGGAACGTCCAGCACGCACGGGAGGTTGAGCGGAAAAGGAGACCGCTATGACCGACCGACCCCGCCCAAGCGGCGAACGCATTTCGGCGGAGGAAGCGCCCGAGCTGCACAATGCCGAGCAGGACGACGAGCTCGAGCAGGCCCATACCCTCGCCGAGGAAGCGCGCAACAAGGACGCCGAGATCAGCCCCCTCGACAGCATCCGCGCCGACGAGCCCGGCGAGGTGATGGACGATTCCTCGCAGGACCTGATCGACAAGATGCGCGACATGGAACAGTCCGGCCGGATCGACATGGACGCCTATCGCGGCGAGCCGAACATGGACGACAACGAGGACAAGTACGGCGAGGAGAACCGCGAGGACGACTTGCGGTCGGACGAGACCTAGTCGGCGGCGTCCCGTTTCAGCTCGTAAAGCAGATCGAGCGCCTCGCGCGGGCTGAGCGCGTCGATGTCGAGACCCCGGAGCCGTTCGCGCATCGTGTCGCGATGCTCTTCCTCGGCTTGCGCGGCAGCCGCGAACAGCGGCAGCTCGCCCAACCCAGCCGCCAGCCCGCC
>CBHCZH010000006.1:0-49235 GCA_965977975.1 uncultured bacterium
CCGAGCCGCGGCCTGATCGGCTATCACGGCGAGTTCCTCTCCGACACCCGCGGCACCGGCATCATGAACCGCCTGTTCGAGAAGTACGGCCCTTACGCCGGCCCGATCCAGGGCCGCCAGAACGGCGTGCTGATCTCGATGGAGCAGGGCGAGGCCGTGCCTTACGCGCTCAACGCCCTCGAAGAGCGCGGCGTGCTGTTCATCAGCCCGGGCGAGAAGCTCTACGAAGGCATGATCATCGGCGAGAACGCCAAGCCGCAGGACCTCGAGGTTAACCCATTGAAGTCCAAGCAGCTCACCAACTTCCGCTCGACCGGCAAGGACGACGCGGTGCGCCTGACCCCGCCCCGCCAGCTGACGCTCGAGCAGGCGATCGCCTACATCCAGGACGACGAGCTGGTCGAGGTGACGCCGCAGTCGATCCGGCTGCGCAAGCGGTATCTCGATCCGCATGAGCGGAAGAAGATGGCGCGTAAGGAGGCCTAACCCGATCCTCCCCGGGCTCGCTCGCGGAGGGGGATCGCGTGCAACGCGGTGGAGGGGTGTTTCCGATATCGGGTCCGGAATGGACGAACTTGGCCCCACCGTTCTTGCCATCATGCCATCAACGGCATACCTTTCCGGTATGAACGCCCCGCAGCTCTCCGTCCGCAGCAAGCGCGCACGCGATCTCGCGCACGAGCTGTCGCGCCGCGAAGGCCGGCCGATCCACGCCATCGTGGAAGAGGCGCTGGTCGAATATGCCCGCCGCCATCCGAAAGAGAGCGCGGCCGCGTTCCTCAAGCGGATGCGTGCGGCCGCCCCGGTGGACGATGCGGCGATCGCCGAGCTCGAAGCGGCGCTCAGGGAGCACAAGGTTCCGCATAAGGGCATCGATCTTTGATCCTGCTCGACACGAATGTCGTGTCGGAGCTGATGAAGGACCGGGCCGATCCGGCCGTCGAGCGCTGGTACGAGGCGAACGAGGAACAGACCGCACTTCCCGCCGTGGCCCTTGCCGAGCTGTCCTATGGCATCGCGCGGCTGGCCGACGGGCGGAGGCGGCGCGACCTCGAAGCGCGCCTCGCCGAATGGCGGCTGGCTTATGCAACCCGCACGTTGCCCTTCGGCGCGGCCGCCGCAATGCGTTACGGCCCGATGCTTGCCGAGGTGGTCGCGGCGGGGCGCACGATGTCGCTTCCCGACGCGCAGATCGCCGCGACCGCGCTGGTAGAGGGCGCGACGGTGGCGACGCGCAACATCCGCGACTTCACGCCGGCGGGCGTTGGCCTCGTGGATCCGTGGGAGAAGTGAGGTGGCGCCCGTCAGCCCGGACGAGAAGCTCTACGAAGGCATGATCATCGGCGAGAACGCGAAGGGGGCGAGGACCTCGAGGCGGGCCCGCTCAAATCCAAGCAGCTCACCAACTTCCGCTCGACCGGCAAGGACGACGCGGTGCGCCTGACCCCGCCCCGCCAGCTGACGCTCGAGCAGGCGATCGCCTACATCCAGGACGACGAGCTGGTCGAGGTGACGCCGCAGTCGATCCGGCTGCGCAAGCGGTACCTCGTCCGCATGAGCGGAAGAAGATGGCGCGCAAGGACGGTTAAGGCGCCCCGTTGTCACCCCGGACTCGATCCGGGGTCCGGCTTTCGTTCGTATCCGAAACGGATGCGGTTGGCCGCACTCCCTTGGCCGAACCTGCTATCGCTGCAGCATGATTCACGTCGGCCTTCGCGAGGCCAAGACCCGTTTTTGGAGCTGATCGACTTTGCGCTGGCCGGCGAGGATGTGGTGATCACTCGTCGCGGTGTGCCTATGGCGCGGTTGGAGGCATCATCGGCGCGGGAAAGCACCGAAGCGTTTCTCAAGCGGATGCGGAAAGCAGATCCCGTGGATGAAGCGACAGTTGCCGAGCTAGAGGCGGCGCTCGCGAAGCACAAAGTTCCACATAACGGAATCGATCTGGAAGCTTGAACTTAGTCAACTGGTTGACTAAGTTGGCGGCATGACTACCGTCAGCGTTCACGAAGCGAAGACGCATCTATCCCGGCTCCTCAAACAGGTGCAGGCCGGGCAGGAAGTCGTCATAGAAAACAACCGGCGCGCCGTGGCGCGGCTGGTTCCGATGGACCGCCAGACGAAGGGCCAGCGCATCGGCCTGTTGAAAGGAAAGATCGCGCTCGACGAGCGCTTCTTCGAGCCGCTGGCGGACGACGAGCTCGCCGCTTGGGAAGGCCATTGAGGCTTCTGCTCGATACGCATGCGCTGATCTGGGCACTGGGCGATAGCCCGCGCCTGGGGCGCGCGGCGCGCGAAGCGATCGAAGCCGATGAGAACGAAATCCTGGTCAGCGCCGCATCGGCCATGGAAGTGACGACGAAGCACGGGCTTGGGAAGCTCGACGACGTCGCCGACCTGGTGCGCGATTTCACGGGCATTCTCACCGCCGCCGATTACGACGTACTGCCGATCGCCCTGGATCACGCTGTGCTCGCCGGTTCGCTGAACATCGCGCACAGGGACCCGTTCGACCGACTGCTGATAGCGCAGGCGCGGCTCGAGGGAATACCGCTCGTTTCCAACGAAAAGCTGTTCGACGATTTCGGCGTGGAACGGATTTGGTAGCGGGCACGCTGTTCGTCAGCCCCGGCGAGAAGCTCTACGAAGGCATGATCATCGGCGAGAACGCGAAGGGGGCGAGGACCTCGAGGTCAACCCCTTGAAGTCCAAGCAGCTCACCATGTCCGCTCCACCGGCAGGGACGACGCGGTGCGGCTCACCCCGCCGCGCCGGCTGACGCTCGAGCAGGCGATCGCCTATATCCTGGACGACGAGCTGGTCGAAGTGACCCCGCAGAGCATCCGGCTGAGGAAGCGGTACCTCGATCCGCATGAGCGGAAGAAGATGGCGCGCAAGGAGGGGTAGGGGGTGCCGGCATTGTGCAAATAGGCATTTTCGGGCTACTTCAACCCCGCCGCCCGTGAGGCCAACTCCCTCAAGAAGCATGGAGCTCGCGCGGATCCAACTCCTGTCGCGCCAAACGATTTCTTGTGAGTCTCGCTGTGCTGCAGTATTCCTTTTGCCAAAGGGAATCGGAGGACAGCATGCGCAGCGATCGACTGGCACCTTCTCTCGACATGAGTTCGGCCGCAGTTCCCAAAGCGACTCCAAAATTCTCAGCCGACGAACTTGCTGCCTCTCGCCATGAAAAGGTCAGGCGTGTCGCCGCGCTGTTGAACGACCCGAGTGTGATGGACCGGATACGCGCATATAACGAGACCTATTGGGACCAGGCGTGGGATCAAACCTGGTAATTAAACAGCCAGGCGATACCACAGGCCTGGAGGCCTTGGCGAAGCTCTGCGATCTTGGAATTATTGACAGCGAGTCTCAACTAGCGCAGCTCCTATCTAAGAAGATTGACCGCGCTTATTCTAAGATGAGGTATGAGCTCTGTGAAGAACTTGCTATCTTCCCTTCGAACTGGAGAATAAGTTCCACTTACGCGCTTGCCTATTCCATTTTAGTTGATTTCGTTTACGACGAAGAGCTGCCAATACGGCGGAGAATACGCCTGCACCAAGGCGCTGCGATGATCCTGACCTGGCTAGCTGCGGAAGCGAGCGTGCGTCCGGTCAGTAGATCCGCCGCGCTGCACGAGCATCTGCAAAAGCAATCCCTCTATCAAATCCTCGAGAGGGAGTGGGGTGACCCAAGCCGATACGCAGCGAGATATCTTGATCTCTCAAGGTATCATGAGAAGCAGAATATGTATCTGTATCCGATACAGTTGCTAGCGAAGGACGCGCGACAACACCTATCCTCGGTTTATCGCGACTTTTTCATTTTTGAACTGCTCGCGGACGATATTATCGATTACACCGAGGACGCTGAGCGAGAGGTGTTGTCGTATGCCATAGTGCATGCGATGCGGGAGTGTGGACGTAACTGGCGCGATTTTGACTCAGGATGCTTGTTAGATTTGTTTAGGCCGGCTCTTTTCGATATCCAAGAACGCATCAGGCTTGAGGCAGCGAAACTTTCGCCTACACATGCCGCGGTGGCGTGGGAGCTTCTCGACGAGACGCAACGCACGATGGATATTCTGGCCAAATCAACTAAGGGGGGTGGTTCGTGACTGCGAACAGCACACAAGGCCAGCATTTAACCCCCATTGTGGAGTTAACGGAAGATTGCAACCTGGGTTGTAGGTATTGCTACACCGGGTCAGCCTTTTTGAAGCCTGGAAAGACGAAGCTCATCAACGAGCGTTTCGTAGCTTCCAAACCTTTTCTGTTAGATGCCTTTGATCAGATCGTTACCTATAACAGTGGTGCATCTACGTTGATAATATTCCACGGTGGCGAACCGCTGCTGATAGAGCCGCAAAACTGGCGAGGGTTGCTCGAGGCCTCTAGGTCGCGACACCCAGCATTGAGGTTCAGTGTACAAACTAACGGCACAATGATCGATGACGATTTTTGCCAAGTTTTCAAGGATTTTGAGGTCCGCGTTGGAGTCAGCCTCGACGGTCCGGCTTTTTTGAACGATTTGACGCGTCCCAACAAGGCAGGGGGGTCTTCGTTTCGGGCCGTTTGGGATGGAATCGAGAAGCTGAAGGATGCGGGGGTCGGACTTGGTGTTCTCGTTACGCTGACGGCCGCGAATGTCGCATTTATGGAGGAAATCTATCGCTTCTTCGCAGAACGCGGGGTGCCGTTTTCGATGCGGCCAATTTTTGGATCGGCCTTTGCCGATACATCGGAGTTGGGTATTCCGCCTGATCAATACGCTCAGGCGTTTTGTCGGGTGTTCGATCTTTGGTTCGACGATCCTAATTCGGACTTTTCCATGATTTCCGAGTTTTCCACTATGATGGCTCAGCTCGCGGAGCCGATTGAGGGCTGGGTTTCCTGTTCATTCACTAGAGCTTGCGCCGAGCATTTCATCTCCTTCGATTTGGATGGCCGTGTATCGCCCTGTAATCGATTTCACGGCAACGAAAAATTCGTTTACGGCAATCTCCGTGATGAACCACTAAGCGCACTAATGGGTGGCAGGATTCCCACGGCGCTGGCGACCAGGTGGGAGAAACTTGATAAAGCAGAATGCGGATCGTGCGACATGAAAGAGTTTTGCTATGGGGGGTGTCCCGCAAACGTTGTAGCCGCCACTGGAAACTACTTCGCTAGGGACATCTACTGTGGAGCTTACAAGACCATCCATGCCCATGTGATCGGGCGGATGAGAGCGACTCTCGCTTATGAAGCGGCCGTATAGCGATCATAGGACCCGCATTAACGGCTCGGTCGTACGTCAGTCGTTTCGAGGTTCACACGAGTTTCGAAACGTCTGCGCTTTGCGTGCGCGATGTCGGGACATCGTTCCACATATGGCTCTATGCCATAGTCGCTATTTCTTGTCTCGACGCATGAGTTCGGTCCAACTGCGCAGGCTTGAGCCAAGCGATGTCGCGCGCCTTTGGTTCAACGTAACTCGTACCCTGCACGCGGTTAAAGGCGGCGATTACACGCAGGGTGTGTACGGGCCCGTTTCGTTCGATGACCTTAACTCGGATATGACATTTTGGGTTCAAGCCCTTTGCACAGTAGAAGCGCTCGTCTCGTTATTGCCAGAACCTAGTAGCGAGCTGCGCGCATCTCTATCGCGCTTTTCAGAACAGGTTGAAATATTACAGGATTGGGAGCCGGCTAATGGGTATAATTGGTTGCACGGTGATCTACATATAGGAAACCTTGTTCAGGGTCCGGAAGGGTTGCGTATAATAGACTTTGAATACATGCGCTTTGGCCCTCGCGAATTGGACTTCGCAGCTCTCGAAAGAAGTTTGCTTGCGCGATTGCCCAAGGCCGCACGACTCCCTTTTGTCTCTGAATTCGGCATCGTTGCGAAGCGGTCGGGCCTAGAGGCCCGGCTCCTGAGCGCGAGTCGGACGGCCTTGCAAGCTTTAACATTGGCTCGCCGGGAACTAGCGCAAGGCAGCCGAGCGAATTAGAGACTTGGTAAGTCTCCACGAAAAACCATTTTCCTACAGCCCCCCACCCATGCTCCACCCTGGCGAATCACCTTTTGTTCCGCTCGCCAGGAGAACCGCCATGTCCACCCGCCCTTCGACAAGCTCAGGACAGGCCAAGCCCGTCACCGAAGCCTCGGTCGAGATCGGCGTCGATGGCCGGTTGCGCGTCAGTTACCGGGAAGTGCCGGGGGGCCGGGATCGGTCGGCGCCGCCGTCGCTCGGCGAGTGCATCGCGGCGCTTGCCCGGTACCGCCATCGCGCGCTGACGCCCGAGCGGCATCGGGCGGTGCTGGCGGCGTTCGCGGCGTGCGGGGTGGACTTGCGCGGGGCTCGGCGAGGGGGTGCGGCCGGCTCGCAAGGCGACGGTTTCCGCTCCGGCAAGGCGACACTTCGCGCTCCGCAAGGCGACACTTCTAGCCCGGCAAGGCGACACTTTCGCGGCCAAGGCGACACTTTTGCGCCGCAAGGCGACGGTTTCGGAGCGATTTACCCGTGCACCGTGTCACAAGCGTCAACCCTGTCACCTCACCAGCCGATCCGGGGCGCAAAAGGGCGTTTGCCGGATGAGTCCGCGGAGAACCCCCGGGTCTCTATCCCCGGCGTCGCCAGCGGGGCAGCCCGAGTCGGAAATGCGACGAAGCGCGGAACCTGTGTGACCAATCAAGGTTAACAACCTCGACCGCGCCCTCGCACCCCCTTGAGGGCGCGGCAACCCGCAAGGGCCTTCGGGTGCGCGTTGCGGCGAGGGTTCGGTTTTTGATTGTCGCGGCCGGCGCGAGCCTGCCCGAATGCCGGACGTTTGTAGAATGACCGATAAGCGGACCGAAATGCCTCCCTCGCTCGAACAGGCGCAGGCCGAGCTGCGCGAGAGCTTCGACAGCGCAAGGAAGCTCGTCGAACGCACCCGCTTCCTGCTAGGCGGCGAGCCGGACGGCGAAAAGGCCTGAAGGACGCCGGGCGGCCGGACCGCCCGTATAGCATGGCGTCGGAGCGGGCGCTCGGCGGCGCGTGTCTTTTCGCAAAAAAATCTGCCGCGCGGTGAAGCACTTGGTGCGCTGTCGCGGAACTGAAACCAGTCCGCAATTTCCCTGAAATGCGCAGGCGCCAGCGGCCGCCGCGACAATCATGAGGGAAACCACCATGCGCTCTTTCGCCGCCATTCTGCTTGCTTCGACTTGCCTCGTCGTCGCGCCCGCCCAGGCCCAGGACGAGGCCGATTGGGAGGGCGAGGAGGTTGCCGCCGCCGGGGACGCGGCGGGCGGCGACGATCCTGTGATCGTGGTGTTCGGCCGCGGCGAGACGCGCCAGGTGCAGGAGCTCGAGAACGCGGACCTGACGATCCTCACTCCCGGTACCAGCCCGCTCAAGGCGATCGAGAAGCTGCCGAGCGTCAACGTGCAGAACTCGGACCCGTTCGGGGCTTACGAATGGTCGCAGCGGGTCTCGATCCGCAGCTTCAACCAGAACCAGATCGGCCACAACTTCGACGGCATCCCGCTCGGCGACATGAGCTACGGCAACCATAACGGCCTGCACCTGTCGCGCGCGGTCAGCCCGGAGAACGTCGGCAGCGTAGTGGTCAGCCAGGGCGCCGGCTCGATCGGCGCGCAGGCGACCAACAACCTCGGCGGCACGATCGAGACCTTCTCGATCGATCCCGACGCGCAGTTCAACGCGATGGCGAGCGGGACCTACGGCAGCGACGACACCTGGCGGGTTTTCGGCCGGCTCGGCGGCGCCAGCGCGGGCGGAGTGCGCGGGTTCGTCTCCTACGCCTACGCGAGCACCGACAAGTGGCGCGGCGAAGGCCTGCAGACCCAGCACCTGGTCAACGCCAAGGTGGTCGTGCCGGTCGACACCGCCGAGCTCGACTTGTGGCTCAGCTATTCGGACCGCCGCGAGCAGGACTACCAGGACATGTCGCTCGAGATGATCGAGCGGCTCGGCTGGCGCTGGGACAACACCTTCTCCGACTATGCACGCGCGATCCTCTACGCGGACATCGCCAACAACCGAGGCGACACCGGCGCGCCCGTCTCCAACCCGGCGGCGGGCACGGTCTATCCCGACAACGTGCGCGGGCCCGACGATGCCTATTACGATGCCTCGGGCCTCAGGAAGGACGCGCTCGCCGCGCTCGGCCTGACCGCCCCGGTCGGCGACAACGTCGAGGTTAGGCTCAAGGGTTACTACCACCACGACGAAGGGGTCGGCACCTGGGCGACGCCTTACGTGCCGAGCCCGAATGCGCCGATCTCGATGCGCACGACCGAATACGACATGGACCGCTTCGGCGCGTTCGGCAGCGTCCAGGTCGAGCTCGGCATGAACGAGCTGACCGCCGGGTTCTGGGCCGAGAAGAACGAGTTCAACCAGGCGCGCCGGTTCCACGCCCATCCGAGCCGCACCGAGCCGCTCGATTACCGCAAGTATCCGGACAGCGCGTTCTTCACCCAGTGGTGGTTCGATTACACCACCCACACGCTGCAGTACTACGTGCAGGACCGCATCGAGCTCGGCGACCTGACGCTCAATGTCGGGTGGAAGGGCTTCCAGGTCGAGAACAAGGCGAATGCGCTCATCGCCGGCGGCTTCCCGGAAGGAGAGCTCGAGGCCACGGACTGGTTCCAGCCGCACGCCGGCTTTGCCTGGGACGTGACCGACGAAGCGCAGTTGTTCGGCGGCTTCACCCAAGTCACCCGCGCCTTCATCACCGCCAACGGCGGCCCGTTCGGCACCACCGCCGCCGCGTTCGCGCTGTTCAAGGACGAGATCAAACCGGAATCGTCGGACACCTACGAGCTCGGCCTGCGCTATGCCGACGGACCGTTCAACGGCGTGCTCGGCGCCTACTACGTCAAGTTCCACGACCGCCTGCTCGGCATCCGCACCGGCCCCGACATCCAGGGCAACCCGAGCATCCTGCAGAACGTCGGCTCGGTCGAGACTTACGGGTTCGAAGCCGCCGGCAACCTGCGGCTGGGCATGGGCTTCGGGCTTTATGCGGCCTACAGCTACATCCACGCCGAATACGCCGACGACGTGATCAACCGCTCGGGCGAGCTGGTCGCGGCGACCGACGGCAAGACGGTGGTCGACGTGCCGCGGCACATGATCGATGCCGAGCTCACTTACGAGAGCGACTTCGGGTTCTTCGGCCGGATCGGCGTCGGCTACATGTCGCGGCGCTACTACTCGTATCTCAACGACGCTTCGGTGCCGGGCCGCACGCTCGTCGAGGCGACGATCGGCTATCGGATCACCGAGAACTTCGAGGTTCAGCTCAACGGCAGCAACCTCACCGACGAGGACTACGTCAGCACGGTCGGCTCGGCGGGGCTCAGCAACAGCGGCGACGGCCAGACGCTGCTGATCGGCGCGCCGCGGCAGCTCTTCGCCACGCTGCGGATGACCTACTGATGCGCGGGCATCGCTGCTGCCTGGCCGCTCTGCTCGCGTTCGCGCTGCCGCTGTCGGCGGCGCGGGCCGAGCCGGTCCTGTTGATCTCGATCGACGGCTTGCAGCCGGCCGACGTGATCGAGGCCGAACGGCGCGGGCTCGAGATCCCGAACCTGCGCCGCTTCGTGCGCGAAGGGTCCTATGCGACGGGTGTCGTCGGCGTGCTGCCGACGGTGACTTACCCCAGCCACACGACGCTGGTGACCGGCACGTCGCCGGCGCGGCACGGGATCGTCGGCAACACCACCTTCGATCCGACGCAGATCAACGCCGGCGGCTGGTACTGGTACGCGAGCGACATCAAGGTGCCGACGCTGTGGGACGCGGCGAAGCGGGCCGGGCACAGCACGGCCAGCGTGCATTGGCCGGTCACGGTCGGGCTCGGCGCGATCGACTGGAACCTGCCGCAAGTCTGGCGCAGCGGCCATGGCGACGACGCCAAGCTGGTCGCGGCGCTGTCGACGCCGGGGCTGCTTCCCGAGCTCGAAGGCGCGCTCGGGACCTATGCGCCGGGTATCAACGAGGAGATCGATGGCGACGAAACCCGCGGTCGCTTCGTCGCCGAGATCATCGCGCGCAAGAAGCCCTATTTCACGACCGCCTATCTGACCGCGCTGGACCACGAGCAGCATGCGAAAGGCCCCGGCTCGCCCGAAGCGCATGCGATCCTCGAGCGGATCGATGCGATCGTTGGCCGGCTGGTTGCCGCGCAGCTCGCGGCGCATCCCGACAGCGTAATCGCGGTGGTCAGCGACCACGGCTTCTCGCCGACCACGACCGAAGTGAACTTCTACAAGGCGTTCATCGATGCCGGCCTGATCACGCTCGGTCCGGACGGCAAGATCGCGAGCTGGGAAGCGGAACCGTGGACGTCCGGCGGGTCGGTCGCGGTGATGCTCGCGCGCCCTGACGACAAGGCGCTCGAAACCCGGGTCAGGGAGCTGCTCGACCGGCTCAAAGCCGACCCGGCGATGCGCATCGGCGCGATCGCGGACCGCGCCGAGATCGCGCGCATGGGCGGCAATCCCGAGGCCGCGTTCTACCTCGACCTGATGCCCGATGCGAACTCGGGCGGGTTCAAGGGAGCGCAAGCCGCGCTCAGCGGACCGGCGGGGAGCAAGGGCATGCACGGGTTCTTCCCGGCAGCGCCGTTCATGCGCTCGACCTTCATGGTCATGGGGCGCGGCATCCCCGCCGGCCGGTCGCTCGGCGAGATCGACATGCGCGCAATCGCGCCGACCCTGGCCGGAATCCTCGAGGTTCCGTTCGAGACCGCGGAAATGCCGGCGGTCGGCTTGTCGGATTGAGCGCGCTGCAGCCCCAGCTGCCGGGGGGACGGCTGGGGCTGCAAAAAAAACATTTTCCTACAGCCCCCCTTCTGAGTCATATCCTGGCCGATTCGCGTTTTGTTCTGCTCGCCAGGAGACCTCACCTATGCGCAACCACACAACGGCACAGCCACCCGCGGCGAGCTGCTGCCGCCGGTCGAGTCGAGGACTGGGATGCCGTTCGTCGATGGTGAAGGTCCCTTGGCAGCGGCCCGGCGCCGCACTGCCCAAATGGGCCGCCGGGGGCGCATTCCGAGCCGCAGCTGCGGCACCCCGCCTGGCAAGCGCCGACGCGCAAAGGCCTGAATGCTTTTTATAATGTCGTAAGGAATGGGCCCTAGTCGGCTCAAGAATACTGGGGGGGGAAAGTAGATGGCCGTATATTCGCGCTCGGGGACCGAGTTCACGCTCAATACGTCGACCACTGGCGAGCAGTTCCAGCCATCCGTGGCCGGTTTCGCCGGCGGCGGCTTCGTCGTCGTATGGACGACCACTGACACCACCCAGGATGGCAGCGGCCGAGCCATCAAGTTCCAGCTTTACGATGCCGCCGGCCTGCCGGTCGGGGGCGAGATCCTGGTCAACAGCGCCACCACGCTCGACCAGCGGGCGGCCAGCGTCACGGTGCTCGATTCGGGCAATTTCCTGGTCACCTGGGAAACCACCGACACGACCCAGGACGGGGCCGGCACGGCGATCAAGGCGCAGCTGTTCAGCGGTGCGGGCGTGGCGATCGGCAGCGAGTTCCTCGTCAACACCAACACCACGGCTAATCAGACCAACTCGACCGTGACGGCGCTTGCCGACGGCGGCTTCGTCGTTGCCTGGCAGACTTCGGACAGCACGCAGGACGGCAACGCCAGCGCGATCAAGGCCCAGCGCTACGACGCCGGCGGCCTGGCGGTCGGCGGCGAGTTCCTCGTCAATCCGATGTGGATGGGCGGCGAGACGATGCCCCACCTGACGGCGCTGGCGGACGGCGGGTTCCTCGCCACCTGGACGCTGGGCAGCGGGACGAGCGCCGACATCTATGCACAGCGCTTCGACGCGAGCGGCGCCGAGGCCGGCGCCGAGTTCCGCGTCAACAGCGTGACCGCGTTCAACCAGGACTTCGCCACCGCGACCCAGCTCGCCGACGGCCGCATCGTCGTCACCTGGGCCAGCGCGGCCAGCCTCGAGACCAGCGACGTCGACATCAAGGCGCGGGTCTTCTCCGCCAGCGGCGTGCCGCTCGGCGACGAGTTCACGGTCAGCACGACCAAGACCCATCCCGAGTATGGATTCCTGGTGGCCTCGACCAGGCCGCAAATCGACGAGCTGCCCGACGGCGGCTTCGTGATCACCTGGACGCACTCGGCAGGGATGGCGATCGCCAGCAGCATTCGCGGCCAGTTCTACGATGCCAACGCCGAGCGCGTCGGCGGCGAAGTCGTGGTCAGCACCGCCACCGACCGGCTCGAGGGCAACGGCGACGTCGCGGTCGACGGCCTCGGCACGGTGTTCGCGGTCTGGGCCAGCGCCAACAGCAGCGCCTCCGACAACAACATCCGCGGCCAGTTCTTTACCTCGGAGTCGGCGCCCGTGATCACCTCGAACGGCGGCGGCGACATCGCCGCGACGAGCGTGGTCGAGAACACCACGGCAGTCACCACCGTCAGCGCGAGCGGCGGCTCCGGCATCGTCTACACGATAGCGGGCGGTGCCGATGCAGCGCGCTTCACCATCGACGCGGCGACCGGCGCGCTCGTCTTCGCCGCCGCGCCGGACTTCGAGGTGCGCACCGACGCCGACGGCGACGGAATTTACCAGGTCGTTGTCTCCGCCAGCTCCGGCGCCCTTTCCGACCTCCAGCAGCTCGCGGTGACGGTCACCAACGTCAACGAGGGGCTGAGCTTCACGGGCGGCGCAAGCAGCTATCTCTACATCGAGAACGAAGCCGCCGCGGTCGCCACCGTCACGGCGGTCGACGCCGATGGCGATACGGTCGCCTATTCGCTTTCCGGAGCGGATGCCGCGCAATTCACGATCAGCGCTGCCGGGGTGCTCGCCTTTGCCGCTTCGCCCGATTTCGAGGCCGCGGCCGACGCCGACGGCGATCATATCTACGAGGTCACGGTGCTCGCCAGCGACGGCAGCTTCGTCGTCAGCCGCGCGCTGACGGTCGAGCTGCTCGACCAGAATGAAGGTCCGGTCATCACCGCGCACGGCGGCGGCGACACTGCCGCGCTCACCGTGAGCGAAGGCAGCGAAGCGGTCACGTTCATGACCGTCGCCGATCCCGACCAGACGCCATCGAGCTACACGTACACTCTGTCGGGTGCCGACGCCGCGCTGTTCGCCATCCAGGACGCGACCGGCTATCTCTATTTCCTCGGTCCCCGCGATTTCGAAGCGCCCAGCGACGCGAACGGCGATGGCGTCTACGAAGTCGCAGTGACGGTCAGCGACGGTTTTGCGCCCTCCGACACGCAGGCGCTCTCGATCACCGTCGGCAACGCCAACGAGGGACCGGTGATTGTCTCGAATGGCGGCGGGGCGTCCGCTGCGGTTGTGGTGGACGAGAACACGACTGCGGTAACCACGGTCGCGGCGAGCGATCCCGAAGGCGGCGTGAGCTATGCCATCGTGGGTGGCGCCGATGCCGCGCTGTTCGAGATCGACGCGGCCACCGGTGCGCTCGCCTTCGTCGCGGGGCCCGACCACGAGGCCCCGGCCGATGCCGACGGCGACAACGTCTACGACGTGATCGTCGGCGCGAGCGACGGTGCGCTGACCGATAGCCAGACGCTCGCCGTCTCGGTCACCAATCTCAACGACAGCGCGCCGGTCATCACTCCCTTCCAGAGCGACACGATCGTATCGGCGATGGCCGAGAACAATCCGACCTACTTCGATTTCGGCGCGACGGATGCCGATGGCAGCACGGTCGTGTTCAGCCTGTCGGGACAGGACGCGGCCAGCCTGACGGTCGATGCCTCGACCGGGCTCGTGCAATTCCTGACCGCGCCCGATTTCGAAGCTCCGGGAAGCGCGCAGGGCACCAACAGCTATGTCTTCGACCTGATCGCCAGCGATGGCGTGTTCAGCGACGTGCTGCACGTGACTCTCCACGTCTTCAACGTGAACGAGCCGCTGGCAATCACTTCCGACGGCGGCGGCGCGACCGCCGCGGTTGCCGTCGGTGAGAACGGCACGGCCGTCACGACGGTCGTAGCCGCCGATCCCGATCTCACTTCGCCGACCTATTCGATCACCGGCGGCGCCGACGCCGCACGCTTCGTGATCGATGCGAGCACCGGCGCGCTCAGCTTCGTCGCCGCTCCCGACTTCGAGGCGCCGGCCGACGCGGATGGCGACAATGTCTATCAGGTCACCGTCTCGGCAAGCGACGGCACCAACTCGGATGCCCAAACTCTTTCGGTCACCGTCGGCAACGTCAACGAGGCGCCGGTGATAAGCGGCGGCGAGTCCGCCTCGCTGTTGGTGGACGAGAACGTAGCCGAGGTGGTCAGTGTTGTGGCGAACGACCCCGACAGCGGCATAGCTTACGCCATTGTCGGGGGTGCCGACGCCGCACGCTTCACGATCGATGCCGCGACCGGAACTCTCGCTTTCGTGGCCGCCGCGAATCACGAGATGCCGACTGATGCCGATGGCGACAACGTCTACGAAGTCGTGGTCGGCGCCAGCGACGGCAGCCTGTCCGACGCTCAGACCGTCTCGGTCACGGTCGGCAACGTCAACGAGGCGCCGGTCATCGTCTCCAACGGCGGCGACACAGCGGCGGCACTGTCCGTGAGCGAGAACGCCACCGTCGTGACCGTGGTCGCCGCGAGCGATCCCGAGAACGCCGTTAGCTACGCGCTGGCTGGCGGTGCCGACGCGGCCCGGTTCACGATCGACGCCGTCACCGGCGCGCTCAGCTTCGTCGGTGCGCCCGACTTCGAGGCGCCCACGGATGCCGACGGCGATAACGTCTACGAGGTCGTGGTCAGCGCCAGCGACGGCAGCGTGACCGACACCCAGGCGCTCTCGATCACCGTCGGCAACGCCAACGAGGGACCGGTGATTGTCTCGAATGGCGGCGGGGCGTCCGCTGCGGTTGTGGTGGACGAGAACACGACTGCGGTAACCACGGTCGCGGCGAGCGATCCCGAAGGCGGCGTGAGCTATGCCATCGTGGGTGGCGCCGATGCCGCGCTGTTCGAGATCGACGCGGCCACCGGTGCGCTCGCCTTCGTCGCGGGGCCCGACCACGAGGCCCCGGCCGATGCCGACGGCGACAACGTCTACGACGTGATCGTCGGCGCGAGCGACGGTGCGCTGACCGATAGCCAGACGCTCGCCGTCTCGGTCACCAATCTCAACGACAGCGCGCCGGTCATCACTCCCTTCCAGAGCGACACGATCGTATCGGCGATGGCCGAGAACAATCCGACCTACTTCGATTTCGGCGCGACGGATGCCGATGGCAGCACGGTCGTGTTCAGCCTGTCGGGACAGGACGCGGCCAGCCTGACGGTCGATGCCTCGACCGGGCTCGTGCAATTCCTGACCGCGCCCGATTTCGAAGCTCCGGGAAGCGCGCAGGGCACCAACAGCTATGTCTTCGACCTGATCGCCAGCGATGGCGTGTTCAGCGACGTGCTGCACGTGACTCTCCACGTCTTCAACGTGAACGAGCCGCTGGCAATCACTTCCGACGGCGGCGGCGCGACCGCCGCGGTTGCCGTCGGTGAGAACGGCACGGCCGTCACGACGGTCGTAGCCGCCGATCCCGATCTCACTTCGCCGACCTATTCGATCACCGGCGGCGCCGACGCCGCACGCTTCGTGATCGATGCGAGCACCGGCGCGCTCAGCTTCGTCGCCGCTCCCGACTTCGAGGCGCCGGCCGACGCGGATGGCGACAATGTCTATCAGGTCACCGTCTCGGCAAGCGACGGCACCAACTCGGATGCCCAAACTCTTTCGGTCACCGTCGGCAACGTCAACGAGGCGCCGGTGATCGTCTCGAATGGCGGCGGCACTTCCGCGGCGCTCGATCTGGCCGAAGGGCTGACGACGGTCACGACGGTCGCGGCTGTCGACCTCGACGGTTCGACCACGTTCACTTACACCGTCATCGGCGGCGCCGACAGCGCGCTGTTCGCCATCGATGCCGGAACGGGCGCGCTCAGCTTCATCACGGCACCGGATTACGAGGCGCCGGCCGACGAGGCCGCCGATAACTTCTACAACGTGATCGTGGCGGCAAGCGACGGCGAGCTAAGCACCTTCCAGGCGATCTCGGTCTTGATCGGCAACGTCAACGAAGCGCCGCTCATCACCTCGGGCGGCGGTGGTACCGCGGCGAGCTACGCACTCAATGAGAACGCGACGGCTGTCGCGACCATTGCGGCGAACGATGCCGAAGGTGGCGTCACTTACGCGATCGCCGGCGGCGCCGATGCCGCACGCTTCGCGATCGATGCGAGCACCGGCGCGCTCAGCTTCGTGGCCGCGCCCGACTTCGAGGCGGCAGGCGATGCCGATGCGGACAACATCTACGAGGTCGAGGTCAGCGCCAGCGACGGCAGCCTTTCAGACACGCAGTTGCTGTCGGTCACCGTCGGCAACGTCAACGAAGCGCCACTCATCACTTCGGGCGGTGGCAGCGCCACGGCGAGCTACGCGCTCGACGAGAACGCGACGGCTGTCGCGACCATTGCCGCGAACGATGCCGAGGGCAGCGTGACCTACGCAATCGCCGGCGGCGCCGACGCCGCGCGCTTCGTCATCGACGCGACCACCGGCGCGCTCAGCTTCGTTGCCGCGCCCGATTTCGACGCGGCCGCCGATGCCGATGGCGACAATCTCTACGATGTCGTCGTCAGCGCAAGCGACGGCAGCCTTGCCGACACGCAGTCGCTGTCGGTCGCTGTCGGCAACCTGGTCGATGGACTGGTGCTCACCGGCACCTCGCAGGCCAATACGCTGAACGGCAGCTACGAGGAGGACACGATCAGCGGGCTCGGCGGCAACGACACGCTCCGCGGCCTTGCCGCCGCCGACGTGCTCAACGGCGGCGACGGTGCGGATCGTCTGATCGGCGGCACGGGCGCCGATACGCTGACGGGCGGCACCAAGGGCGACATCTTCGAGTTCGAGACGCTGAGCGACAGCGCCGGGGGTGCCAGCGACTGGATCGCCGATTTCACTCGCTCGCAGGGTGACAAGATCGAGCTGACGGATATCGATGCCAACACGCTCGTCGGTGGCAATCAGGCGTTCAGCTTCATCGGGACGGCCGCATTCTCGAACCAGGCCGGGCAGCTTCGCTATTTCCAGCAGAACGGCGACACGTTCGTCGCCGGCGACGTGGACGGCAACGGCGTCGCCGATTTCCAGATCTTCGTCGATCCGCTGGTAAGCTTTATCGCCAGCGATTTCATTCTTTAGGGAACAGGGGCGGGGGCGCGGCTGCGACCATCGCCCTTCCCTTTCAAGGGCGGCGGCGTGGAAGAATGGATCGTGAAACGGAACGCTTTTCAGGCCCCGAGACGATAGCGTTGGCAGAGAAAAGGACGCCGGGGCCGGCCGCGCTCTGGCGTGGCGACCAAGCCCCGGCGTGTGGCGGGCAGGTTACGGATCGAACGGAATGGGGTCGCCTGGGGGCTATCCCGTCCGATCCGTCGTTGCCCGTGTTCGATGGATACGAAGCTTCTAGAAGCCCATCCGCATCGTACCCCTGAGCGAGAGGGCGGTCCGGCCATGGCGGTCCTCGGCGCCGACTTCGCCTCCGACCTCGAACAGCGAGCCGCCGCCCACTGCGCGCAGGCGGCCGTACCAGCCGCTTTCGGTCTGCTCCGGATCGAGCGTGAAGGGGGTGCCGTCCTCGAAGCGCGCCGTGGTGGCGCCCAACGAGCCGGCGAGGATTTCGCGCCAGCCGCCCTCGGCCTCGAGGCGGAACCAATTGCGGCCGGCAGTGCTCGGGCGCAGCAGGCGCCCGCCGCCGCCCCGGCCGATGAAGTCGAGGCCCAGGGTGAGGCCGCCGTTGACCGCGAGCTCGTCGCTCTTGCGGTCATCGACGATCAGGTCGAGCGCTTCGCCGCCGCCTTCCTCGGTATGTCCGTCCTCGTCGAGCGTCAGGTAATCGACGCTCACCGCCGGACGGAAGAAGAAGTTCCCGCCGCGGCCTTCGTAAGCGGCGCCGCCGCTCAGCGTCATCAGCGTTCCGTTCCAGTCGCTGTGAATGGTCTTTTCGACCGTCTCGCTGCCGACGGTGCCGCTAAACGTGCGGCGGCCGCTGAAGTTGGCAAGGCCGACCGAGCCGCGCCCGTAAGCGCTGAAACCGCCCCACTTGCCGCGCCAGTAGGCCGACAGCTCGTAAGTGTCGGACAGGATGCGGGTCTGATCGCTCCCGGTGTCGTACTCGTTCCAGAACCAGGTGGCGCCGGCGCCGAAGCTGCCGATCCCGGTATCGATCTCGCCGGCGGCGGAGAAGCCGAAGCCGCCGAGGTTGTACGCCTCGGTGACGCCCAGGTCCTTCTCGCTGGTCCAGCCGCCGGCGCTGAACAGCAAGTCCAGCCCGCCGAGCGAGTAGACCGGGCTCTGCGGATCCGCCACCTGGCGGGCGAAAGTACGCGCGCCGAGACTGACGCCTTCGAACGCGCCGCCAGCGTGATCGGGCAGCATCTGCCGGACCGTGCCGCGGAACTGATCGCCGTTGGTGATCCCGAGGAAGACGTCTTCGATGTCGTCGTCCTCGTTGATCGCTGCGAAGATCGCATTGTAGGCGGCGCTCTGCGAACGGTTGAGGCCGAGCTCCTGCGCGGTGCGCTTGGCGACGTCCACGGCGATCGTGTTCGGAGCCGCGTTGGTTGCCAGCGTGGCCTTGAACATGAACGGGATCAGGTCGGTGTTGGTGGTAACGCCCGACAGGCCCGTGATCGAGCCGGCCTGCAAGATCGTGTAGCGGCCTTCGGCATCGTTCACGTCGCCGAGGCGCAGGGCCAGCTTCGCGCCATTGGCAAAGCTAGCGGTGCCGGCGACGTTATAGAGCGAACCTTCGCTAGCGGTCTTGTCGAGCGTCGCCATCAGTATGCCGTTGGCGCCAACCGTCAGCGAACCGACGGAGACGGGCGCGGCGATGCTGAGGACGCCGCCGGACACGTTTACGGCCGCGCCGCCCGCGTTGAGCAGCGTCCCAGAGAACACAGCGTTCCCAGTGAGCGTCAGGCTGTCCACCCCACCGCCGAAGTCGACCTGGCCGATGAACTTCGAGGATCCCGCCAGGCTGAGAATGTCGGTGCCCGCTCCGAAGACGGCGCGGCCGGTGTGTACCGCGTCGCCGGAGAGCTTCATCGTGTTGTTGCCCGCGCCGAAGAACGCGTCACCCTTCACGGTTCCGTCCGCGACGTCGAACAGATCGTTGCCGCTCCCGAAACGAACGTCGCCGGTGATCGACGGCGCGGTGACCCCTGACGCTACCTGTGTCTGCTTGACTGTCGCGCCGAGGGTGTTCGCCGAAAGGTCGATCGCGATGTTGCGGCCCGAAGTTGCGCCGGCCCCGCTGGCGGAAATCGCGCCGCTGTTCTCGATCGAGGCGAGTCCCCCGGTCCGGTCGAGGATCGCGGTAGCGGAGCCATTCGTTCCGGCCGCGGTCGCCTTGATCGTGCCGGTGTTGCGGATCGTCGAGACGGTAGCGCCAAGATCGATCTGGATGGCGGTCGTCTTGGCAGTGGCGGCATTTCCGCCGGTCGCGCTAACGGTCCCCGAAACGTGGACCTGCGGCACCGATGCTCCAGCGCCGATCCGCAGCGCGGTGGCGCTGGCGCCGTTCGAGTTGGCGGATATGGTGCCGCCGATTCCCATTCCGTTGGCGATGCCGACCGTACCGCCGCGACCGCCGATCAACAGGCCGGTCGCATCGACGCCGCTGTAGACGCCGTTCCCGGTTACCGTACCGTTGACGAGGAGGCCGTACTGGGCGGCGGTACCTGCCACGGGACCGATCGTGATCGCGCGGTCGGTCGCGCCAATCACCATCGCCGGCGCGGCGCCATAGGAGGTGACCGCCGCCGAGCCTTCCTTGGAATCCTCGATGCCGTCGTCGTCTTCGTCGTTGTCGGTGGTGCTGCTGTCCTTCGGGGGCACGGCGAGGACGATTCCTCCGCTGACGCTGCCTTCGATCATCAACGCCGAGCCGCCCTGGAGCAGGTCGTCGGCGTCGAGGTTGGCGGTGCTGCTGGGCAGCGTCGTGGAGCGGTAGCCGGTCGCGCTGATGCTGCCCTGGACCACCATGGCGCCGGTTACGTCGCCCGTGAAGCGGGCACCGATCGCGTCCTGCCCCTTCGCGGTCACGGTGCCCGCCAGACGGACGTTTCCGACGATCGCCTCGGTGCGTACGGCAACGCTGCGGTCGCCGGTGACGGTGCTCGTGCCGTCATGCGTGAACGCGCCGGTCAGCGGGCCGCCGAGCCAAATTGCGGCGGAATCGTTGCCTTCAACGGTGATGGTGCCGCTATTGGTGACCTTGCCGGTGTGCCCTCCGCCCGTGCGGATGCCGAACCGGTTGGAGCCGAGCGCGAACGGGCCGTCGAGATCGCCGTCGTTGTTGGCGTCGGTCGGCGTGTACGGCTCGTCGATCGTGATCGTGCCGGAATTGACGATGTCACCCGTGGTGTCGGCATTGGCGAAAATGCCGATGGCGCCGTCGGCGTTGCTGATCGCGATGGTGCCCTGGTTGGTGACGGAGTGATTGCTGTCCATCGTTACAGCGGTACCCGCGGCAGGCTTTACCGAGCCGGTCGAGCTGATCGTGATCGAATCGGGCGTACCCGCCTTGACGGTCGAGGTGCGAACGGGCTGGGTAACGGCGGTCGAGATCGTTTCGGCGGCGGCCGGAGCGGCGAGCGCGAGAACGGCGGTGCTGGCGAGCAAGTAACGGTGCATGGATTGTCCCTCACGGATCGGTTGTCGATCTGCGAGACGGAGCCACCGCGCCGGAACCTTGGCGCAGGGAGCGAAAAAATTCAGAACGCGGCGTCGAGGCCGATGCGAACCGTGCGCGGGCGCAGCGGCGTGAGCTGGTCGCGACCGATCGCGAACGGCGTGCCGAGCGCGAAGCGGTTGCCTTCCTCGTCGGTCAGGTTGGCCAATCCGAGCGTGACGCCAATATCCTCGCGACCGACCCGCAAGGTCAGACCGGTGTCGAGGTAATCGCCTTGCGATTCGCCAAGCTCGGGCCCGACGCCGAGCCGCGAACGGCCGACGTAGTTCGCCCATCCCTGCGCGGCCAACTCGAGCCCTCTGCCGAGGGGTTGCCGGTAGTCGAAGCCGATCCGGCCCGAGAACCTGGCGATGTTGGGAATTTCGGTGATATGCTCGAGCAGCGGGGCTGGCAGATCCTCGAGCCGGCCCGAGAAGTCCGGGATGCCCAGCACCGGCGCCACGCGCGTAAGCAGTAGCGCGCTAGGCTCGTCAATCCGGCCGTCGTTGTAGGTCAGGCCCGCATCGATGCGCAGGTTCGAAGTCACCAGGATGCCGCCGGTAAGCGTCGCCGTCCAGATCCGGCCGTCGCCGATGTTGGCGGTGCTGGGGAAACCTGCGCTGTCGATGAAATCCGCCTGGATGTCCTGCCATCGGGTGTAAGCGACGCTGGCGGCGACGTCGAACGGTCCGCTGCCCGCGCGGCCGTGGCGAGCGCCCAGCTCGAACGTGGCGATCCTGTCGTTACGGAAACGCGCGACGAAATCTCCGGCGATCGCCAGCCCGCCCGGACGAAAGCCTTCCTGGTATCTGAGATAAAGGATCGTCTTGGGAGACACGGTGGCTGCAAGCGACGCCGAGGGCAGGAACACCTGCTCGCTTCGCGACGCGGTGATCCCGGCGAAAGCCACCGCCAGGACCGGCGAAACATCCTCCCCGTCGCCGCCGAGGCGCGAATGGGTGTACCGACCGCCTCCGGTCGCCACGAGGCCTTCCGTCAGCCGGAAGCTCGCTTCGCCGTACAACGTGAATTCATCGATCACGTTGGTGACCCCGGTGACGGCACCCGGCGCATCGAGAGGACCGAGGGTCCGGGTGAGGCGAGTACGATTGTGGGTGTAGCTGCCTCCCACAAGCCAGCCGAAACGGTCGGCGAGCGGCTGCCACAGCCGCGTCTCGTTGGCGATCATCTGGGTGTCGTTGTGTTGGACAAAGAGGCGCGGAGAATCGTTCGGCAGGGTAGCATCGTAGCGCTCCTCCACGTCCTGCCCCGTGATCCCGGTCGACGATTTGAAGCGCACTTCGCCGACGCGTCCGGTGACCACGAGCTGCCCTTGCGCGAAGTCCGCGTCGAAGCCTTCGGTCACCAACGCCGCGCGCGTGAGTGGCGGGCCGTCCCGATCAGCGTACTGGCTGTCGCGGCCATCGGTCCGCTGCGCCACGCCGATGAGATCGACCGTCCAATCGTATCCGACCTCGATGCGCGCCGTTGCGCGGCCGCTGTAGATCTCGGTGCGATTGACATCGTTCCGGCCGATCAGCGGCTTGTCGATGTAGCCGCCCTGCGTCTCGGCATTGACGGTGAAGCGCAGCGCGGCTCTATCGCCGATGAGCGGCAGGTTTGCCGTGACGCTCGCATCGCCGCCGATCGCGCCGTGTTCGGTCGCGCTGCCTCCGATCATCGCGGAACCGGCGACGGCAGCCATCTCCGGTTCGTTCGGCACCAGCCGGATGATGCCGCCAAGCGAACCGGCGCCGTAAAGCGTGCCCTGCGGTCCTTCGAGCACTTCCACACTGGCGAGGTCCGATAACCGCAGATCGGGGTCGGGGGCGTTGTAACTGAGCCGCAAGTCGCCGAGGTATTGCCCGACGGTCGACTGCGTCGGGCCGGTAAAGCTGGAATCCGCGATGCCACGGATGAACAGCTTGTTGCGTCCGCTGCCGAGGTAAGTCGAGGAAACCGTCGGGATGCGCTGCATGATCTTTTCGGTCCCGCCGACCCCGCCGACGGTGAGATCCTCACCCTCGATGATCTCCGCCTGACCAGGGTATTCGGCCAGCGGCGTTTAGCGTTTGCTTCCGACGACCACGATCTAGATCGGTGGAGCTTCGGGCGGAGGTGGAGCTGGTGCCGGGTCGGGTCGCGGCTCAGCGCGCCGACGCGCAGCTGTCGCCGCGGCGGCGACAAGGCGCCAGCCGTTCGAACCTGCGGGTATCGCGCGGGCTCCGGCGGACCGGGCGAGCCTCGCGACTGCCTGCTCAGCCGTCAATCTCCCACGGATGGCAGGTACCCTACGGTTGGCCACATCCTGGTCGGCGATCACGATGCTGGAGCCGGTCTGGCGGGCGATCGCGACTGCCACGTCGGCGGCGCGGCCGGCGGGCACATCGATCCGCGCGCTCTCCGCTGCAGCGGGAGCGGTGGCGACGATTGCCGCGAGGCCGATCCACCAGGCGGAACGCATGCCTATCGTGCCCCGATCTCCCAAGCTTCGCCGTTGTGCCGCACCGACACGCCCAGGAGCGGACCAAGCGCCCGCGGGTCTCTGCGCACGGGATCGATCGCCAGGCTGCCCGAAACGCGCCGATCGGTCGATCGCGCCGCTACGATAAACTCGATACCGGTCATGCGGGAGAGATCCACGGCAACGTCCTCTAGACGAGCGTCCTGGAAGGACAAGCGACCTTCGCGCCACTCGCCGACCTCGCCCGCCGGTACAACCGAAAGCCGGTACCGGTCTGAACCCGTTGCGCTGGTCAGCCGCTGACCCGGCGATACCCGCACGTTCTGGCGCGCCGGGTTGAACACCACGGCGCCTTCGGAAACCGCCAGCGCCATTCCGCCCGGAGTATGCTTCACGTCAAAGATGGTGCCGACGTCGACTAGCGTGTCTTCACCCACAGCCAGCGTGAACGGCGCATCCGGGTCGTGATCGAGAGTGAACAACGCCTGCCCCTGCTCGAGCGAGGCAGAGCGCGGATTGCGCCGGTCGAGCACGATGCGGGAAGCCCCGGCAAGCTCGATGCGATCCCCGCCTTCGAGCTCGACGACGCGCACCTCGCCGGGCTCTGTCTCGATCGCGTAGGTGGCAGGGCGCGCCTGCCAGACGCCGAGGACGACCGCTACGGCCACCGCGGCAGCGATGGCGCCGCCAAGCCAGCGTCGGCGCGGCGCGGCAAAACCCGGTTCGTCGTCATTTTGCGCCAAAGGCACCGGCGGCAATGCCTCGGTTGCGTCCGCAACCGATGCCATGACTTCGTCGTAGGCGCGGGCGTGCAGCGGATCCTCCTCGAGCCACGCCGTGAAGGCTTCCCAGTCCTCGAAGCCCGGCTCGCCGGTGCGCACCGCCCAGGCGACGGCTTGTTCGCGGATAACTTCGTCAAGCGCCATGCCACGGGCCTCCTGCGAAGAAGACGGAGACGATTGGCTCATACCTCATCGATCCGCTCCTTCAGCTCGGCGAGCGCCTTATAGGCCCGCCTGAGGTCGCTCTCGACGGTACTGAGGCTCACACCGAATTCCTCGGCCAGAAGACGCTGCGCGATGCCGTCGACACGGTGGCGGCGGAAGATCGCCGCAGGCCGGGATCCGAGGGCGTTGAGCGTTTCCAGAACCAGCCGTGTGTGCTCACGGCCGATCAGATGACGTTCGGCGGATGGCGAATCGGAAACGCCCGACACGGTGCCGTCGTTTGCGTCGCTCCATTCATGTTCGCGCCGTTGCGCCTGCCGGGCCGAGCGGAACCGGTCGATCATCAGGGAGTCCGCGGTGCGGAAGAGATAGGAGAGCGGCGAGGCGATGGGGCCGGCGTTCCGCGCCGAGATCTTCAGCCAGATCTCTTGCAGCACGTCCTCGGCAGCCTCGCCCGCCCCGCGCGCGACGAGAAAGCGCAGCAGGCGATCGCGATTTGCGAGGAAGGCCGCTTCGAGACCCCCGCTGGAGCTATCCTCCGCCACTCCCCTCCAGACTCCGTTTCCGGCGCCGGCAAATAGGCATCTCGAACCGCAATGGGAAGTGAACGAGGTCCTTCCCGCGCCATAACTCGCACCTTTATCCTCGGTCCGCAGCCTATGGATTATTACGCCGGTCGATAGTCGGAGCGAAGACGCCGCGCCGCATCATGATCAGAGTCTCGCTCGGACGCGGCTCACTACTGCGGGGTGCTTGAGAGCCCATGGTGAACGCCCGGTAGCGTTCCAAGTCTAAGGCGCGGGCGTAATCTTCAGGATCGCGCCCGCAGTCTCGTCGGTCAGCAGGTAGACCGCTCCGTCGGGCGCGACCCGCACGTCACGGAAACGCTGGCCGAGATTGCCGAGCATCGCCTCGTTCGCCACCACGTGGCCGTCGGGGGCGAGCTCGAGCCGCACGAGCGAACGGTTCATCATCGCGATCAGCAGGTTGCCATCCCAGCCCGGGAACATGGCGCCGCGATAAACCGCGATGTTGCCCGGATTGTGCGAGGGCGGGCCGAATGCCCACACCGGATCGATCATGCCCTCGACATCACGCACGCCCTTGGCGGGCGGCTGACCGTTGTAATGGTAGCCTTGCGTGACGTCCGGCCAGCCGTAGTTGCCGGCGCGCTCGATGCGGTTGACCTCATCGCCGCCGCGCGGGCCGAACTCTGTCTCCCACATCGTCCCGGTCTCGGGGTCGATCGTCAGCCCGGTCGGATTGCGATGCCCGGTCGACCAGATCTCGGGCTGAACGCCCGGAACCGAAGTGAAGGGATTTTCCCTCGGTACGCTGCCGTCGAGGTTGAGGCGCAGCACCTTGCCGAGGTGGTTGCCCATGTCCTGGACCAACTCGCCGTAGTTGCGATCACCGCTGGTGACGTAGAGATAGCCGTCCTCGCCGATCGCCATCCGTCCGCCATAGCTGCCGAACGCCGGGCCCTGCCCGCAACAGCGCGCCGGGATCGGCAGCGCGCCATACCAGGGCTCGGCGACGAAAATGTCCTCGACTTCGGTCAGCCTGTAGCCCCCGTCCCACTTGGCCCGCATCACCGCCATCGCGGAGTTGGCCTGCGGCGTGGGATTGTTGCCGACATCGGGATGCGACTTGCTGTAGGCGAGGTACAGCGTGCGATTCGTAGCGAAATCGGGATGGAGCACGATGTCGGTCAGCCCGGCGATGCCCGCGCTGATCATCGTGGGCAGGCCTTCGATGGGCTTGGGATCGAGCACGCCGCCCCGGATCACGCGCAACCGGCCCGGACGCTCTGTCACCAGCATGGCGCCGTCGGGGAGGAAAGCGAGCGCCCAGGGGTGGTTGAGCTCCCTGGCAAACACCTCCACATGCAGCTTTGCGTCGGCGGTTTGGACGTCCCACGGACCGGCACCGAGCGGCGGAGTCGGCGGCGGGCCCTGGCGCGGCGGTTGAGGAGCCGCGGAAGAAGCATTCGGCCGGGCAGTGGGCGAGTTTTGCGCCGAAAGAACGCCGCCGAAGCTGGCGAGCGCCACGCTCGCGACCAGTACCGCCCAGATTTTCACGCTGTCCCATCCCGTCCGGCTGTAGTTGATTTTGTCCGCTCTTAAGCGGGCGGGCAACGCAAGACAACCGGCGGAGGCAGAGTCCCCGTCCGCTTTTGCTTTGCGCCGGTTGCACCGCGGGCTACCATGCGCCGATCGTTGCTCTCGGGGGAGGATGTTGGATGGGGCCGTTCCTGATCGCGCTGCTCGCGCTGGTTTTCGTATTCCTGCTGATGGGGGTGCGGGTGGTCCGTCAGGGCTTTGTCTACACCATCGAGCGGCTCGGAAAGTTTACCCTCGCCGCCGAGCCCGGCCTGCACCTGATCATTCCGTTCATCGATAGAGTCGGCCACAAGGTCAACATGATGGAGCAGGTGCTCGACATCCCCGGACAGGAGATCATCACCCGCGACAACGCGATGGTCGGGGTCGACGCAGTAGTCTTCTTCCAGGTTCTCGATGCCGGCAAGGCCGCCTACGAAGTCGCCAGCCTCTATACCGCGATCATGCAGCTGACGACGACCAACCTGCGCACCGTCATGGGCTCGATGGACCTCGACGAGACGCTGTCGAAGCGCGACGAGATCAACGCCAAGCTGCTTTCGGTCATCGACCACGCGACGAGCCCCTGGGGAGTCAAGATTACCCGCATCGAGATCAAGGACATCCGTCCGCCGGCCGACATTTCCAACGCGATGGCCCGGCAGATGAAGGCCGAGCGCGAGAAGCGCGCGCAGATCCTCGAGGCCGAAGGCCTGCGTGCCGCCGAAATCCTGCGCGCCGAAGGCGAGAAGCAGGCCGCGATCCTCTCGGCCGAGGGCCGAAAGGAAGCCGCCTTCCGCGATGCCGAGGCGCGCGAGCGGCTAGCCGGGGCCGAGGCGGAAGCGACCCGGGTCGTCTCCGACGCGATCGCCACTTCGGGCACTCAGGCGCTCAATTACTTCGTCGCCCAGAAATACACCGAGGCCGTCTCGCAGTTCGCGAACTCGCCCAACGCCAAGACGATCCTCTTCCCGGTCGAGGCGACGCAGTTGATCGGCTCGCTCGGCGGCGTGGGCGAACTGGTCCGCGATGCGCTGGGCGGTAGCGGCGACAGCCGTCAACCGTTGCCGCGCCCGCCAGGGCGGGCGTCGGTGCCGCCGAGCGGAGAGCGCTGATGGACTGGCTCGAATCCCTCGACGCGCACTACGCCTGGCTCGCGCTCGGTCTCGTCCTTGCGGTCGCCGAGATTGTCATCCCTGGCGTGTTCCTGATCTGGCTGGCGGGCGCGGCGGTGATCGTCGGCATGCTGACCTGGTTCCTGCCGATCGGCGTCCCGCTGCAGATCGTCATCTTTGCCGCGTTGGCCATCGTCGCGGTGTTCACGGGACGCCGCTATCTTGCAGCGAACCCAGTGATCCCGGCCGATCCGCTGATGAACGACCGCGGGGGGCGGCTGGTCGGCGAGATCGTCGTCGTGACCAGCGCGATCGAGCAGGGTGCCACCGGGCGAGTCCGCTGCGGCGACAGCGAATGGCTTGCCAAGGGCCCCGCGGCAGACCCCGGCGCCCGCATGCGAGTGATCGGCCACCAGGGCGCCGTCCTGCTGGTCGAGCCGGTCTAGCCTGCTATTCGCAGAGGCACGGGGCCAGCGAGCTGGCTTTACCGCGCCCCGAACTCGCCCTGGCCGATTTGGCCGGCACAGGCGGCCCTTGCGATCGTTTGCCAACGTGCCGGAAGGGCTTCGCGTCCTTTCGCCGGCGTACCTGCATCCCAGGAGAAGGCCGACATGATGCTCAAGGAAAAGCTGCTGCTGAAAGATAAGCCATCCTCGGCGATCGTCGCGGTCCGCGACATCGACCGTGCCCGCGACTTCTATGCCGAAACGCTCGGGCTCGAGCCCGAAGATGGGGCCGGCGACGACATGCTCACTTTGCGGACGGGTGACACCAAGCTGATCGTCTACCAATCCGAGTTCGCCGGCACCAACAAGGCGAACGCCGTGACCTGGAACGCCGGAAAGGACTTCGACGCAATCGCCGAACAGCTCAAGGAGCAGGGCGTCCGCTTCGAGGAGTATCCCGACATGGGCATGGAAATTTCCGGCGGCGTCCACCGTTCGGGCGATTTCAAGACCGTCTGGTTCAAGGATCCCGACGGCAACATTCTTAACATCGGCAACATGTAGCGGCGGCCGAGCCGCTGAAGATGATTCCTACACCGGCTCGCGCTTGTCGCCGAAGCGGCCGTGCTTGCGGTAACGGGTCATCCACTTGTCGAGGAACAGGCCGAGCGGGCGCGGTTGCACGCCGAGCGCGGTGCAGCCGGGCAGCGCGCCCGAAGCGACGTTGCCTCGCTTGAGCAGCTTCCATTGATCCGAGTTCATGGGCGTGCCCGGCAGCGCCGCAAACAAGCCGGAAAGCGTATCCGGCACCGCGACGAACCCCCGCTCGCGCCCCTGAGCCGTGGCAATGCGGCGATGCAACTCCTCCATCGTCAGCACTTCGGGACCGGCAAGCTCGAAAGTCTTGCCGCCGTGCTTGTCGGGATCGGACAGCGCGTTGGCGATGGCAGCGGCGGCATCGTCGACGAACAGCGGCTGCAGCTTCGCCTCGGCGCCGAACACCGGGAGCGCGGGAAGCGCCGCGATCAAGCCGGCGAACAGGTTCACGAAATTATCGTCCTCTCCGAACAGGATCGAGGGACGTACGATCGTCGCCTTGGGGAAAGCGGCGCGGACCAGCGTTTCGCCTTCGCCCTTGGTCGCGGCATAACCGCTGTCCGAGCCGGCGTCGGCGCCGATCGCCGAGATATAGACGAAAGCGCTCGCTCCTTGCCCGGCCGCGATTTCCGCAGCGCGGCCGGCACCTTCGGCCTGCACCGCGTGCTGGTCGCCGGTCCACGTGCCGACCAGGTAGACCGCGGCATCGGCGCCCTGCAGCACCGCTTCGAGGCTGCGCTGTTCGGTAACGTTGCAGCGCGCGAACTGGATCTGCCCGAGCTCGGCAAGCGGCTTCAGCTGGAACGCGTTCTCAGGGTGACGCTCTGCGATCCGGAGGCGCGCGCCACGTCGCAACAGCTCCTCGGCCAGATGCGTTCCGAGGAATCCGCCGCCGCCGATGAGGACGACAAGCTTGTCTTCGAGCGGAGCGAGATGAGCCATGGCCTTGTTCCAATCCTGCCGGTGTCACGGAGGTTTCCGCGCCCGGTGCCGTCGCGATGCGCAGGCCCATGCCGCATGGCGCAGGCACCCGCAAGCCGCTCGCTGGCCGTTGACATTCTGCCCGTCGCTTCGTAGTGGCGCGCCCCTACCTGCCGGCGGCCTTCCTAGGCCGCGCGGCCCGTGCCCAGATGGCGGAATTGGTAGACGCACCGTCTTCAGGTGGCGGCGCTCGAAAGGGCGTGGAGGTTCGAGTCCTCTTCTGGGCACCATTTATCCCTTTCAAGACATCCCAAAACGTCGACAAAATGGCGGAATTCTGCCATTTTCCGGCTGGCCATGTCCGACGTCATCTCACGAGATTTCAGACGGTGCCCCCAAAAATGGGGCCACCATTTGGGGCCACCCGGCACCCGAGCCAAAACCGTGGCCCCATATCGGTTTTTCCGAGGGTGAATCGCCTCGTCGTCGTCATGGCCGATGGAGTCGAAGAGGATAGCGATGGCACTCAAGGATTTGGAGATTCGCGCGCTGAAGCCGACGGATCGGATTTACAAGAGAACTGACGAGCGCGGTCTGTACGTCGAGGTCAGGCCCGGCGGAGCAAAGCTCTGGCGGCTCAAGTATCGCTTCGCCGGCAAGGACAAGCGCATTGCCTTGGGCCCCTATCCCGAGGTCAGCCTGGCCGAGGCTCGCCGCAAGCGTGACGAGGCACGCCAGAAGCTGCGGGAGGGTATCGATCCTTTGGCCGAGCGTCAGCGCGAGAAGCTTTTGGCGCAGTTCGCCGCGGCCAACACCTTCGGGGACATTGCCAAGGAGTATATCGACAAGATGGTCGCCGAAGGCCGGGCTGACGCCACGACCTCCAAGGCGAACTGGTTGCTCGAGCAGCTCGCTCCGGTGGCCAAGCGTCCTATCGGCGACCTCAAGCCGGTCGATATACTGGCGGCGCTCAAGCGGATCGAAGCGAGAGGGAAGCACGAAACGGCCCGGCGATGCCGCTCGTTCGCCAGCCGAGTCTTTCGCTATGCCGCGGCCACCGGCCGCGCCGAGAGCGATCCGACCTCAATCTTGCGCGGGGCGCTGGTCGCTCCGAAGGTCACCCATCACAGCGCTATTCTTGAACCGGAGGCTGTCGGAGAGCTGCTGCGATCAATCGACGCCTATTCCGGCAATGCGATCACGCGTCTTGCTATGCAGATACTGCCGCACGTCATGGCTCGCCCGGGCGAGCTGCGAAAGGCGCAGTGGTCGGAGTTCGATCTTCACAACGAGGTGTGGAAGATCCCACCCGAGCGCATGAAGATGCGCCGGCCGCATGCGGTGCCGTTGTCGCGCCAGGTGCTGGCCTACCTAGCCAAGCTGCACGACCTAACCGGACCCGATGGCTATGTGCTTCCAGCGTTCCACACGTCGCGCCGGCCGATGAGCGAGAACACGATCAACCAGGCATTCCGGCGAATGGGTTACGCTGCGGGGCAGATCACCGCGCATGGTCTCCGGACGACTGCTTCAACCCTGCTCAACGAGAGCGGCAAGTGGAGTCCGGATGCAATCGAGCGCTCGCTCGCCCATGCCGACACCAACGCTATTCGCGGGATCTACAATCGCGGCTTCTATTGGGAAGAGCGCGTCGCCATGCACCAATGGTGGAGCGACTACCTCGACCAGTTGCGCACAGAAGTGAAAGGGACGGTCAGGGCATAGCCCCATTCGTGCTCAACCCGAGGGGGGAGCGACTGCAATGGGATTGTTAGGATGATGGCTGGTTCGGGCACGCTAGCTGGCTACGGCCGGTGAAAAGCACTCCGGAGCGCGCCCTAACCCTCAGACTGATCGGCGATCAGCAGAATCTTCGGGCGCTTGACCCTGGCAGTGATGATCCGCTCTTCGCGGCGCTCGACGGCCGATCTAATGACTGCCGGCAGTTCGTCGCGGCGCTCTCCCTTCCGGGCGCGTAACCTCCGCACGCCAGACGGCGCGTCCGCTCGCTCTACGTTGATCGCCTTGGGCAGGCGGGGCACGGTCACTTCGGGGATCGCGAGCGTCTGCCCGAAGCCGGCAAGCCCGGAACGCGCTTCGATCGCCTCGACCACCGCTGCGCGCGCTTCCGCCGGCAGCGGAATGCCTGAGGGGCGCGACGCGCCGCTTGCCGCGCACAGGATGGTCGAAAGCGGAAAGAACAGCGGCTGAAGCGAGCCGATGCGCTTGTAAGGTAGGCGCTTGGGCTTCACCTTAGCGATCGCCTTGATCCTCTCGCGGACTTCCCATCCGCTGGCGAGCTCGACGCCCGATACCGTATCGCCCGACGCGGCGCAGACATGTGCCGGGTTGTAGAAGGCATAGAGGGGAATAGTTGTAATCGCCTCGCGCCCTAACCCGCGCAAGAGCGCCTGTGACTGCGCGCCGCTGTTATGGGGATGGGCGAGCTCGGCATAGGAGCCGATCATCCAGCTATGCATATGTGGCTTGAGCCGCTTCGCCTGGATGCGGAACTGTACCGCCTCGCCGGAGGCGGGCTCGACGACCACGAGGTCGAAGTCACCGCCAGTCTTCGCTTCCGGCGGGGTTAGCACGACGATGTCATTTCCCGGCAGAGACAGGAGCGAAGCAACCAGAATGTCGGTGATGCTGTCTTCGCGGAATCGTCGCTTGAGGCGTTGCTCGATGTCGAGAAATTCGGCGATCATCACCGGCAGCCGATGTGCAAGATCGCAGGGCGACGAGAAAATCGGCGCGATGGCCATCGCTGCTCAGTTCGCCGCCTTATAAAGCTCGAACCGCGCCGCCAGCCGGTCGCGATCGGGCCGGTCGACCAGGCGTTCGGGCATGAGCAAGATCTTGCCGCGCATCGCCTTGATCCCCTGTTCGAGCATTGGTCCGTCATTCATCGCGAAAAGCTCGTCGGAGACATGGATGCGATAGTCAGGATCGATGCCGATCAGATTGGCATCAAATGCGGCATGATGAACCTTGGAGAGCGGCAGGCCATTGGCGACCATCGGTTGACCCAGCAGCTCATCGCGATCGGCGATGATGTGTGCTGCGTCGAGCAAGCGTCGCTCGGGAAGGCGTGAGATTGCACAGCGGCCGCCATAGGCGGCTAGCACCGCCTCGCGGAAGGTTGCCTGATGCAGTCGCTGGCTGACGAGGCGCAACGCGTAGCGCCGCTCGGGCGGGGGCGGGATCGCGGCCGCGCCCGCGGTCGAAGCAAGTGGCATGCCGAAGCCGATCCTCGCGGCCAGGTCTGATGCCGACCAGTCAGCAATGAAGGTTGGAAAGATGGCGGTGTACCGCCCGGGCGCGATGCCGAGGAAGTATATGACCGGCACCTGCGCTTCCATCGCCTCCTTGAGCCACCGGTTGTCGGCGGCGTCCGGATTGCTGCCCATAAAGGCGTAATCGACCAGTTCCTCGCCTGCATGAATCTGCTCATGGACGCGTCGCTGATCGTCGTACCAGACCCGCGCGCCCGTCCGCGGAAAGACGGTGCGGATGCTGAGCAGATACTGCATGACACGCGGCTTGAAGATGCCGCGCTGCGGGTTGACAAAGGGGACGCGCTCGCCCCGAAACCGGAAGCCGGCGGCAAGATCATCGGCATCAAGGGGTCGGCCTGCGGCACGCCGCTCGAGTTCGGCAATGGCGGCCTGGCGCATCGCGGCGTCGATTGGATCGGGTACGCTCATCCGAGATAGCGATGTTCGCGGTGCCACGCCAATGTATCGGGCGCGGGGGCGGCATAGCCGTGGCGAGGACGTCGGACGGTTGCCCCGTGCAGGTCATAATAGTGACGGCCATTGTCGAAATCAGCTTTCAGCCGGTGGCTGACTTCGAACCTATGATCATCGGAAACCGTTACATAGCCGAGATCGAAGAGACGGTGGATGTCGGTCCGCAGCAGCAGGCCATTGGCGGGATCGTGCTCCCCGCCTTCGCCATAGCTGCGGATGTGCGCGGCATCGAGAATGGGGAGCGTTTTCTCTCCTGAGACCGCGCAGCGCCGTTCATAGGCATCGGTCACCGCAAGCCGGAAGGCCCCCTGCCCCAGCCGCGGCCGGACCATTTGCGGCGTACCATAGCGAGCGGCAGCTTCTGTCTCCGCGCCCGGCAAGTGTGCGCGCTCGGCGACGGCGTCCCAGAGATAGCGACCTTCGGCATCGTCGGTGCTGTACCGTTTGCCCGTGACAACGTTGCGGGCGAAACTTGAGGGTACGGGCAGCCATTGCTCACGCGGCCAGAAGAATGGCTGGGTCAGGATGCGGCAGCCGACCAGTGGATCGGTGCGCGGATCGAGGAGTGCGTCATCACGCCGGTAACGCGCGATGCGCTCACGCATCTCAGCGTGTGTGGTGACACCATTCTTGATGCCGAACGCCTCCCAGGCGAGCGACAGTGGCACGTTCGACGCATGGCTGAACACGCCGCCGCCCACGATATAGTCATTAGGTGCGTGCAGCTTGAACAGGAACAGTTCGCCAACCGATACCGCCCCGAAATTGCGGGCGCCGCTCGGTTGCCAGAAATTGACCTCATCGGGCCGCTCCTGGCTAAGCAGATCGAACCAGCTCCGATCGGTAATGGCGACGAATAGATGGACCACGGAGGTGAGCTTCTCCTTTCATCGCAAAGAGAGCAAGCATCGCATGATGATCGTGCTGTGGCCTACGGGCCGCAGCACTTCTTGTACTTGAGGCCACTGCCGCAAAAACAGCGGTCGTTGCGGCCGAGTTTGCGCTCAGGTCGAGCGCGCACCAGCCGCTCCAGCGACCTAGGTAACGAGGTCCGAGGGCCGGCCTTTGGCAGATAGCCGGCAAGCTTTGCCCGCATGGGATCTTCTTGCCAGGGAAAATCCAGCACAATCCCGACAACAGGGAGGCCATCGGCCGGATCGAGAAACAGGCCGAACCAGCGGTTCGCCTGGCAGGCGTATTTGCGGGCTTCGACATGCGTTTCTAGCCGCTTGCGGACATCGCGCGGCTGCTCGTAGCTCGTGTGGACAGTCAGCCCCACCTTGCCCATGGCGAGGCTGAAGTCGTGCTGCCGCATATCCTTTCGGGTCTGATCGACGATCAGCGCGACTCCGTTGTTATAGGCTTTTATCGAATTGCCGCTCGCCTCCAGCATGAACAGGGCGAGGTCGATCAACGACGGCTCGGGTCGCTCCTCAATCCGCTTGAGCATCCCCTCGAAGGGCGTACCGACAAAGGCGGTGAGTGGCCCTTTCGGCGTGCGCTCACCCGCAATACCGCGGCGGCGCGCGAGCATAGCGATTTCGACCGAGCCGGTGATGTTGTCGTCTAGCATCATGCCGCCGATGTCCTCGTCGATCCAAAGGTTCTGGCGGACATGGCAAGCGAGCAGGACCAGCTCGTGCGAGTAGATCAGCCGTTCGCCGAAGCGGTCACGCAGCTCGCAATAGCCGAGAAAGCGAACGGGCCGGTCGAGCAGCTCGCACACCGCATCGAGC
Source organism: uncultured bacterium (assembly GCA_965977975.1). Classification (GTDB taxonomy): domain Bacteria; phylum Pseudomonadota; class Alphaproteobacteria; order Sphingomonadales; family Sphingomonadaceae; genus Croceibacterium_A. The sequence continues at coordinate 34,860 of CBHCZH010000006.1, forward strand.
GTGAAGATGTCGGTGACGATCGGCTGCGCGACATGGTCGACGGGCCGCTTTTCAAGGAAACGATCAGTCTGGAAGACCAGCGAGGGGTAATGATCGGCAACCAGGCAGATGGGGTAGATCTTCTGTGGTGAATGATGAAGCGCAACCGTTGATCCGTCGGCCCTAAGAATCTTGATGCCGGGTTCGAACAACGCCTCCGCGCACAGCAGCGCCTGATCATAGGCATCCTGGACCGCAGCCTTGAAGTCGGCGCGCATGCTCAGCTCGCTGCCGCGCCGTGCCTCGATCGTGAGCCGTTTAGACTTGGCCTGCACAAGCAAGAGCCGGCCGCCGAATTCGACCAGAATGTCTATCTCGCCGACCCGGTCGCCCTTGGCGCGATCGAGATTGAGACCGCGGTGGACGTTGGCCACGCCGAACACATCGACAAGGCGTTTATGGGTTATGGCTTCGGTGAACTCCCCGCGATGCGCAGCGGCGGTGGCGCGATAGGCCTTGTCCGCAAACATCCAGTACATTGGCGCTTCGTAGAGTGCTTCGACAGGAGCATAATGTTGGAACACCGCGAAGCGTCCGTCGCCGAGAGCTATGAACGGCGCGGAAGTTGCCAGGTTATAGTCGTTGAGCGCGATGAACGCGGTGTTGTCGCCAAGTGGCGTCGAGAAGGCCGCGATGATCGCGGCGGCCTTTTCCTCTGATAAGCCGCTGCGCGCAACGAGATCGGGCTGGGTCACGATGAAGCCGGGCAACAGCGACCAGGTGGAGGGATCGGTCTCAACCGACGCCGACTTCCAGCGAGCAGTCACCTGCTCTTCGGTCAGCGCGAGACAGGCATCGACGAGCGCCGCCGCTTCCTCGATGCTGAAGCCGCGATTGGCTTCTAACCAGGGATTGTCAGCGCGATATTTATCGACCGCGAAGTCGCGATACTGGAAGTTGAAGGCAGACTCGCCAGCGTAGAAGATCGGTTCGCGCAGCGTCTCCACATTCTCGCGCGAGGCCATGAAATTCTCGATTCCGTCACCGAACATCGGCCAGCTCAGTCGACGGTGAAGCTCCTCGAGCAGCGCCTCGACCTGCGTCAGCAATGCCGCCGGATCGGAAGGAAGCTGGTCGAAGGTCTCGGGACCCGCTTGGATCATGTAGCCGATTAGAGTGGCGACTTCGGTCCTAATCAGCCGCTTTGATCCGAAGAGGTGCGCCATGTCCTCGGGTTTCATCTCGTCTTGGTAGAAGACGAAATTATCGCGGACGATGACTTGCGCTACGATGTGCGCGAAACCCGGCTGGTGGCAGAGCGTGCGCAGTTCCGCCAGGACCTCGGCCTCGGCGCGGGGAGCCGCCGTTTTCTCGCTCACCTGTTCACAGACACGTCGGGGGCGCCGTCGCGCGGACGTGTCCCGATGGCCAGCTCGTCTAGTCACGATCGCCAGTCTCGGCACCCACTGCCCATGCCGGCGGGTCAATCAGCCGCCAGGTCTTATAGGTCCCGGCGGCCGGTAAACGCGCGTTGGCCTCGCGCAACTCGCCTGTCGTCAGGTCATAAATGTCGGCATGGACTTTGGGGTTGCCATAATATGGCGCGGAACCGGTAAGCGGACCTACTGACGTCACCCGCGCACAGCTGTTGCCCCAAGTGGTGCGCCGCAGCCAGAAGCCGGGCCGAGCTCCATTGGTGACGAACATCTGGAACAGGTTCTGATCAGCGAAGTCAGTCATCGACTCGTGGCCCGCAGTTGTACTTGCCCGGCGATGATAGCGAATTTCCGATCGAGCGACCTTCCCAGCGGAGATTTATCCCGAGGCGCATTTTGCCGGTGATCGGGGGTTCGTTGCGAAACGATCCGGGACGGCGCTTTTCATAGCGGCCGAAAGGCTCGAGGGGGGTATTTAACATCAGATAGACATATAACATCACTCGTGTTAAATGGCGCATCTAATGTTAGACGATGCACAAGATCTCGACGCACAAGCCGCTGCGGCTGAAGCATACGTTCAGTCCGCTTTTGGGGAGCGACTGAGCCTCCATCCCGTCGCGCCTCCGAGCTTGCCCCATTTCCTCCTCGACCGATATCGGTTGTGGCGAGGCACGCTGATGGGCCAATCCCTGATCGTTGCCGCATGGAAAAACTGGCGGCCGGGCATGGGTTTCACAGCGGATTTCGTGAAGCACCGCGAAGTCTTGCGTCGTCAGCTCGGCGCCCAACTTGTCATCTTGCTCCTAAGCCATGCGCCGGCGGCCATCCGTCGCCAAATGGTTGAGCGGCGGATAGGCTTTCTCGCGCCGGGAGCCCAACTTTACGTTCCCGAAGCGCTGCTCGACCTGCGCGAGCGTGGCACGCGCGCCCCTTCCGAACCGAGTGAGCTGATCACGCCGACCGCGCAGCTTCTTCTCATTGCGATCGTTCTCGGCGAGCAGCTCGAAGACGCAAATCTAACCGAGCTGGCCGAGCGACTCGGTGTCGCGGTCATGAGCATGAGCCGCGCGCTAGACGAACTGGAGGCGCTTCAGATTGCCAGGGCACGGCATGTCGGCCGACAACGGCGTCTGAATATGCTGCTCCATGGGCAGGAGCTTTGGGAGAGCATCAAGAACAGGCTGCAATCCCCGGTGCGTAAGGTGCGCGTCGTCTCCGGCCATCTCGACGACCAGTCCGCCCCGCGCGCAGGCGAAAGTGCTCTTGCGCAATACACGATGCTCGCCGCCCCTCGAGTTGATCGCAGGGCGATCGCTGCAGCTCGCTGGAAGCAAGCTGCGGCGCATTTGGAGAATGCCGCCGCGACCGTATTCGCGGAAGACCGCACCGAGCTCGAAACCTGGAGCTACGAGCCCCGAACTCTAGCACGTGATGGCGTCGTTGATCCGATCTCGCTGTACCTGAGCGTCCGGCACGATCCGGACGAACGTGTCGCACAGGCGGCCGAGCAACTGTTGGAGCCATTCGGATGGTAGTCGGGGTCGATCGCTTTCGTGACCACTTTGCTGGGCACGATCACCAGTACGTGCTGATCGGCGGTGCAGCGTGCGAACTCTTGATGGACGATGTCGGCCTCGACTTCCGGGCCACCAAAGATCTCGACATCGTTCTTATCGTCGAAGCGCTCGATCCGGCATTCTCAGAGCGGTTTTGGGCCTTTGTCGAAGAGGGGGCCTATCAAGTACGCCAGCGCAGCGATGGAAAACGCCTCCTGTATCGATTCCAGAAGCCGAAAACCCCCGATTTCCCGGCTATGCTTGAGTTGTTCTCCCGCACACCGCCCGGGCTGGTCCTCGCGGACGCAAGTCAGCTCACTCCGTTGCCGATCGGCGAGGAAGCGGCGAGCCTTTCCGCAATTTTGCTCGAAGAGGACTACTATGAGTTCCTGAAGTCGATGGTGCGCACGGTCGATGGCATTCCGGTCCTCGGCGAAGCCGCGATCATCCCGTTCAAGGCACGCGCTTGGGTGGATCTCAGCGAACGACGGACGAATGGTGAGGCGATCGACGAACGCGACATCAAGAAGCATCGCAACGATGTTGCACGCCTGCTGCAGCTGCTCCCGGCTGACGCGCACTATGCGCTTCCCGACAAGGTCCGCGCCGGGATGGGCACATTCATTGCCGCGCTCGAGTCCGCTGAGGAGTTTGACCCTAGGCAATTTGCGGTCGACATGACGCGAGCAACAGTGATCGAGCGCCTCAAGAGCGCGTACCAGCTCTAAGAGCGGGCTTCGGTGAGGGGCAGTGCCACTCTACCTCTTACTTGAGCAGAACGAACCGGCTGGTGGATGAAAATTCCAGAGCATGATCGATAAATGCCTCGTTTATCGATCATGCAAATGGCGGCGACGAGCCAGATGAACCAACAGCTGCGTCCGACTGCGGTGACGCGGACCGGAATGCTGCAAATCCGGACGCGAAAGCCGTCATTCCTGTGAATGCTCGGCCGCCTCATAGAACATTGGATTGCGCAACCATTCCTCGACGGCCGATTGCCTCCAGCCGGCGCAACGTTCGCTGATCTTGACGTTCATCGGGAACGTGCCGGCCTGCATTTTCCGGTAGAGCGTCGAGCGGCTGAGACCAGTGCGATCGAGGACCGCATTGAGGCGAAGAATGCGGTCGGGAGTGTCGGGCATGGCATGATCCTGTCTGATTTGCTTTGGCTCCCCGCGAGCAGGATCGGGATCGTCATGGATGGCGCAAGGGTGCTGAAAAGCCAGCTACGTCTCGGCGCAGCCAGATGCGGCCGGACGCGGCGCAAAGGTATGTGTGGCTCGCGCCGTACTTGCTGAACTCGAAGTCCCATGGCGTCTCACGCTCGGCGAGCGTGACCGCGCTCTACGCCGCTGACACGGCGCCGAGTCGCCCTGCTGCGTCTCGGCCCATCCGGGTGACGATCGACTGACGCGGGGCAGGAGCTGGTGCTCCGGCCAAGCGGACAGCGCGCCTTCGCGCGCTGGCGCTGGTGCCTGCGGCACCGGCTGGCGGGTGGTCGCCCGCTCCCCTGTGGTCCCGCCGCGGCGTGCCGCAACCCCGGCTGCGCCGGGGTCCTCCACTTCGTTGCGGCCCGTTGGGTGCGGCCCGCCTCCGCCGGCGGGACCGCCGGTCCGCTCATGCCGCCCACCCGCCATTCCGGCGCCGGTTTGCGGCGGTTTGGAAAAGGAGTGGGAAGCGATGGAGCGCAAGGCCGAGCCGGCGCGCAGGAGCCTCTATGCCGAGGTGACCGAGCGGGTGATTGCCGAACTTGAGGAGGGGCGGCTGCCATGGGTGCAGCCCTGGGATGAGGCGACGTGCGGCTGCACGATGCCCGCCAATGCCGCGAGCGGGCGGCGCTATTCGGGGATCAACGTGCTGATCCTCTGGGCCGCCGTGATCGAGGGGCGGTTCGCTTCGCAGCGCTGGCTGACCTATCGGCAGGCGCAGGCAGCCGGCGGAAACGTCCGCAAGGGCGAGAAGGGAACCACCGTCTGCTATGCGGACCGGTTCACGCCCAAGGGCGAGGAGGAGCGGGCGCAGGACGAGGACCGCGAGGCGCGCAGCATTGCCTTCCTCAAGCGCTTCACCGTGTTCAACGTCGAGCAGTGCGAGCGCCTGCCCGAGGAACTGACCCGCAGCCCCGACCTTCCCGCGCAAGCGGATATCTTGCCGCAGGTGCAGGCGCTGATCGATGCCAGCGGCGCCGACTTCCGCATCGGCGGGGGCCAAGCCTACTACGCGCCCGTGTGCGACTATGTCGCGGTGCCGGCGCAGGCCGCGTTCCACGAGCCGGTCAACTGGTACCGCACCGCGCTGCACGAACTCGGCCACTGGACCGGGCACGTCAGCAGGCTGGACAGGGACCAGCGCGGCACCTTCGGCAGCGCAGATTATGCCCGCGAGGAGCTGGTCGCCGAGATGGCCAGCGCCTTTGCCTGTGCTTCGCTGTCGCTCCGCCCGACCGTGCGGCATGCCGATTACATCGGCAGCTGGCTCGCCGTGCTGCGCGAGGACGAGAAGGCGATATTCCGCGCGGCGAGCGCTGCCAGCAAGGCGGCCGACTACCTGCTCGCCTTTGTGCCGGAGGCGGACGGTCCCGGCTCTCGCACCAGAGATGCCCGATGACCGATGAAGGACTTCCGGAGCTGCGCGAGCGCGCCCGGCGCGAGTTGGAACGCTCGCTCGCGCCTGTCGCTCGTCCGCCCAGTGAGCCGAGCGATCCGGAGCTTCTCGCCCGGATGGAAGCGGCGCTGCTGACGCTGCCACGCAGGCGTAGGGAGATATTCCTCGCCGTCCGGCGCGAGGGCACGAGCTATGCCGAGCTTGCGGAGCATAGCGGGCTTTCCATCAAGCAAGTGGAGCGCGAGGTCGCTCGCGCTATTGCCCAAATCGATCGTTGCCTTGAGCAGCGCGAAACGGCGGAGCACGCGCGGTCTTGGTGGCGGCGCTGGTTCAGATAGCAACCGCCGTCAGAAATCGTGCCTCGCCGGCCACCGCCGGCGAGGCTGTGCGAACCGCCTTCGCGCCGCTAGGGTAACAAGCAATGAGGACCGATCCCGACCATCTGCCCGAGCGGCAACAGCGCGAACTCGAACGCATCCGGGACGTCCTGCTCGAGGAGTTCGACAAGGCCATCGCGCGCGCCACGCAGCCGCACAAGCGGGGTGGCAAGGTCTACCGGATCGTCCTTTTCGGCTCCTACGCGCGCGACGACTGGGTCGACGAACCCGAGAACGGCTACCAGTCCGACTTCGACCTGCTGATCGTGGTCAGCCATGAAGACCTGACCGACATTGCCGACTACTGGTATCTCGCCGAGGACCGCATCGCCCGCGATCCCGCCATTGCCCGCCCGGTCAATCTGATCGTCCACTCGCTCGACGAGGTGAACCAGAGCCTCGCGCGCGGCGAGTACTTCTGGGTCGATATCGCGCGCGACGGCATCGCGCTCTACGAGCTGCCCGGTCATTCGCTCGCAACCCCCCGGCCGCTCACACCGGCTGATGCCCACTGGATGGCGGAGGAGTACTTCGAGCACTGGTCCGCTTTGGCCTCTCAGTCGCTGCGGACGTTTGAACTGCAGCGTCAGGAAGAACAGACCGACACGTGGCGGAACGATGTCGCTTTCACCCTGCATCAGGCGACCGAGCGGCTGTACATCTGCTTCCTGCTGGTGCGGACGCTCTATTTCCCACGCTCGCACAACATCAAGTTTCTGCGCTCGCTGGCCGAGGACAAGGAGTCCCGGTTGATCGATGCCTGGCCGCGCGAGACGAAGAAGGATCGTGCCCGGTTCGAACGGTTGAAGCGCGCCTACGTCGAAGCGCGCTACTCGGCGAGCTACTCGATCACCACCGAGGATCTCGACGCGCTGGCGGCGTCGGTCTCGCGCCTGCGCGACATCGTCGAAGAAGTTTGCCGCGAGCGTCTGGCGGAGCTGGAGGCGGAAGCGGCAGCTTAGCTGTCAGTTTGCGCCACCTGGCGCTGAAGTGTCCGTCCATCGCAGCGACATTTGTGTGCTCGGCAGGTTGCTCCTGCACTGCCACGGAACCCCAGTCCCGTCTCCTGAGGCCATGACCTACGGCCGGTCGAAGTCCCCGAAACCATCGCCAGCGAGATTCTTCCCCGCCGCATGAATGCGGCTCCTCGCGCAGCAACAATCTCGCCGCTTCCGGTCCTCCGCTGACGCTTCGGCCTTCGGTTCAGGCTTTTCTTGTCCCGGCCATCCCGGTCGGCCCATCGACAAGGGAATGGGTCCCGGTCGACAGACAAGGAGAAGCACAATGCCTGCCATCGGATATGTCACCGCCAGCGAGAACGGGACCTTCAAGGGCCAGCTCAAGACGCTCAGCATCCGCGCCGAGATCACGATCACCCGCAACGCCCGCAAGGCCAACGACGTCCAGCCCGACTACCGGGTCTACTCCGGCGACGTGGAGATCGGCGCAGGGTGGAACCGGCGCTCCGAGACTTCCGGCAACGAGTACGTCTCGCTCAGCCTTGCCGCCCCCGAGTTCGGGCCGCGCAGGCTCTACGCCAACCTCGCCCGCGCCACCGGCGACGAGCGCGATGACCGGTTCGTCATCCTGTGGAATCCGGTGGATTGAACCGAAGGGCGCCCGCGGCGCTTCGACGCCGCGGGTGCCGCTTCGAATGAATGGCGATCCGCGGCCTCACCCTCTCGAGCGGCCCAAACTCAGGTTAACGTCGCGAACATCTGGCGAAGCTCACCATCGTCCATGGAAGAGGCCCATTCGGGCACGAGGTCTGACCCGTCGGCTCGGGAAAAGCTTGAGCTGGTGCCGCCCCCACTTCCGATCTCGCTCAGCCGCTCTTCGATCTCACCAATCTCATACGAGAAATCGGTGCCAGAATTTTGTTGGAGATGTTCCAACGCCTGCTGCAACGCTTCGTGGTCGTCGCGGTCCCTGCAATCTAATCTCTCTTCCGTAAGGCCCGATGTGCGATAACTTGCGAATGCTGCTCCGAAGCTTGGCAATCGCAACTGCGCCTGACTACCAAGCGCTGCTTTCAGCTCAAATAGAGACACCCAGTCCTCCGCGCGAGCATTAAGCAGATGCGAATCGATGGCTTCGAAGATCGGAAGTACGTCCTTCATCTCGCTTTGAACGTTTCTTTTCGCGACGCGTTGGAGCAAGCCGGTTACATCCCCGATGTTCAGTTCCCACGATGCAAGTTTCGCGCTCACCAAATCGACTGCCCTTTCGGCCACTGGTGTCACATTCGGGAGGTCAGCTCTCATCGAAAGAAGGGTCTCAGCACGCTCGGGAAAGCTGGAGTCGACGTAGCGCCCGACGGTCCCGCGTGGCTCTTTGAACCAGCGCAGGCTCGGCACTTCAAGAAGGCGCTGAAGGGCTGCCGCAAAGGTCTCTTGATCCTGCAGAAGGCGCGAGCGGACAGACGGAAAAGCACCATCTGGCCCGGACCCATGCCAAAGTCGCTCAAGCTGATGAAAGCGGATCGCCGAGGTGACGATGTCGCGCGCGATATCCGGGTCCTGATTGAGGATGCTTGCCATAAAGTCGCGAAGCGAGGGGTTTAGGAAATCGACGACGCCGTCGCGAACCTCGATGAAGGATCCCTCCATCTCCTTCATCGCGGTTCGCCACGCCGCTGGGACGTCCTGCTGGTTTGTGCGCTTGAGAACTACCGCGTGAAGCTTGGCAAAGGCTCTCTCAAGATCATCGGAATAAGTGACGTAGGAGAGCGAATGCATTGTCACTAACATATCACGCGAAGCCTGAGAAAGCTCATGACAATATGCATGTCGCCAGATTTCGTGTGGGTTCTCGAGCAGCTCTTTCACGTGGTCTTGATATCGTTCCGCTGGCACTGAGCTCACTCGCCGGTAACTCGCCAGCCATTCCACAATTCGCGGGTTAAAATCATCATTGTCGACGATCTCCAGAAAGAAGTCGTCACGCAGCAGTTCGCGCAGATAGGGCCGCGGAAGCTCGCTAAACCACAGGTGATTGTAGAGAATTCGTGCACGCTGATCGCGACCGTAGTCTGCCACCGTGACTACGCACCGCTCTTGCGTCAGTCCGTGCTGGCGGAGCTTTTCAGATCGCTGAAGTGCATCTGAGAGAATGTGCTCCCTTGTGGTCAGTACGAACCTATGCCGGCCGCTGGAGAGAACCCAATCCATAAAGTCGACTAGGTCGGAATCTTCTCGTCGTCCGAGGAAGTCAGGCCTGTCTCCCAAGTTGGTCTGTCCTAGGAAGTCGTCGAAGTGGAAGACAAACGGCCCTTCGCCAGTGGCGAGGCGCCTGCCCTCTGAAAGCCCGCTCCTGATCACCACCGGTGTAAATCCGCTCGCCACGTGGTCATACAGCAACATGTCGGCTAGGGTCGATTTACCGATGCCTGGGGAACCAGAAATTATCACGATCCCGCCATCTTCCATGACCTCGAATGCGCGCGAGTAGGCCGGGGTTTGCACATAGAGAGGAAGCTTTCTCTTCACCCGGTCGACGTAAGACCTCGTCTGATGATGCTCGGCAGCATGAAGGACCCGCTCGAGGACGGGGATACTGGTGAGCCAGAGTTTGTGGTGTCGCTTGACGACCTCTTGTTCGTTCTCAAGCATCCGCTCCAGCTCATTCCCGCCGATGATGTCTTCGCCGCTGCACACGTAAGGAGAGAGCAAGGTCACCAGTTCGTCTTTCTGGCCAATGCTGAGGGCAAGAGAGGTCACCAAGATATACCGGCCGGGTTCCAGTCGCCTCAGCTTCGGCAGTTCCTCATCGCGCATTTTCCCTCGGAGATCGGAAAAGGTCGATTTGGCGTAGTTCTTACATTGGACGACGAGGTCCGACCCGTCGACGAAGGCACGAAGATCCACGCCCCCATCCCGGCCGGGTTTGAATAGCTCAAGCCTAATGTCCCACGAATTCTGCAGCAGATCATGAACTAGCTCCTCGAAATCGAGGGCGGACAAGTTCGAGAAGTCATAGCGCATCCGTGCGGAGTGCCGCCTTGCGGCGTTCATGTCGAGCACCTTGAGTTTGCGGCGGACTTTGCAATCTGTCCGTGATGGCGCGCCACCTATCCGCCAGCGGCATTCGACGCGAACGCTCGCCTCCCGCGCCGCCCCCAGAGCGTAAGCGCTTCATCGCGACAGTCGCTTCGCAGGGTCGCGGCTCCTTCGACAAGCAGTCCAAGGATCACCGCCCGATCGTCATCGGTCAGCTCGATCAGTCCAGCTTTGGCAACAAGTCCGCCAAGCTCGATCAGCTGCCGCGTGCGCTCGCGGCGCTTCACCTGCCACTCACGCGTGTCATGCCGCGCTCGCTTCGCCAGCAGCCGGTTTCGCGTCGCCGCCGCTCGTCGTACCGCCGCTCGCACGGCGATCAGCGCCGCGCGCAGTCTTTGGCGACGACCGCTGAAAAAACGCCTCCCCACGCTTGCGGCAGTCCTCCCGTGCCGGGCCTTTGCCTTCCGCCGTCAACAACAGCGCCCCGGCAAGTTCCTCGACCGGTATTGCATCGGCTACGGTCGCGATCACCAGCTCGCCAAGCTGGCGCACCTTGCGGTCTTTCAGTTCCCTGGCCTTGTCGTCGAGCGCCTTGAGCTCGGCATCGTAATCGCGTGGTTTGCGCATGGTGTGTCCTTTCCGTTGTGCGGCGAGGACGGACCAGTTATCGATGCATTCGATCAGTCGCAACGACCTGAAATCTCCTGACATTCGTCGGTCCTGAGAAAGATGAATTCTTTCGAGGGCGCGCTTATACGTCGTGCCGACGTGGCTTGGTTGCTGTAACTGGTACGGTCGCGATGGCGATCTACCACTTCAGCGCAAAGGTCATCTCCCGGGCGTCCGGATCCTCGGCGCTGGCGGCCGCTGCCTACCGCTCGGCCTCGCGGCTGCACGACCAGCGGCTCAATCGCCATCACGACTTCTCGAACAAGGCCGGGGTCGTGCACTCCGAGGTGCTGCTGCCCGATGGTGCGCCCGAGCATCTGTCGGACCGCGAGCGGCTGTGGAACGATGTCGAGGCGGCCGAGCTGCGCAAGGACGCGCAGCTTGCCCGCGAGGTCGAGTTCGCGCTGCCGCGCGAGCTCGACCAGACCGAAGGCATCCGCCTCGCGCGAGACTTTGTGAGTCGCGAGTTCGTCGATCGCGGCATGATCGCCGACCTCAACGTGCATTGGGACATAGGCGCCGACGGCGAGCCCAAACCGCACGCGCATGTGATGCTGAGCATGCGCGAGGTCGATGAGAACGGGTTCGGTCCGAAGGTCCGCGAGTGGAACCGGACCGAACTGCTGGCGCACTGGCGCGAGGCCTGGGCCGACCACGTCAACGCGCGGCTCGTCGAGCTCGATATCGATGCGCGGATCGATCACCGCTCACTGGAAGCGCAAGGGATCGATCTCGAGCCGCAGCACAAGATCGGCCCCGCCGCTTCGCGCATGGCGGGGCAGGGGCTGGAGAGCGAACGGCTCGAAGATCACGCGGAGATCGCGAGCCGCAACGGCGCGCGCATCCTTGCCGATCCAAGCCTCGCATTGGAGGCGATCACGCACAACCAGGCGACGTTCACCACACGCGACCTTGCCCGGTTCGTGCACCGCCACAGCGACGGCAAGGAGCAGTTCGACCGCGTCTTCGCGGCGGTCAAAGCTTCGCCCGATCTTGTGAGGCTCGGCAAGGATGGGCGAGGGGAGGACCGGTTCACCTCGCGCGCGATGATCGAGACCGAGAAGCGGCTCGAGAACACAACCGTGAAGCTCGACGCTAGCCGGCGTCATGCGGTCGGCGAGCGTGACCTGGCGCGCGCGGTTGTGCGCGCCCGCAAGCGCGGCCTGACGCTCTCGCGCGATCAGCGCGGCGCCCTGGAGCACGCGACCAGCAATCGAGGTCTGAGCAACGTTGTCGGCTATGCCGGCAGCGGCAAGAGCGCGATGCTTGGTGTAGCGCGCGAGGCTTGGGAGCTTGCCGGGTACGAGGTCCAGGGCGCGGCGCTGTCGGGCATTGCCGCCGAGAACCTGGAAGCAGGATCGGGCATTGCCTCGCGCACGCTTGCGAGTCTGGAACATCAATGGTCGCAAGGCCGCGAGCTGCTCACCGACCGCCACGTGCTGGTCATCGACGAGGCCGGCATGATCGGCACGCGGCAGATGGAGCGGGTTATCGCCGAAGCGCGTAAACGCCAGGCCAAAGTGGTTCTGGTCGGCGATGTCGAGCAGCTGCAGGCGATCGAGGCGGGGGCGGCATTCCGCTCGATCGCCGAACGTCACGGTGCGGTCGAGATCACCGAGATTAGAAGGCAAAGCGAAGACTGGCAGCGCGATGCTACGCGTCAGCTGGCGACCGGCAGCACCGCCGAGGCGCTCGATACCTACAACGAGGCTGGACATGTCCACGCCGCCGCCACGCGCGAGGCTGCGCGGCAGGAGTTGATCGACAGCTGGGACCGCGACCGGCGTGATGCGCCGGAGGCCAGCCGCATCGTGCTTGCGCACACCAAAGACGACGTGCGTGCGCTCAATGAAGCAGCGCGCGCGAAGCTGCGCGATGCCGGCGAGCTTGGCGACGACGTGCGGCTGAGCGTGACACGCGGGTTGCGCACGTTCGCATCGGGCGACCGGATCATGTTCCTGAGGAACGAGCGCAGCCTTGGCGTAAAGAACGGCTCGCTCGGCACGGTGCGCAGCGTCGATGCGATGCGCATGCAGGTCATGCTCGACGATGGGCGATCGGTTGCGTTCGATCACAAGGACTATGCCAACATCGATCACGGCTACGCCGCGACCATCCACAAGGCACAGGGCATGACCGTGCACCGCGTGCATGTACTCGCCACGCCCGGCATGGACCGGCACGCGGCTTATGTCGCGCTGTCGCGTCACAGGGCGCAGGTCGACCTGCACTACGGCCGCGACGACTTCGCCGACCGCGCTCGCCTCGTGCGCGCGCTCAGCCGCGAGCGCGGCAAGGACATGGTGAGCGACTACGCTGCGGAGAAGGGACGCGCTCCCAAGGTTGTTCCGCAGGAGCACGACCCGTTCGCCGGGCTCAAGCTGCGCGCCTCGCCGCGCCAGCCGAGCCTCGCCGATACAAGGGACATAGCCGATCGCGCCCTGTCGCTCGACAAGGCAGTCGTGCGGTTCGCGCGTGCGGCAGCGCAGATCGTCGAGGAGCGCCGGCAAGGGCGGCAGGAAGCCTCTGGTCAGCTGCGCGAGTATCACGACGCCCGCCATGCGCTCGACTCGCTGCGTCCCGAAGGTGCGCGCGACCTTCGCGAGGCGTTCGTGCGCGACATGAAGCTGATCGACGAGACCGCCGCCGGGAACACCAGCCGCGCAATCTCCGAAATGGACTGGGAGCGGCGCTATCGCACCGACCCCAAGTTCCGGGCCGATCAGTTCGTCAAGGCCTGGCGCCAGCTCGGCGACCGGCACGAGATGTTCGAGCGCCGCGGCGATGACACCAGCACGCGGCGCATCGCCAGCCAGATGACGCAGCTGGCCAAGACACTCGAGCGCGATCCGCAGGTTGAATCGCTGCTGCGCCACCGCGACAAGGAGCTCGGCATTCCGCCGTTTATCGACCGGCCGCTCTCGCAGGCGCTACCCGATTGGATCGGGTGGGGCAGAGGGCGAGGATTGGGGCGGTGAGGTCTGCCTTGCGCCTTCAAGTTGGTTGTTGCGCTCGCTTGCGGACGATGCCCAAAGCGGTCGTTCGCATGGGCCAAGGGCGGTGCCGCCGCTGGGAGGACCTAACCGCCCCGCCGAATGGTGATAAGCCCGGCTCGAATCCACGGGCTCGAGCTTAGCTTGCCCGGCGCCTGCTATGCCGCGGCCGACCTGCGGGTGCCGGCTGGTCTTGGCTCTCGTCGGAGGTTCCGTGCTGCGCACTGGCCCCGGGTTTGCGGCCGCCCGCAACGGGCAATTTCATCTGCGGGGCACGCCGGACCTCCTCCGGCGCCGGGCGGCGTGGTTTCCCGGTTTTCAGGCCATCCTTCGAACGCGCGCCGAGTGCCTCGCGTGCGAGGTTGAGTTCCAGCAAGCCCGCCAGCACGTCTTCCTCGGAAATGTCCACGGGCCATCCGTAGGCCGCGGCCACCGCAACATCCAGGTCCGAGTGCGCGTCGACCAGCCATTGCGGGCGACTGTTGTAAAGATTTGTCAGCGTGCGCTCGCGCAAGAGCGCGTCCGACGCGGCATCCCTTGCAAGGACTCGGTCTGGGTAACCCGATATGATCTCGGCCTCGACTTGGACAAGATCGCCGGGATTGAGCCACGCATTTCGCAGGTCATCGAGCCGCTTGGCCGCGCGTGATATGGCGATGGCACGCGGGTCCCTTTGATACCGGACCGCAGAGATGTCCGGTGTCAGGCCCTCGGGAAATGGGTAAGTCTCGAACACGCCCGCGCTGTTGTAGGTCGGG